>SKTZ01000094.1 GCA_007122335.1 Bacillota bacterium
ATCCTCCAGGTTGAATTTCTGGGCAAATTCTTCAAAGCTGTTGGGAGGTTCGGGAAGTTCAGCTTTTTCCAGCCTTTCCAGCCTATCCTGATCCAGAGTTTTTTCCGAAACCCATTCCTCTAAAATTTTGAAAGGGAGTCCCCTGCCCCGGTTGAAGGAAGTCAGCTCCCACTGCAAAAATAAGTAAAGGGTTATCATGTGGTGCAGGTTTACTATCCCATCTCCAGAAGCACAGGTTTGTAAAAGGCTATTTAAATCGAGCATGGCGCTTTTTACGGGTGTGGGTAAATCCCCGGGCACCGGGAAGCGGCCCAGATAAAGGAGATAGGAAAAAAGGGAAGCTGGAGCTGCCGGATGACCGGGTAAGACCAGGTCGGCTATAACCGGAAGAAAACAGCTGAAGGAGTGCCCGAGGGTGTCGGGAATACTGGCTGTGCTTAACCACAAAAGTCCCTGAGCCAGTTCAACCGGCTCTTCCCGGTAGGCCTGGCAGGCGTAAAAATAGGCGTTGTGGATATTTTTTGCTCCCAGGGCTTCTAGCATCCTGGCGAGGGGATCTTCGGGTTCTTCCCCTCCACGGAGAAAACCTCCTTGAATTTCTATCCATTCCCTGTTCATGCCTTCCATTAAAATAAGGCGGGCAAGTCTTAACTGGGTTTCCCGGCTCAATAAACCTGCGTTGGCCATTCGCCGGAGAAACAAATTCATTTTTATCTGGTGGAAGTTACCGTAACGAAGGTTGGCTTCCATAACAAGATAAGGAGCCAGTTCATCCACAAGTGAAACCAGGCTGAAATTTTGATCTCCTTGCAGGCGGGAAACGTAATTATCCAGGAGGGACTTATCTTTTTTTACCAGAATTTCGCGGACGGGAGTTTCCATGGTTCACCACCCTATTTCCTTTTAACCTGTTAATTCTATAGAAAACTTGCTCTCCCTTTTATTTCCGAAAAAAACCCCACCGAAGTGGGGAAACTTTTTAAATTTAATCCGAACCCATCTGTTCTCTGGTTAAAGGATGGTGGGCAGGGGATTCTTCAATAACCTTGGTTTTCCAGGTGCCCCTGGATACCCAGATTGCGATTAAAACTGACCCGGTAACCTTGGCAATAAAAACTGCCCACCAGATACCTTCTTTGCCCATTCCAAGAACTCTGGACAATAAAAGAGCCAGGGGAATCTGGATTACCCAGACTTCCAGGATATCAAAAAATGTCCTTTCCATTGTTTTCCCGGCGCCCTGCAGGGCCCCTCCCAGGACCATTAATACCCCCAGAAAGGCATAACCAAAACTTCCTATTCGCAAAAGCCCTGTCCCAATTTCTACAACCAGGGTTTCCTCGCTGAAAAGACCCATAATTTCAGAAGCAAAAAGCCAGATGACTCCTGCCACAGAAACCATCAGGACAAAAACAATAATGGAAGCAACAAAAGCCGTCCGCCCTGCATGGTCAGGCTGATCTGCCCCCAGGTGCTGGCCGACAAGGATCGCAGTTCCCCTGCTTAAACCAATTGCAATCATAACAAATAAAGAAAAAATCCTTGTGCCCACACCCCAGGCAGCAACAGTAAATGTACCATAAACCGCTACTATACCAGTCATTACGGTCATCGCCGTGGAAAGGGCAGACATTCCAACAGCAGATGGAACTCCTATCCGGAAAATTTTCTTGATCATTTCCAGATCGGGAATTAGATGCTTTAAACCGATCTGAAGTCCCTTGCGCCCGGTAACAAGGATATAGGTGGCTACAAGGGCACCAGCAAAACGAGTAACAACGGTGGCAATTGCTGCTCCCTGAATACCCCAGGCCGGAAAAAATCCCCAGCCAAAAATAATAAAGGGATCCAGGATTATATTGAATAAAACAGAAGCTACTTTTATCTTCATCGGTGTTATAGTATCCCCTACCCCTTCCAGGACTGCGGTAAATATAAAGTAGAGGAAAATCAAGGGAATTCCGCCGGTTATTATCCGGAAATAGGCCCAGGCATGGGGCAGGACATCGTCTCCCGCACCGACAAGGCGCAAAAGATACTGGCCGAAAATCAGGCCCAGACTGGAGAAAACAACTGATAAACCAAGAGCAATCAGGACTACCTGCCCTGCGGCCAGGTTGGCTTTTTCTTTCTGGTTGGCACCTGTATACTGGGAAACCAGTGCAACCCCGGAAATGGAAAAACCCGCTGCAACTGAAAAAACTACAAAGATCAGGGGAAAAGAAATGGAAATTGCCGCGAGATAAACCGGACCCATTTTCCCGACCCAGAAAGTATCTGCGAGATTATAGCTCAACTGCAAAAACTGGCCAACAATTATCGGCCAGGAGAGGTATAATAAAGTAGGGACTATGGGGCGATCTGTAAGTCGAGGAAGAGACTGAGCTTTCACAGCAAAAACCTCACTTTGTCAGAGCAAAAAGTTTGATTCGCCGGTACATTATAACACTTTTTCCCCTCAATAACCACCGGGCAAAACTGACCAAAACCCTTTATTTACAACTGTACCAGAATCAGGTATCATATTACCAGTTAAACCTATATTAAGAACGGAGGTACACCATGGAAACCCAGGCGCTGATCGGCTTTATTATTTTCTTATTTTTTTCCGTGGGATCCATTTTAATTTCCTACAATCTGGAGAAAGTCCTGCCGCTTATCCAGAAATTCTATTCTTTCTGGGGCATCAAGGTAGAATTCGAAGAAAAAGGCCAGGAAAACATTCGTCTCTTAATCCGTTTTCTGGGACTGCTCTTTTTAATTGGCGCAGGAGCAATTATTTTTCTGGATTAAGAGAAGAAAAAACACCAGGGAGGGAGTTTTATGTTAACTATTGAAATTCCCGGGAGGGAAACTCTGAAATTAAAATACCTGGTTCTTGACTTCAACGGAACCCTGGGCCAGGATGGCAAACTGTTACCCGGTATTGCTTCAAGATTGAACCTGCTGGCCAACCAACTCCAGGTTTTTATCATTTCTGCTGACACCTTCGGTTCAGTGGAAAAAGAACTGGAGGGAGTTAACTGCGAGGTAAAAATAATCGGACCTGAACTGCAAAACAAGGCTAAATACGAGTTTATTAAAACCCTGAATTGCGATCACGTAGCCGCAGTTGGAAATGGTTATAACGACAGCCTGATGTTGAAAAACAGCATTCTGGGCCTGGGTGTAATTCAGGTAGAAGGTGCCAGTTCGGATACGATTAAAGCCGCTGCGGTAGTGGGTACTGATATTCGTGATCTCCTGGATTTACTAATTTATCCCGACAGGCTTAAAGCAACCCTGCGCAATTAAATTTTTCTCTGTTTTTGGGGAGGTGGGTTTTTTGGCGAAAAACCCCGTGGTAAAAATAATAGCTGTCCTGTTTATTGTGGCCATAATCTTTTCTATCTGGGGAGGGGAAGGTGAGCAACCTAACTATGCTCTGGGGATTGTGAAAGAAGATTATGAAATTAGCGGCAATCACCTTTCCCGAACAACCCAGGCTGCTTTAACCGTGGCTTTCAACGAATTTTTTTCCCGGAAGGAACTTGATTTTTCCCTCCAGATTGAATTTATTACCTTCACCAAAGAAAACAATGACCTGACCAAAAAGACCAAGGAATTTCTTGATGGAGATTGGGAAGTTCTGGCAGTTATCGGGGCCACAGATCAAACCTCTACCCTGACCCTGGCCGAAATAACCGCAGAACGAGATACGGTTCTTCTTTCTCCGTTTTTTCCTACCAGGGGAGGTGAGTTTTCGTTCAATCTGACCCCCGCCCCCCAACAAATAGCCTTACCCCTGAAAAATATCCTGCGCAATGAACTGAAAACAGAGGAAGCCCTGATTCTGGGAGAGCACCCGACAATTGAAATTGAGTTATTAAAAAACGCTTTAACAGAGCTGGGCATAAATATTAAGGAACCTTCCAGTCCAATAGAGGATTTTTCCGAAACTCCAATCCTTGTCCTTGATCCTGTTTTGGCTGAGGATATTACAGCCGAATTTGTTTTTGTACTCCCTCCCAGCCTGGATAACCTTCCTCGAACAAATAAAGATTATTTCGCAGTTATCTGCCCGGCCCTTCTGGAGGAACGAGATGAAAACCTTACTTTTAAAGAAGAATTCTCGGAAATTGTAGGAAACCCCGATAGTTTCGCTTTCAATGCTCATGACGCTCTTTACTTTATCCTGGAAATTTTACACGCCGCCGGTAGCGAGCCTCCGAATATGCAGAACTCCTTTTTCTTTTTTGAAACCACCCTACTCCGGGGACCTACTTCTTTTTCCCAAGACGGAGTACTAGAAAAACCTCTGCCGCTGGCAATTAAGGTCCAGGGAGATAAATATTCTGTTTTTGAACAGACTTCCGATTAAAAATAGAGCCCTTCTTTGGGAAGGGCTCTATTTTTATTCTTTTTTAACTTTTTATATTTCAACGAGTTTTATCTCGCCATTTTCCAGGGAGGGTTTCAGTATTTCCCGGACTTCATTCTTGCAGGTAAAATAAAGGACCTGCCAGCCTCTTGTTGTTAATTCTTTTATGGTACCAAGAAGCCGTTTTAAACGGTCCTGATCTGCTTTGATAAAGGGGTCATCCAGGATAAAAAATCCCGTTTTTTCTCCCAGGATTTTTTCTCCCATGGCAACCCGAATGGCCAGGTAGAGCTGGTCAAAGGCTCCCCCCGAGAGGTTCCTTGCAGGGATAATTTTCCCGCCTTCTTCCCAGGCGATTATTTCTCCACTTTCCCGATCATAACTGACCTGATTGTACCTTCCTCCCGTAATCCCCGCAAAGATTTCCCCAACCCGGCTATCGGAAAAAATTTCCGAGACCTTTTCCTCTTCTTCCTCTTTTATTTCGGAAAAAATGTCAATAACAATTTTGGCCCTTTCCTTGCTTGTTTCGTGGAAATTAACAAAGTTATCTATTTTCTTTTTTACCTCCTCTAAATCAAGGGAGGTACTGCAGGGGATAAATTCTTCTTCAGGGAAAACTTCCTTGTTTACTTCCCTTTCAATTTCTTTTAGTTCTTTCCGGAAATTCTCCAGTTCATTATCCTTTTCCTTTTGCATTTCTTTTAATTTAACGAGTTTCTCTTCCTTTTCTTTTTCAACCTGCTCCGTATATTCCTGCCCCGGGGCCTGATCCTGGTACTGGCTGTAATCTTCTATCAACTTATCCCAGTCCCTGTTTTCATCTCTTATCTGGAAAATTCTCTGCAGGGCATAAATAAGTTTGGTTTCCCTTTCCTTCAGGTCTTCTTTTCTTTTTAACTTTTGCTTATACTGGTCCAGATCCTCTGCAGAACTATTTTTCTTGATTTCTTCTATTTCCTGATCAATTTTCTCTATTCTATCTTGCATATCTTTTTGCTCCCTGCTGATTTCCTGGATCCGCCGCTCCGCGTAGGACCTTCTTTTTCCCAGGTTACTTTTCTTGCTCTCCCATTCCTCGTATTCCTGTTGTAATTTTTCAATAGCTATAACCAGGTCTTTTTTTTCTTCACTGCTGATGCCAAAGGGCTGGAGATTATTTTTTATCCGACTTAAACTATTGGCTATTTCTCCTTCCTCTTTTTTCAAGGTGTATATCCGGAACCAGGAAAAAACTCCGAAAGCAAGTCCCAGAGCTCCTGCTGCGTAAGAATGGTTCAGCATTTCGGGCACAAATGCCGCCAGCAAACCAGAAATGACAATTAATATTAGAGAAACAATCCCGGTATTCTTGAGGAAATTTTCCCCTTTCTTTTTTTCGTTTAATTGCTGTTCTTTCCGTTCCATTTCTTTCAGGTCGGGAAGAACCTCACCATCAACAACTCCTTTGGCTTTGCCGAGCCTGTTTAACTCTGATTCAACTTGCTGTAGCCCTTCATCTACTTCCTTTAATTCCGCTTTGAATTCTTTTTCTTCTCCACTTAATTTTTCCAGGTTTTTCGCTTTTCCCCGGCGTTCGGAATTTAATTCCCACCATTGAGCTGCCTGTTCCCGGGAAAACTCTTGCAAGCCCGAAATTTCCCTGGCCAGTTTTTTTAGCTCTTCATTGGCTTCCTTTCCTTCCTCATACATTTTTCTCCTGCGGGCCAGTTCCAGTTCTTTCAGGTCCTGCTCCAGTAGCTGGATATTTTCAATATTACTGACCAGTTCGCTTTCCAGTTCGTCCCAGCCTTTTTCTTTTATCCTCTGCAGCAGGCCTTCAATTTCTTCCCTTAATTTGCGAGCATTTTCAATTCTGCTTTTTAATTTCCCACTTGGAGCGTCATCCTTGAAAATCAACTTGCCCGGGGTCAACAAAGCTATCTGCCTAACTGCTTCTTCTATCTGGTCAATTTCTGCAGATTTCAGACCCGTAAGACGGCTGGTTACCTGGGTGAAATAATCTCCTTCGTTTTCAATAAAAAGGTCGCTGTTGCGGACAATAAATGTATTGCGGCAGAGTTCGGGAGTTAAATCAATTTTGCTGTCGAGGTTCCCTATATCTGGAAAACGAACATCTTCTCCGTCTACCTCCAGCCTTAAAAACCCCCGGGGCTGCTCGTCTACCCTTTCTGCTCCTCTAAGTTTCCGGGCATGCTTTTTCCAGAGCATTTTCCATATTGCTTCAATGATCAGGGTTTTTCCAGCTTCATTACGCCCGAAGAGCAGGTTGAAGTTCCCGGGATCCTTAAGGGACCAGCCCTGCAAGGGACCGTAATCATCTATTTCAATTCTTTTGAATCTCATTTTTTCACCTCCAGTCTTGCCCGCAGGGCCATTTCCCAGAGGTCGTTTTGGTCCGGATGTTCTATTCTTTCCAGTTTTTCTTCAAAGCTTTTAAAGAGGTCTTCTTCCAGGATCATCCCCACGTCCCGGATTTCAATATAAGAATTTTCCTCCGCATTATATTCAACTGCAAGATTTTTTATCTCATTTATTACCTGTTCTTCGTTTTTCCCAAGTTTGTTCCCATCAACAAATCCCCTTACTTCCAGCAAAGGCATTGCATTATCAGGCAGGACACCCATCTTCCTTTTTACCTTTCCGACAGGATCTTCATCCTCGAAAGGACTTATTTCTACCGAGACCTGTTGAAAAAATCTGCTTTTCAACTCAATTTCAACCGGTCCTTCCCCCGGTTGCAAAAGATTAACCTTCCGGGGCCCCCTCTCCCGCCGGGTAACGGAAACCGGAGAGCCGGAGTAAATGAAAGAACCTCCACCGGAGATTTCCCATATCCTTAACTCGGAGTGGAAATGACCTGCGAGAACATAATCCAAGCCCAGCCCCTCAAAATAAGATAGGCGAACGGGAAGGTAGCGGCTTCCCCCCTCGTCCCCAAAATCTTTTCGCTGAAAGAAAGCATCAAGTAATTCACCATGGAAAAGAAGTACCTGGGAAGCCTGATTACTTCCCTTTTTAATTTTTCGCAGGTAACGCAATAATTCCGGTCCTTCTAAGTCAGTAAAAGGAAAACCCCAGATTTTTAAATCCTCCAAGTCTAGAGGTTCTTCTAAATTTCGGAAAACATGGACGCTATCGCCGAAATAATAACCCTTTCCAAAAACTTCCCTGTCGTGATTTCCTGGAATGAGAAGGATTTTAAAGCCCCTACGGGAGAACAAATTACTTATCCGGGGACGTAATTGTTCACCAATATTTTCCGTATCAAAAAGATCTCCGCTGATTGCAAGCAGGTCAATCTTTTCTCTTTCCGCTATTTCTAATATTTCCTCGAGAGCCTGCCAGCGCTCATCATCCGGTTCACGCAGGTGGACATCTGCAGTATGTAAAATCTTCAAAAAAACACCCCCTATCCTATATTATCGAATTCGTCATTTCTCCCTATATCCCCTGTAAAAACCCCTGCAAAAAACCCATTTATATTTTCCAATAATTTTGATTTTCTATCATATTTTTATCACAATTATGACTTATAATTTTAAGCAGTTAAAGCAAACACAAAAAGGAGGTTTAAAATAACATGCGTAACAAAAAGCTGATATTCCTTCTGGTTTTGCTTCTTGCTGTTGGGTTCATCGCCATGGCCGGTTGTGGTGCACCACCCGAGGAAGACTTCGATATGGAAGAAGATCCCTTTGCCGATCCTGACGCTGGAGATGATCCCTTCGACGATCCGGACCTTGGTGACGACGATGATACCGGCGGATTTTAGTAAGTAAAAGACAAAACCCCCTTCTTGGGGGTTTTGTTATTGGCCTCAAAAAACTCTTAGAGAAACTTCACAAAATCAACACAAATACCCTTTACAATTAAAGGTGAATTATGACACCCCATAATTTATGTCCGGGTAACCTCTCCTTTTACCCGGACCCCTGCCGGTTTTGCAACATTCCGGCTTAACTTGAAGAAACGGGTCCTTTTCAGGGTCCGTTTCTTTTTGCACGGGTTTTTCTAAAAAATATCTTGTCAAAACAAACAAAAAAAGGAGCCTGTTTAAAGGCTCCCATAATTATTAGGTATTTACTTTGTTAAAGCCCATTATATTTTCTATTAACTATCTTCCGCTTACATGACCGGCTATGAAACAGGGATCAGCTCCAGCAACAGCAGCACCAAATCCGGCTCCGCTTAATCCGTGTGCTGAAGGAATTCCCCCAACATTTCCACTTACATGGTCTGCTAAAGTTTTAGGATCTTCCTGAGATACAAGACCTCCGAAAGTCCTGCCATCAACCCCATGCGCTGCGGGCATTCCAGCTGCCAAAACAGTTACTGCAAGGGAAAAAACCATTACTACTAAAACCAATAAAATCATTAACTTTTTCATTATTTTACCTCCTCCCTCATTAAATAAAGGGTTTTTCTTTATTACCACCCTAACCCTGGAAAAACAGGTGAGGGAAAGTAACCCAACAAAAGATTTTGTTTTGTGTGTGTTAGTTTTTTTCCTTTTTTAAGAGAATTTAATCTCGCAAATACTTACATAATTATACCATTATCAGGAATAATTGTCAGTTATAAATAGGTTTCATTGGGGTTGTTTTAAGGTTGTAATCCTTGTTCAATCCGAATTCCTCCCTCTTTTTACTGTTAAAAACCACCGAAAACAAAGACCGGCCAAAGGCCGGCCTTAATTCAGCCGCTTACAGTCAGGGGCTAAAATTAAACTGGAAATTCATCGCTGACCGCTTTATTTTATTTTCCCCGGGAGTTAATCTTTGTTTTTTTATTCCCGCTCTTGCATCATTTTTCAAACAACTCTAATTGCAAACTCCGGGCAATGGGGGGCACAGTAACCACAGAGGATACATTTATCCCGGTCCACCTCGCATTTTTCTTCTATCAATTCCAGGGCCTCACTGGGGCAGTATTCAATACAGGTTCCACAGCCAGTGCAGAAATTTAATATTTTCAGTATCTTCTCGGGCCCTGCTGTCCTTTCCAGCATCTCCTGATTTATTTCTCCCTTCAGGAGTCCAATATTTACCTCCACTTCTTCAGCGCTGGCCATTCCAATCGCCAGCACCTCTATGCCAGGTACGGAAAGCGCATATTCTACTGCCTCTTTTCTCTCTCCCATAAGGTTGCCCCCTCCGAATACCTTCATAGCATAAAGGGGTTTCCCGACCTTATTAACCCTGGCAATTGCTTTTTCCATCTCCACCCGGTTCCCCTGCAAAATCCCCATACCAGCAAGGTTAATTATGGGAAAAACAATATCAATTTCCTCTCTTTCCGCAGCAGCATTGACTACCGGGACCGCATGAGTGGCTATTCCAACCCTGCCGATAATCCCCTTTCTCTTGTAATCATGTAAGCATTCCAGAGCTCCTTTTCTCTCCCGAAAAACATCTGGAGTTGCCCGGGGAGCATGCAGGTGAAAAATATCGATATGGTCAACTTCCATTTTATCCAGGGCTCCTTTTATGGCTTCTTCTTTTTCCGCGTATCCTTTAGCGTGAGATTTAGTTGCAAGAAAAATTCTCTCTGTCCTATCCTTTATTGCTAGGCGAATGTGTTCATAGGTCCGGTAGGATTGTGCGGTATCAATAAAGTTAACCCCTTTATCTATGGCTGTTTTAATTACTTCCGCTCCTTTATCGGGGGGCATATCTCTCTGCAGTGGTCCCATTACAAGACTGCCAAAACAGAGCTGGCTCACCCTGAGATCAGGTCCCCAATCAATAATTTTCACGGCTAACACCTTCCTTGTTTGGTTTTGAAAATTTTCACAAGATCAATCTGAGTTTTCCGAATTCATTTTTAGAAGGTACTCATTTTTTTCCAGGCAGAAAAAATTCTCCTTGATCAGCCGGGCCCGGGGATAAATGCCATCCCCGTACTCGTACTGGTACTGGGTTACAAAGAAAAAACTTTTGCCCTCGCTATCTCTACCCAGTTCCACCTTGGCTGCCCGGCCCAGATTCTCGTTAGAATAGAGATAAATCCTATCCTGCCATTCATCCGAGACTGAACTTTCCTCTCTTAACTGCCATCCCTCTTCCGGAAAAATCCATTCCGGGTCAAAAACTTTTTCTCCGAGATCCTTCGTTTTTTCAGGGTCCACCTGGGAAAATCTCACATAGGCATTCTCGTTTATCTCTCCATTCCAGGAATAATAAAACCAGACTTCCCCTGGTTTGGTAACTGGTTCCATGGGGCTGGGATAATAGGTTTTTTTCCCAATTTCTTCGTCAATAAATAGTCTTGCTTCAATTTCTTCCTCCATACCTTCAATTTGAATGGAGAAGGTTTTTTCTTCAGGCCATTCCTGTGAATTTTCTCCTGTTTGTGCATGATTACATCCTTGCAGGCTGATCAGCAGGACAAAGAAAATCAAGAAAAAAGTTATAAATTTGTTGTTCACTTCCAGGTAACCTCCACCAGAAAAATTATTTTAAACTCCAAAACTTATTTTTTCTGCGAAGCAGTAATTACTCCAGGCCAAATCTTTTAAGAATTTCAGAGTTATGCTCCCCGAGTTCTGGGGCAGGGGCTCTTTGATCGCTATCGTGGAGAGAAGAAATTTTGATTGGATTGCCGGCGGCTTTTACCGGCCCCAGGTCAGGGTCCATTATATCAACGAGCATTTTGCGGGCTTCCAGTTGCAGATCAGAGAAAAGTTTGTCAACAGAATTAATTGAACCATTGGGAATTCCATTTACCTCGAGGAGAGTCCTTAATTCTGCCGCTTGATACGCGCCCAGCAATTCATCAAGAATTGGCTTTAATTCCCTGTAATTATCGGTTCGCAGGGCATTGGTCTTAAATCGAGGATCTTCTATTAAATCTTCTCGCCCCATGGTCCGGCAAAAACACCACCACAAATTATCATTCCCTATTGCGATAATAACCCAGTCATCTTTTGCCTTAAAAGCTTCAAAGGGGGTTATTGAGGGGTGCCTTGTCCCCAGAGGTCCTGGTGGTTTTCCATCAACAAAATACCGGGCTATTGCGTTTTCCAGGATAGCCACCATTGCATCAAACATTGCCACATCAACCCGCTGACCCTTTCCAGTTCTTTCCCGGGCGAATAAAGCTGTGCTTATTCCCAGGGCAGTAAAAAGGGCAGCGTTAATATCACCAATGGACATACCCACTCGAACCGGGGGGCCATCGGGATCTCCAGTAATACTCATGATTCCGCTTCTTCCCTGCACAATCATGTCATAGGCTGCTTTCTCGGATTCGGGCCCGGAATAACCATAACCCGATGAACTGGCATAAACCAGGCCGGGATTGATTTCTCGCAGTCTTTCATAACCAAATCCCAATCTATCCATTGTTCCGGGTTTAAAGTTTTCTACCAGGACGTCCACCTGGGGTACCATTTCCAGGAGCCTTTTCCGGTCTCTTTCTTCTTTAAAATCCAGGACGATACTTTTTTTCCCCCGGTTTAAGCTGATAAAATAGACGCTTTTACCCTTGAGAAACGGCCCATAATGGCGGGCATCATCCCCTATTTCGGGTCTTTCTACTTTTATTATCTCTGCCCCCAGATCAGCCAGGAGCATTGTGCAAAAGGGTCCCGCAAGAACCCTGGTCAGGTCAAGAACTACAATATCTTCCAGCGGTTTTTTGTCCAAAAAAAGCCCTCCCTGCATCCTGATTTATAGATAATAAACTAAAAATTTAATTTACCCTTTTAAGTTCCGTCAAACCGAATCATTTCAACTAACCCTAACCGTGCATCGAAAAAAAGCATTCTGTTGCGTATTAATTCTCCCTCTCCGAGGATGATTTTTACTACCTCCTGGGCCTGCCAGGCAGCAACCATGGCTGGGGTAGCAGAAGGGTTACCCAGTTCTTCTTCACTGAATTTATCCGGGATTTTTTCCTGATGGATGGGGTAGATCTCTTCCAGACCCCGGTCGCCGGGAAAAATGGTCATCACCTGGCCGCAATATCCACCAATGGCTCCGTGAACCATTGGGATTTTTAGTTTCCGGGATATTTCCTGGAGAAGAAGCCGGGAGGATAGGTTATCAAGGGCATCGCAGACCACCTCACACCCCGCAAAAAAATCAATACCATTTTTTTCTCTTAGCTCTACCTTTACCCCAGAAAACAAAACCCCGCTATTTACCGTTTTTACTCTCTGTGCAGCTGCTCCTACTTTACTCCGCCCAAGATTATTTTCCCGGGAAAAAATCTGCCGATTTAAATTATTATCCTCAAAAATATCCTTATCCAGGACCACCAGTTCTCCCACACCCATCCTGGTTAAAAGTTCTATCAAAAAACCTCCCAGCCCTCCCGCTCCCACAATTCCAACTTTGGCTTTTAATAATTTGAGCTGACCCGAAATTCCAGTCGTTCCGTAATTGCGAAGGTACCTGGCAGGGAGGATATCCAGTTCAAGGGATTTTATCTGAATTGCTCTGGGGCCAACATTAAACTGTTCCGCTAGTTCCAGTTCTTTATTTACTGCCAAAATTTTGACTTCTTTTCCAGCTATTTTTACTTTTTCTGAGTTCTTTTTTAGTACTTCCTCCAGTTTCATTGAAGCACCCCCTGGTTAAATATTTATACTTTTTTAAACCATTTCCTCCTCTGTAGACCCTATGCCGGTGAACATAACGGAAAAACCCTACTCCTATATGAACCGGACAACTTCTTTGACCTTCTCTTCTTTTTAGCACTAAAGCTGGCAGGTCTTTCTCCAGAAATCGGGAATGAAATTGTTGAGGATAAAAAACCTGCAGGCCTTGCTTTCGCCATTTTCTTAAGCCCAGGGCAAAAGAACCAGGTTGGAAACGTACTGATAGAGATGAAATCCCCACCATAAAATCCTTTTAATAACAAGAAAGGGAGTTTTCTATGTTTCGCCCAATGGTCTCATCAATCCTTATACTCCTCTTAATATCGGCAGCTTTTTCTCCCGTTGTTTTTACCGCTGAACAACCGGAAAAAAGAGAACTTGAATTTTCTCGAGAATACCCTGCTTCTTTTTTTGTAGTTTATCAGGAACTTTTCAACCCCGATAATTTTTCTCTACTGGGAAAACTATTAACAGTTTTCCTTAAAGAAAAAGATCGGGGGTTTATTTTTCTTCCCCGGGAAAACAAATCTTTTTCCGTTCAAAGCCGCAGTACCATTCAACCCCAAAGCACACTTACAATACATTCCTGGGGAAACAATAAGTTTTCTTTCTCTGCGGATTTAGTCCTTGAAAAAATTATAACCTTTCCCTGTTCAGTTGAAACCATCATCCAGTATACCGAAAAAGAAAACACTGTTCTGGCTCAGGCAAATCTATACTATTCCCTTCCGGCAGGAATTGAAATTACCAGCCAGGTTTTTAAAACGATAACCGGAGATGATTACATTAAAAACGAACTCCAGAAATTTTTGGAAGAACTCCATGAAATAACTGGAATTCTGGGAAACCTTGCCCAGGAAACCTGGCTTGAAGTTGCAGAAAATACAGATGATTTAGATACCGTTTTCCCCGTTTCCTTCACACCAGCAGAAATAGAACTGGTAACAGAAATTATTACAAAAATTGGGACAGCGGAGAATAATAATCCCTAATTTTTTTGGTCACTTTTTTTCTCCCCCTAACCCCAGATAACACCACCCAGGGCCCCAAGCATAGCCCCAAAAAAACTGCTGGCAAGATTAACACCATCATTATTCAACCAGTTAAAACCTCTAATTTTAACTGTATTGTTGCCACAGGAGTGGACGGGTATTTCAATCTCTTTTCCGCAGATTTCACAGTAATACATCGCCTGCCTGGTGGCTCCAAGGAAACTGTCCAGCAAAGCCCCTAAAGTTCCCCCTAAAAGGGCTGCGCCGATTACCCAGAAGTGGTTTTTAAAGTTTGCGGTCTGAATAAAAAGGCCTACAAGGGCGGTAAATCCAATTAGGAGAGAGGCCGCAACTGAAGCCAGGAAACCTGCCCGGGTAATTCCCCCACTTGTTCCGGGGGGAACCCGGTCACCGTTGGTAATCAGCCGGGGAGTTTTCCTGCTTAAAATGCCCAGTTCTGTAGCCCAGGTATCCGCATTGACTGTGGCCATTGCCCCCAGGTATGCTCCAAACCATAAAGGACTGGCAAAGAGAGCGCTAAAAATTGCAAGGGCGGCGCCCAGGCCCCCGTTGGCCAGGGTTTGAGCCAGGTCCCGGGTTTCTCCTTTGGCAAATTTTTTTGCTGTTTCTTCCTTTTCATATCTTCGGTACCTCGAAAGAAGGGAAGAAGAAATAAAAAAAATTGCCAGAAGGGAAAACCAGAGCCACCCCCCAAAACTTATGATAACAGTTCCGACAAGTATTGCTCCCCAGAACCCGCTTGGGGAAAGAGATCTTTTCTTGTAAGCTATCAGGGCAATAATTAAGCTGGTTGTTATAGCCAAAAAAATATTAACCTGCATGTTTTAACCTCCTACAAGGAAAAAAAGAAGAAGAGCTGTTCCCAGAGGGACAAAAAGGTTGTCCCACCCCGAGCGAAACAGGGCTTCCAGGATTGTTGCTCCCAGTGCAGTAAGTAAGCTTATATAAAACACTTCTCCCGGGCTCTGGGAGAAGGAAAAAATCAAAATCAAAACCAGGATAATAAAACTTGTTACCAGCATCACCAGGGATCCAACCAAGGTTTTAACATGTTGAATTACAGGGATTCTTCTCTTTCCCCATTTTTTCCCAACCATTGCAGCCAGTCCGTCACCCCAGGCCATTACCATTATCCCCGCGGCCAAATAAATAAAATTTCCTTCTCCCCAGAAAAGAAAGACCAGAATTAAAAGCGAAAGAGCATAAAAAACTGTTCCCAGGGATGATGACGAATTCCCTTCCATGGCTTTAAAAATCCTTTTCTTGCCGGATAGGTAATTTATACCCACAAAAGTTGCCGGGGGCAAAAGAGCCCATGCTCCAGAATCAATTAAAACCCGGGCAAAAAATATCCAGTGTCCTACCCCGATGTGGATGAACTTCCTGGTAATGGCAGGATTTACAAGGCCCTTTATTCTCAGTGCTTCTGATATACCGATCAGGAAAAAGACAAAAACAAAAGAAAAAAATACTCCTATTAGATCATGCATGCTGCCACCCCGAATTCTTTTAAATTTTTCCTTCGACAAAAATCCTTATATCCCTCTCTCCTTTACCACTTTAAAGCTTTCTACTTAGCAGGAAAAAGCGCTAGTTATCAAGAAACTTATATTAAGTAAACAATTATATTTAACAGAAAGGGGGAAGAGTAGATGAGCAGTCATACAAAAATAATCGAAGATAAAGCTCACCACTACAGAATCTTAAAAATGCCCGTTTTCCGAAAAACTCCCGGGGTAATATTCGACCTGGTTCCCTTAGGTTTAATCCCTAATATTAGTGCAATAGACCGGGTTATCCATTCCAGCGAAGCCTTTTCGCCCGGTCCAGTGGGGAATGTAGAGCGGCCCTGGTACATGCACACTCATCAGGCAGACAACCTTGTTGTTCTCCAGGGAGTTCGCTTTGTAGAACTATATTCCATGAAAACCGGGGAATTGGAAAAATTTGAAGTCGGACCCGATTATATCAAAAAAAACGGCGAACCATTCTATGAAGGTGGCTGCATGCTTACCTGGCCCACCAACGTTTTTCACCGGATTATTTCTGGACCCCAGGGCTCTGCTTCCATTAATTTTGCAAGCCACCGCGAAGGAATAGATATGAGGACAAATTTTAATATTTACGAACTGGACCAAAAAACCGGAAAATTCGATGTCCTTCGGTATGGACATGAAGATCAGGATTTTGACAAAAACTCAAAAACCTAATAGTAAATTTTGCAAAGGAGTAGCAAAGAAGAGATTTCTTAACCAAATCCTTTTCTTTTATTGGGGAATTTCCAGTAGGGAAATATTATATGATAATCCACTTTTGGGGAACTGTCCTAAAAGAAACATTTGAGATTGATTAAGGTATTAACAACTTGGCAGACTGGTTTTACTCTAGATCCGCCTGAAAGCGTTGAAATATTTGAAGTAACCATGGGAATACAAAACAATAGAAGCATGTCCCTGTTCTGTGCTCCGGGAGACAATTGCTCCTGAAAGGGAGTAACCATAAGATTTTAGGAAATAGAACAAAACAACAGAGCAAAAAATTGAAATAAAAAAACCGGGTCCTGCAGTTTATTTACCACCGGCCCGGTTTTATCTTATTTTCTATCCTGTTGATACCCATCTCCCGACCAGGGAAGCAACCTTTTCCGGGAATTTTTCCCGGAAAAACCCGTAATACATTAATTCTTCTTTGCTCCGGATTGCTACTTCAACCTGTTCTTTCTCCCGGTGATAATCTGCGTCGCTGATCCGCTTATCAGCATAGTTTTCTAAAAGCCCCGAAGAGCCTGAACCCTGGTCAAACTGCTGTTTTTCCCTCCAGGCAACATCACTGAGCTCATCTGTATAGCACTCTCGCAAAATCCACTTGTCCACACCTTCTTCGTCACCCTTTAACTTCCATTCCAGGGGATAATTCATAACTCTTTCCACAAGGTGTTGAGCCAAAAAAGGTAGGCGGCATTCCATGCCAAAAGCAGCATTCATCCGGTTAACCCTTTCCAGGCCGGTTCCATGCATTTTCTTTACCAGCTTATGCAGTTCGTTGTTTATTTTTTTGCTGCTTTCAATATCCTTAAGGTAATCATAGCCAGCAAAAATTTCGTCAGACCCTTCCCCGGTAAGCATTATTTCCATTCCATGTTCTCTGGCCAGCCTTGCCGCCAGGTAGTTTGGAATTGAAGAACGGACAAAAGCAGAATCAAAGCTTTCCAGGTGGTAAATTACCCAAGGGACAACTTCCAGCATTTCTTCAAGATCATAGGTGTAAACATGATGGCGGGCTCCGATCCTTTGGGCAACTTCCTTCGCAAACTGGATATCCTCGCTTCCCTTTATCCCGACAGTGAAAACGTCCACCGGCTTATTATATATTTCTGCCGCTATACAGGCAACAACACTGCTATCCAATCCACCGCTCAAATAAAGGCCCCAGCGCTTATCGGTCTGGGTCATTTTCCCAACTTCCTCTTTGAGAATATCCCGTAATTTCTTCTTTTCCTGTTCTAGTGAACCAATTTTAGGGCCTTTGTGCTGATCGGGCCACTTGAAATAACGGGTAAACCCCCGGGCAGGGTGATAATAATGCCCGGGAGGAAATTCGTCAATCTCCCCACCAACATCTAACAGAGCTTTAAATTCGGGAGCAAAGAAAAAAGCCTCACCTTTTCTGCTGTAATATAGAGATTTAACTCCCATCCGGTCCCGGGCCAGAATGTAATCATCAATCCCATTCCAAATCGCCAGGATGAATTCACCCTCAATATCGTGGAGCATTTCAGGACCTGTTTCCAGGTACATTTTCTCCAGTTCTTTCTTCTCAAGGAGTTCTCCGGTCTCTTTAGCCCGGCAGTAACCTTCAAGGACAATAGGAATTCCGGGGTAACCATCTAATTCCTCAGTGGACATGGTTCCCAGGGAATAACCTTTTCCTTTCCGTTTCGTAATTTTTTCTCCCCGGTATTTAAGGGAAGCTGCTAAATCATTCAGTTCATCATCTCCATTAGGAGATTGGAAAACTCCAATAACCCCTGACATTTTTTTACCTCCCTATTATTTTCTTGGTTTTTTAAGTTGAATGAAACTTGAATCAGTCTCCCTGCCGGAGTTATGATTTTTTAGCCAAAAACAAATCCCTCCGGGAGAAAGGAGACTGAAACCTGTGAATATTTTTCTCGGGGAAAAACTTTTTTCCCCTTCCTGTTCTCGAGAAAAAGAACCTCCTCCAGAATCTTGCTTTTTACTCTTGCTAATTAATTTTACTGTTTTTCAGGCCCCGGGTCAATTTTTCTAAATTTCGACTAAAACTCCTTAAGAGAGTCTGCCTTTTATCACCTGATAACCTGTAAACAATATACCCCTTAACTCCCTCAGGCTCTACAATGCTCTTCCCGGCACCTTTTTAAATAAGCAAATTACCCGCAGGAAATTTCCTGAAGGTAATTTTTCTTTTCTTCTTCCCTTTTCAACTACTGCTTCTCCGCTATTTCAACTACTTCGTCAAAGGAAATAAGAATATTTTCAATGTCAAGCATAATTACAAGCCTTTCATCATAACGGACAATGCCCTGGATAAAGGAAGAATCGATTTTTACAATTTCCTGTGGGGGAACATTAATGGCTTCTTTTTCCACATCTATTACCTCGTTAACCCGGTCAACGAGAAACCCGAGAGAACGGTCATTAATATTTACAACAATAATCCGGGTTTGTTTATCCATTTTTTTCTCTCCCAGAGCAAAACGTTTTCGCAGGTTAACAACTGGGATAACATTCCCTCTTAAATTTACGATCCCCTCAATATATTCTTCGGCCTGGGGAACTTTGGTCAGGGATATTTCTTTCATTCTCTGGATCTCTTCAACCTTTAAGATGTTGATACCGTATTCCTCTTCAGCTAACTGAAATGTAATCAACTGCAGGTTTCCATACTGGTTCACATTAAAAACCTCCCTGAGGAAAATAATTTGAACTAACCTGGGGGTTCTCTCTTTTAGCCATAACTCTCAATATTTTTACCAGCTGAAGGTAAACGGGGTGTCTGCAGGCCTCTCCAGTTATTCCAGTGCCTCCTGCGGGCTCATTGGTTCTTTGTAAGGCCGGCCATTTGTTATAACATCAAAAACATCGATAATTTAGGAAAAAATTCCCGAAGCTTTTTTCTCTTCAATATCTTCCTTTTACAATTCCATCTTCTGGACAAAATAATACCTGGCATGGTTAATAATTAAATCATTAATACCGCTCTGGTTATCCTAAAATAATTTATTTGTAGGATTAACACTGTATTTTATTTATTCTCTTTCAATTATTTAATTACAAACTGGTTGACAATCTCATCGAGTTCATCAGCCAGTTCTTTCAACCCCTGGCTGGATGCTGAGAGTTCCTGGCTCGCGGAAGCATTATCAGTGGCAACTTCACTGAGCCCTTCGGTTGTTTTGATAACTTCATCGACAGAAGCTGATTGTTCTTCAGAAGCTGCTGCAACATCCCTGGCGAGTTCCGCCATTTTTTCTACCATTTTTACTACCTCTTCGGTGCTACTGGATTGTTCTTCTGTTGAGGCTGAGGCGTCCTCAATCAGGCTGGAGATTTTTTCTACAGCTTCTTTTACATGTTCGCTCTGTTCTATCTGGGCTTCCATAGCATTGGTAATTACTTCGATTCTTCTGGCAACTGCCTGCACCGCGTTGAATATATCCTGGAAAGCTTCACCCGCGTCCTGGACCGAAACAGTTCCCTTCTGGACTTTTTCGCTGCCTTCTTTACTGGTTTCTACTGCATTCTTGACTTCTTTTTGGATACCCTTGATCAACTCGGAGATATTTCCTGTAGCTTCCTGGGAACGGTCGGCAAGATCGCTAATTGAGGAGGCAACTACAGCAAATCCTCTACCGTGCTCGCCCGCCCTGGCGGCCTCAATGGAAGCATTAAGGGCTAACAGATTGGTTTGTTCTGCTATATCATCAATAACCTCGACTATCTCTCCTATTTGCCCCGCGGAATCTCCAAGGCCGTCTACAACTTCGGCGAGTTTTTGAACTGCCTCATTTATTTCTTCCATTTCTGCAACCGTACTCTTTACCTGCTCCTGACCTTTTTGAGTTGTGGATAGGGTTTTTTCTACCTCGTCGTTGGTAGCCTGCATCTCTTCTCCAGCATTTTTAACTCCGCTGTCCATTTCCTCGGTTGCCGTCCCCACTCTACTCGCTTCTTCAGAAATCTGTTCAATATTTTTGGCCACTTCCTGGATGGACTTATTTAGCTCCAAAATGGCCTGGGATACATTATCTGCATTACCCGAGGTTTCCTGAATATTATCTGAAACTTCCTGGATTGAAGAACCCATTTCCTCCATTGTTGCCGATAGTTCTTCAACGGAACCGGCCTGGTTTTCTGCACCCGAGGAAAGCTGTTGCGAAGAAGCGGATATATTATCTGTGGCTTCGGATACCTGGCCCGAAGCACCCTGAACTTTTTCCATGCTTTCCCGCAGGCTTTTGGTTAAAGCATTAAAACTGTGGGCTAATTTCCCAATTTCATCTTCATTTTTCAGGTCGATATTTACAGTTAAATCGCCTTCTTCTCCTTTGCCCATTAGTTTTACGAGTTTCTTTATGGGATTGGTAAGGGAATTCCCCATGAAAAGGCTTACTCCCGTAACAACCAGGGCAGCGATTAAACCTATCAAGAGCGCCTGATTCCTTAAAGAAACAAGACCTGCGAAAGCTTCTGCCTGGTCTATCTCAACAATTAAACCAACTGGTTCATCGCCCATCAGGGTTACTTCCAAATGACCCAAAACAGGTTCCCCTCTATATTCCAGATATTCTGCGGTAGTAGAAAAGTTTAAGTCCCCCTGGCGGATGGGTTGAGCTAAAATCCCGATTGCTTCGGTATCTATAGTGGCGCTTAGAGCACCTTCCCGAGTATAATCACCGATCAGGGTATTGGTCATTAAAAGACCATCAGCGTTAACCAGGTAGGCATTCGCCGTCTCGCCCAGTTCATCCAATCCCTCATGAACCAGGGCATCAATATCTGCTCCCGCAAAACCAATTGCCATTACCCCAACAACATCACCCCTAATCCCTTCGGAATAAACAGGGTGGGAAATAACAATAACGTCTTCGTTAACTACATCCGAATAAAATCTGGAGTCCCAGCCCAGGTTACCTCCTAAAGCTTCCTGGAAATAATCCCGTCCCCCGAGCTCCGCCCCAAGAATTGCTTCATGACTTGAATAGACTGCTGTCCCATCAGGATCCATCAGAAAAATAAAAGTAAAACCATACTGTTCCTGGACCCTGGGAACAAATGAATCAAGAACTTCCTGTCTTTCTTGCCACCAGTAAGCGTGGATGTCATAATCATCATCCGCAAGGATATTCATACTCTGGTATATGTCCCTGGTTGTGGACAAAACCCTGATGTCTGCTTCCCTCTCGGAAAAATAGGCTTCAATTTGCCTGTCAACTAACCCTCCAAACATTCCCAACCCCGAATAGATCTCTTCCCTGATGTTATTCTGGGCTGTTTGATAGCTTAAAACCCCGATGAGGGTAAGAGGAATAAGACCCATAATTAGAAATAACAACAATAACTTAATCCGCAGGCTCAATTTCCTAAACATTTCTATCCCCCTAACAAATATTTGCTGGTTTTTTCCTGTCTGGTCGCATTTAATGAGGCGGCCCCTCTTAGACTAACCGACAAACCTAACATTTCCAGTCTAATTTTTCTATCGGTTTATATTCAAAAACTTTTAACCTGATTTCTATAAAAAAAAATTGAATATACACATTTTATTCTGTTTTATATCGAAAAACTAAACGCCCCCCGTAAAGGGGGGCGCAGCCTTTTTATTCAGTTTCAGTTGTTTTTTTAGTCGATGAAACCTTCTTCCTGCAGCCAGATTTCAGCTACTTCATCGGGTTCATAGCCTTCAATATCTACCATCCCATTTAGTCTGCTCATGGTTGGGGTATCAAGTTTTTCGGCGATGGGAGCGAGGATTTCTTCAATTTCGGGATACTGTTCCAGGACTTCAGCCCGAATAACCGGGGCGGCATTGTAAACCGGGTGGTAAAACTTATCGTCTTCCAGATTTACCAGCCCAAATGCCTCGATCCGGCCGTCGGTAGCAAAGCCCATGGCCAGTGCTACATCACCGTCTCTAAGTGCAGCATAGGTAATACCCAGATCCATAATCTGCACGCCATCAAAGTGGAAACCGTAGTGCTCGGTAAGTCCTGGATAACCATCATCACGGATTGAGTATTCGTGGTTGCTGGCGAACTGCCAGGATCCAGGGGAAGGTGCCTCTCTTCCTTCGTTAATAGCTTCGGCCAAGTCGCTAATGGTTTCGATACCCATTTCTTCAGAAACTGATTTCCTCATCATTATGGTATAGGTATTGTTCATCGGGGCATAGCTAAGCCATACCAGGTTGAAGCGCTCGTAATCTTCTTCCTTGACCACCTGATAGCACTCTTCAGGATCGGTAATGGCTTCGGCATAACCCAGGTGGGTAATCAGCGCAGTTCCAGTGTACTCCCAGCACAGGTCAACCTCACCAATCTCCTGGGCTTCCCGGAGAACAAGGGTTCCACCAAGATTGGTTTCATCGCGGACAGGAATTCCATGTTCTTCCAGAATCCGGATTGTTATCTGGCCAAGAATGAGCTGTTCGGTAAACTCCTTGGAACCAATCACCACCTCATCAGCATTAACTGATTGCACGGAAAGGAATGGAACCAGCAAAAACACCAGCACAAAAGCCAACACACCGGATTTCTTCAACATGCTTTTTTCCTCCTTTTTGATTGATTTTAACCATTTTTATTTATTGGTTAAATTTTAAACCTTTTTCTGCCCTTTTAATTTCCCCAACATTTTCCTGCCTTATTCAGCCAGACTAGGACCAGCGAACCAGGTTCTTTTCTATCCTTCCAATGATGTAGTCCAAGAGGATTGCAAGAAGGGCACTTAGAGCCGCACCGGTAAAGGTGACCATTTCGCGGCGGACCGATATTCCGGTGACAATCATGTCCCCCAGCCCTCCCGCACCGATAAAGGTAGCCAGGGTCGCTGTTCCCACGTTAATTACTATCGCTGTCCTGATACCGGCAATAATTATCGGGTAGGCTATGGGAAGCTCAATTTTGGAAAGGACCCGCCAGGGGCTCATACCCATTCCTTTAGCAGATTCAACTACCTCGGGCTGAACACTCATAATTCCGGCAAAAGTATTGCGAAGGATGGGCAGGATCGAATACAGCCACAGGGCAAAAACAGCGGTATTAAACCCCAGGCCCAAAAAGGTAAAAAACAGGGCCAAAATTGCCAGGCTGGGTACAGTCTGCCCAACGTTAACAACGTTTTCAATTACTTTGCCGACATAATAGAAGCTGGGCCGGGACAGCATAATTCCTACAGGAACTCCCACTGCAATGGCACCAAGCATGGAAACGAAAACCATCAAGAGGTGTTTTTCCATGGAGCTTATGATGAAATCATAGGTCAGCATACGGGCAACCATCGAGTCAGTGGGGTTTTCCACAACGTAGATTACCACGCCAATACCCATTCCAACCAGTAATATCGGGACAATGAGGAATTTCAGAATTCTATTTAGCACTTTTGTCACTCCTTACCTGGTCGAGTAAGGTATTGAGTGTCAAGGTGCCGCGGAATAATCCATCTGCATCTACAACCGGAACGTACCCTTCCCCAATTTCCAGCATTACAGAGAGAGCGTCGTTAAGGGTAGCATCGTCAGTAACATTGTCCGGGACTTCTTCCATTAAGTCCTCTGCTTTTTCACCTTCTTTTTCTTCAATTGCTCTTCTGCCAATAATCCCTTTTAGATACCCTTTTTCATCTATTACCATAACAGTTGAAATAACCGATTCTTCTATTCTCTCTTTTATCTCTTCTCTTGGAGTATCGAGAGGAACTCCCCAATGTTCTTCTTCCAGGATTTCATGGGCCCTGATCAGGTGGAGGCGCTTGATTGAGCGGTTTCTCCCCACAAGGTTGGCCACAAAATCCCCAGCAGGTTCACTCAGGATTTTTCCTGGTTCATCATACTGAATCAGTTTGCCTTCCCGGAGCACGGCAATCCTGTCACCCATTTTGATGGCCTCGTCTATATCGTGGGTTACAAAAATGATGGTTTTATTAAGTTCTCTCTGCAGGCGCAAAAACTCATTCTGCAGGCGAGAACGGGTTATCCTGTCAACTGCAGCGAAAGGTTCATCCATCAGCATAATTGGAGGATCAGCTGCGAGGGCCCGGGCGATACCAACTCTTTGCTGCTGGCCTCCGCTGAGACCTGAAGGATAGCGCCCCCCGTGTTCCCGGGGGTCCAGCCCGACCAGCTCTAATAATTCCGCTGTCCTCTTTTTTATCTTTTCTTTCGGCCATTTTTTCTCTTTGGGAACTGTAGCTACATTATCATTAATGGTCATATGGGGGAAAAGCCCGATCTGCTGGATTACATAGCCTATGTCCAATCTCAATTTAATCGGGTTCATCTTGCTGGTATCCTGACCATCAACATATATTTTACCGTCGGTGGGTTCGCAAAGCCGGTTAATCATTTTCATGGTTGTTGTTTTTCCGCAACCCGAGGGTCCAACCAGAACACAGACTTCTCCTTTACCCACCTCAAGATTTAATTTATTTACTGCGAGTCTGTCCATTCCCGGGAATTGCTTGGTCAAATTTTCAAGACGGATCATGGTTCAACCTCCCTTATCCCGATCTAGTCTCGGCCAGCAACATGCAGGCGTCGTTCACTCCAGCCCAATATAAGGTCAAAACCAACGGCAATGATTGAAATGAAGATTGCTCCTGTTATTATCATGGGGGGGTTGGTTCGGGAAATTCCGTTGAAAATGAGCTGTCCCAAACCTCCGGCACCAATGTACGAGGCAATAGCCCCTATTCCTACAACCATTACTGTCGCAGTCCTAATCCCGGCCATAATTACCGGCAGGGCCAGGGGTAATTTAATCCTGGTTAGTTTCCTCCACTCGTTCATTCCCATTCCGGTTGCTGCTTCAATAATTGCTTTGTCGATTTCTATAATCCCCGAATGGGTATTGCGGACAATAGGTAAGAGGGAGTATAAAACAAGGGCCAGCATTCCGGTTGTGAAACCTATCCCGAAAAAGGGTAATAATAAGCCCAGCATGGCAATACTGGGAATGGTCATTAATACCTGGCAAACAATAAGAACTCCTTGTGCCAGGGTACGATTATAGGTTATTATTATTCCTAAAATAACGCCAACAGCGACGGCAATACCTACCGCCACAACAATTAAATACATATGCTCCCAGAAAAGTTCCATCACCATTGACTGGCGTCGAATAAAATAATCGATAACTTCCAATGGGTAACCCTCCCCGTTTTTGACCTGCATCCACACTTTAAAGGTTATAAAACTTTCGGATAAATGTCAAATTAGCCCAAAAACCATCATAAGCGCATATAAAGGTTTGGGTTGTTTAACAAACCAAAGGAACAAATTAGCATACCATATGGGTATTATTATTGTTATAAGTATGTTATCCTACGAATTTCAAGGAAATTGCTTATTTTTTATTAAATACCTTCTGGTTTTTTGAAGATATCAATAAAATAAGTTTCCTTTTTCACCTCTTCTATTCTTTATTCTTCCAGGGACGATCTAAACCCCCGGGCACTGCTAATGGGAATGGCGAACCACATTCCCGTTTCCGGATCATCAAGATCCCCCACAACCTCTTCCACAATCTCTGTAGCTTTATTTAGCTGTTCATCATTTTCCACAATAGTAAAAATAGTCTTATTTTTTCTTTCAGAATCCTGGGTAAGATCTGCAAAGCGGGCAAAAATTGAAATATGTTCTGCCATCACATGCCCCATTCCCATGCTATCAAGAACTGTAGCTCCAGCAATCCCCGCTTCATAAAATCGGTCCAGAATGGGAACCAGTAGCACCTCGTCATCTATAACAATTACCAAAAGCTGCCGCATCAAGACTCCTCCTTTCTCTGCCCGTTTCAGGCTATTTTTCGTGATCAGCCTTTATGGAATCTGTTTTAACCAGGGCTTTTTTTACCATTGCCGGACCAATAACTTCAAAGATAATAACCGCACCGAGAATAACCGCCATAATCTGGCCTTCAACCTGGGGAATCTGCCTTTCAGCCATAACACTCAATCCAACCGCTATCCCCGCCTGAGGAGTAAGGGATGGACCCAGGTATTTTTGATAACCCTTAGGTAAACTTTTGCACAGACTCGACCCGAGGTAGGTTCCAATAATTTTTCCTCCAAACCGGGATACTACGTAGCCCAGTCCTAGAAGACCAACCCGAGCAATCTGGACAAGTTGAATTTTAATTCCCGCAAGGGTTAAAAAAGCAACGAGGATGGGTGTGTCAACTCGCTGCAGAACACTGAAAAAACGCTGGTACCTCTTGGAAAAATTGACCATAACCAGGCCGATGACAAGGGCGATAAACAGGGGCTGTAAACCCAGCCACAGCCCAACGCCTACCCCCAGGAAAATACTGCCCAGAGAAATTACCAGTAGCTCATTATCATTTTTCGATATCCGGTTAATCTTAACCAGGAAAAACCCCAGGGTCGCTCCGATTAGAACTGAAAGAGCAATATTGCCCAGCACCTGGGCCCAGATCGCAACCCCATTATTGTCTTCATATAAAATCAGGCTTACTGAACCCAGGATTAGTCCGAATAAAATCAGGCAGATCAGATTATCCAGGGCAACTATGGAAAGCACCGTCCGGGGAAAATCTCCCTTCAATCTGTATTCCCGGAAAATTGCCATGGTCGTGTTGGGAGCACTGGCTAAAGAAAGGATCCCCAGAATCAACCCAATAACAACCGAACCGGAAATCCAGCCAGTCAGCAGGGCAACTGCAGTAAAAGTAACCACCGATTCAGTGAAAAACACCCGGCAGAGATTACCCCACATGGAACGCAGATAGGAATACCGGAGCTCTCCTCCTATTGCCACAGCGAGAACCCCGATGGCCATGTCGTTGATGGGCTGGAGGACCTCCTGGATTTCAGTATCAATTATGTTAAAAACCGAAGGCCCGAGGAGAATTCCTGCAAAAATATAACCAGTTACGGCAGGGAGTTTGAAGTACCTGCGGGCTATTTTCCCTCCCCCTACTCCTGCAAGCAAAATTATTGCAACTGCCATAACTTCATTCATAGAAACCTTCCCTTTTGATCTTTTTGCTTATCCTAATATTATTCATTATTTATTTCCTGGTAGATTTCACCGTCAACTTCAATCAGGGTTACCTCTTGTTCTGAGCTCAAGCAAATTTTCCCCCCGGAAAAATTTTCAATGTGCCCGCCTTTGAGCCCCTGGGCCTGGATATTTCCTGAACTGTCCCTAATCTCGAGGATTGCTCCGGCCCCTCGAAAAACCAGGTTCCCCTTAACCTCTTTTATTTCCACCCGGCCCGCTCCGGTTTTTATGTCCAGGTCAATTTCTTGCGGAACCAGGATTTCTAAAAAAATGGCGTGGTCCAGTTCTGGAGAAAGCAGGTCCGGCCGGGAAATCTGGATAATAACCTTTCCTTCTCCCTGAACCGCTTCCACCTTAACCCCTTCATAGAACTGGCGGATTTCGGTTTGGTCATCTCCATAAACTTCCAGGTACCCGGTTAATTTAACCCTGTCCGTTTGCACTCCTTTAATTTGAATATCACCCTGCTGATGGTCGGTTATTACCAAAACCTCTTTAGCTTTTTCCTCGAGGGAAAATTTTTTCTCTTCCACAACTGAACAAAAACCAGGACTTGAGAACACCAGGGCCAGGAGAAAAATGACCATAATTTTCAAGGTATCACCCCCTTAACCCGAATCCATTTTTTCAATTTCCCCGAACATTTCCAAATTTCCCCTGTGGGTATCAGGATCGTAATTGGTTATTATCAGGTGGCGGGTTTTTTTATCATTGCGGTTCTGAAAACTCACCAGGTAGTTTTTGGCAAATGAAACAACCCAGAAACCCTTATTCAGGTACAATTCCCGGATCAATTTACTGTTTTTTATTACCAGCAAAAACTTCGCCGGCATTCTGTGGAGAATTTCTGCAAGGCGTTTTTGATCTTCCCCGCTGAAAGAATTTCCCGCATAAGTCGAAAAATCCGAGTCATACGGGGGATCCAGGAAAACAAAATCATCTTTTTCCAGAGAAACCTCAGCAAAAAACTCAGCAAAATCAAGACAAAAAAATTCTGTTTTTTCCAACTGGCAATGTAATTCAGGGGAATTGAGGTATGCTATTTTCTTCCCAAAATCCTTGCGGTTATAGCTTATTCCCCCGTACGGTACGTTAAAACCTCCCCTTTTATTATACCTGAACATTGAAGAATAGCAAAATTCTCTTAAGAAATAGAACAGCGGCAAACGCAGAGAAGGATCCTCCCAGTAGTTTGCAAAGTTATTGTAGAGAAAACGAAGGTGGCTATAAAAAGCTCCTTTGAGAGCGCTCTCAATATTATTCAAAAAATCTTTTCCCGGGAGGGGTCCTTTCTCTTCAGAAAGGCGCTCCATCCTTCTCAATTTGCGATAGACACTTTCTTTAATATTTCTTTCCAGGTTGGCCCGGGGATATTCCCGGCCCGGTGCAAGAAATTCCTTAAAAAGGGAAAGGGAGTGGATATTGGGCTCGAATTTCTCCATAATTGTGTTGGTTGTTCTCTCCCAACCCTGGGGCCCGGGTTGGTTTAAAATCAAATCTTTTTCCAAAAAATCAACTGCAGTAAGCCTTTCCTCTATTTCCTTCCACCTTTTCCAGATTTCTTGCAGGCATTCTAAAAACGGTTCGGTGTTATCCCGGAGGCTGGTATATAGATTAATCAGTTCAGGTGAAAGATCGTTGGCCAGCATCTGCGGAGCCTTTACAGCAAGGTAAACCGCCCCTCCCCCAACAAAAGGATCGATATAACGGCCGAAACTGGGTGGAAAAAGAGGCAAAAGATAGGGTAGTTCCCTGGCTTTTCCTCCAGCCCACTTAACAACAGGCGCCAGGCTTTTTTCCCTGATCATTTTTCCCCACCCCCGGATGTCCCCCAGGAATAATAGGTCGGGATATCGGTAAATAAAATTCCCAGTTCTTTTACCTTTTCGCCGGTTAACTTTTCCCAGTAGCGGGAATACATTTCTACCTGGGGTTTGTAATAACCAATTAATTCCTGCAAGTGCTGGTCATCTTCAGCTACGTCACTTTTGTAATCCACAATTACCCATTCTCCCTTTTCCCGGAAAAGAAGATCAGCAGTTCCCGTAAGGTAAAGATCTTCATCCCGGAAACCAAAATTGCCTTCCCTGATTTCTTTTTCTGCCTCCCTGACCCTTGCCCAGACTGGAGATTCCATAACTTTCTGCAGCTGGGCTCGAACCAGGTCAAGCTGGTTGGGGTCAAGCTGTTCCTCCTTAATCAACTGGAGCAAAAACCCATTGGGCGGAAGTTTAAAACCCTCGATTTTTTCCAGGGCCCTGTGAATTACATTGCCCCAGGCCGTTCCCCGTCCTTTTTCCCGGGCTCTTGGGGGGTACTGGCGATATTCGGCAATACCGGTTACGGTATCCCGCCGGTAGGAAGGCCTGGTAACTGCTTTGATTTTCTGATCCCGCAGGTTATAAAACTTTTGTCTCTGCAAAGATTTAATTTCTTCCTTTTTATCCATTTCAGGGGGTGAAAATTCTTTTTCCTCCAGTTCCCTGGCCCCAACAAAGTAAGAATTCAAGGGATACCAGAAACTCTTTTTCTCGTTCCCCCGGTATATTGAAACAATCAACAGGTCCCGGGCCCGTGTCGCAGCAACATAAAGGAGCCTTTTGCTTTCCGCCGCAAGGTATTTCCCTTCTTCATCCTGATAGTACTCCCAATCAGGTGGCAGACCAACTACTCCCCGTTCGTCCTTTATCTCCAGGTACCCCCGGGCCTGATTCCCCGCCCGGGTGACGTGGAATTCAGGAGGAAAAGAAGGATCATGCACCGGATTGGCCAGAAATACCACCGGGGCTTCGAGTCCTTTTGCTTTATGCAGGTTCATTAACCTGACCCCAACAAGCCCTCCCTCGGGATCCAGTTCCTCCTCCACCTGACCCTGGAGCAGCTCATCAATGAAATCCACGTTGCTGGCAAAATCGGTAGCCCCTCTTTTTTCTCTCTCCTGGACCAGTTCCAGGGCCTGTAAAATGTAGCCTGCCCGGCTGCGGCCCAGGGGTGCGGAAAGGGCCAGGGGAATTGCCCCCAGTTCTTCGACAATCCTGGACATCGCTGCTACAGGAGAAAGATCCCGGGTAAACTGGCGAAAACTCTGTAATCTCTCCCAGGCTTCCTTTAGTTTTTCTCCTGTTTCCGGGGGAAGTTCGGATAAAAACGAAAACCGCCCCCCTGCTGATTTCACCCGGTAAAGTTCTTCATCGCTTACCCCGAAGTAAATCCCCCGCAGGGCTGCAAGGAGAGGAACGGGATTATTGGGATCCAGAATTGCTTTAAAAACCTGGTTTAATTCGACTAGTTCTCGACAGGACCCTATTTCTGCTCCTCCGCTCAGGGAAAAAGGAAGGCCCGCCTGTTCCAGCGCTCGAGCATAAAAAGGCATGTACTTTTTATAGGGAATTATTATGAGAAAGTCCTCGGGCCGGGCATTTCGCTTTTGGCTGGAAATGTATAAATCTCCCTGGGTTGCCCTGCCGATAAAGGAAGCTATCCGCTCGGCCTCCTGGCTGCAGATAACGTCAGCCCGGTTGTAAGGTACTTTTTCGGTTGCCAGAATCCGGACTCCATTTTCCATTCCCCGAGAAGGAACATTGAAATAGTCCATTTTCCCGTATTCTGCCTGGTATGGAGGGGCTTCCCGGCCTAAAAGGTCATGAAAAGCTCCATTTGCCCATTCCACAAGGCTTTTAGCCGAACGGAAATTGGTTGAAAGCCGCAGGACTTCCCCGCCCGAATTTTCCACCTGATCTTTAACCCGGGTGTAGATATCGATATCCGCCCGTCGAAAACGGTAGATAGATTGTTTGGGGTCCCCCACAATGAACAGGGCTCCCGGCCTGGGCTTAAGAGCTGTCCAGTTTTTCTCCTCCGGATTATCTCCTGTCAGGTACATTACGATTTCTGCCTGCAGGGGGTCAGTATCCTGAAATTCATCAACCAGCAGGTGGGTATATTTCTCCTGAAAATACCCCCTTACCTCGGGATTTTCCCGCAGAAGCCTGACAGTTTCCAAAAGGAGGTCCTGGTAATTAAGGAGATTCTCCCGGCGCTTTAGGTCACTGTAATGGTTTTCTGCTCCCTGCAAAAACTCAATAATTGGCAGATGGCAGTAGCGGTACCAGGCCTGGAGGGTGGGAGTTATAATACTTTCCCGGAACTGTTCTTCGGTTGCCCGGGCTTCCCGCCCGACCTCATTGGAAGGCCAGCGCTTTAAAACAACCTGGGGGGAAGAACCCATCCTGCGGAGAAGCCTCGTTAAAATCCGGTTTCCTTCCAGGGAAAACCGGTCTCTCCACCTTAAACCCATCCGAACTCTCTGCTGCAGTCCATCCCAACCATCGTTCGGCTCTTCATAAGGAAGGAATTTTTCCATTTTCTCCAGGTAACGGTACATTTCTGCCCGGCTTTTATCCAGCAATTCACCGGGATAAGCAACATTTCTGGTAACCAGTTCAACTTCGGGGAACCTGGTTACCAGGTTAAAATTATTTTCCAATTCCCCCGGTTTAATATCCAGCTTATCCAGCCGATCCAGTGTTCCCCTGTTTTCAGCCTGCAGGTAAAGTAAATACCTGTCCCAGGCCCGGGAAATTATCCTGCGGTCATCTTCTTCATCGAGTTCAGTAAAACCCGGATCCAGGCCCGCTTCAACGGGCCTTTCTCGTAAAATCATTGCGCAAAAAGAGTGAATGGTTCCGACAAAAGCATGTTCAATATCTTCCAGGGCTCTTGCCGCCAGGTCCGACCCGGGCCCTGATCTTTCTTCAAGGGCTTTTTCCAGGCCTTCCTGAAAGCGTTCCCGGAGCTCCCCAGCCGCCTTCCGGGTAAAGGTTACTGCGGCAATTTCACCTGCAGAAGCCCGGCCAGAGGTAATTATTGCGACCATTCTATCAATGAGGCTGGAGGTTTTTCCCGAACCAGCTCCGGCTTCTACCAGGAAGGATCTGTCCAGTTCAGCTGTTATTCTTTTCCTTGCCTTCTGATCGGGAAGGTTATTAATCATAATCATTCAGCTCCTTCCAGGATCGTAGCTGTTCGGTGGCTCCTTCTTCCAGCTTGGCCTTAATCCTCTCCCCGCTCTCAGGGTATCGGCAGATGCTGGGATAATCGCAGAACCTGCAGTGTTCCTTCTGGTGGGTAACTGGAAAGGTGCCTCCTTCAATCAAGCTAACCATTTTATCCAGAATTTCTACCAATTCTTCCTGGCGGAAAGACCAATCAACCTCCTGCCCTTCTCCCCTTTCAGAGGGGAATAGATAGCCGGCTCTTTCTACCCTAAGCCCTTCTTTATTAAATTTTTCCTGTAAAAATTTTTCTGCTGCCCGGGCGTACAGGGCAGGCTGAATCTGGCGGCCTCCCGCCCAGATCTGGTTGCGAGAATAGCGGGATGCTCCTCCGGTCTTATAATCCCAGACCCTGAATATATTTTCGTTCCGGTGGCGGTCAATCCGGTCAATTCGCCCCCCAACACTAATTTCTTTCCCTTCCGGTAGTTTGATAACAAGGGGGTCTGCAAAGCCCCACCCGGCTTCCGCAACTGCTTCGTTTCCCAGCCCAAAGGGAACTTCCACGTACAGGGGTTCATAATCCTGGACCTGCTGGTTTAACATTTTCCAGAAAACCCTCAAGCCCTGGATTAACTCCCTCTCTTCTACCAGGTAAACATGTTCATGGGGGGGAGGTAATATTTTCCTCATTTCTTTTAAACTTCTCTCTCCCATTTCTTTTAATCGTTCCCAGGTCATTCCCTCTGCAGGTATGCTCGCTATATAATCCCGGTACAGGTCGTGCAGTAACGAACCCCGGGTCAGGGGATCGAGCCAGGTCAGGGGATCATATTCAACCTCTTCCGGAGGGCTAATCCGCAAAATGCTCTCCAGGAAAAATTTAAAAGGACAGGTGCCCATTGTTTCCAGGCGGGTTGCGGAATATCTTGCAGGTAAATCTTCTCGGGCCAGAGAAATTTTTCCCTCAAAATGCCCCAGCGGGAGGTCCGTTTTTTGCCGGAGATTTTCCGCATTCAATCCATTTTTAATACCTTCGAATATTTCTTCAACCTGTTTTTCTTCACCCCGGAACCCTTCCCGGAGGACCCGTTTTAACCACCATTCATCTCCGCTTAAGCCGGTAGTATCAACTCCCGGGGAGTAGGCTTTAATATCAGGTAGGGAGGCCAGAAATTCAGTATAGTCTGCCCGGAGATTTCCGGACTTTTTGCGGTAAACCTGCAGTAAAAAAGCAGCTGGAAAACCACTCCTGCCCTGACCGGGGTCAAAACGTTCAAAACTAAAACCCGAAAACCCTCCACGGGAGGCCAGAAGGCGAGCCAGACGGTACTGTTTTTTTTCCGGGTCATTCTTCCGCAGACCCAATCTCCCGCTGATTTTCTCCCTCTCCCTGTCCAGAAGAAGCGGGTCTTCTCTTCTGCGTCCGGGGAAGCGATCGGAATCCATTCCCAGCACAATTGTATGGGGTCGTTCCGACCACTGTCCCCAGCGGTAATGGGTGGCATGAGCTGCTCCTGGTTCAGTCCGGGAGGCGCCGATGTTTAACTGCAGGATCCCCCTGCGCAGACGGGAATAAGTTTCCGCAGTCGATAACGTTAAAACCGAGGACTGGATGAACCTCTCCATCCTGTTTTCAATTGCTTCCAGGGCCAGAGCATCCATCGGGCTCGAAATTTTACAAATCAAGGGGAAAAAATCTCGAATTTCCTGTCCCAGCTTACTGAGGGTAATTGCATCGTTTTCCCGGGGATCAGTAAAAATATTTGTTAATTCTCGGGCTAATTCCAGTAAATGCTGGGTCCTGTTAAGATCTTCTCCACCTGATATTTCTCCTGCAAGCTTTTCCAGGGCCCGCAGATACCAGTCCTTTCCCCAGCCAATTGCTGCTTTCCTGAATAATCGGCCATAAGCCTGGGAATTATCAAGATCCAGGTCGCCTGAGGTAAGGATTCTGTAAAACAGGGGCCCGGGGTAGCCATTCTCTGCCCACTGGACCAGGTTTAAAAGCAGCCTTCCGGGTCGGGTATATGCAGCGGGAAGCCCTTCCCCCAGGGTCAGGGGAATATCCAGTTTGCGGGCTTCATTCCATAGCAGGGGAATATATTTTTCTGCGCTGGTATAACAGAACTGAACACTATCCAGGGGAATTTCCTTTTTCAGAAGTTCCCGCAGCCAGCCCCTTACTTCATTTGTTGCACCGTAGGCCGGGCTAATCCCGGTATCCAGTTTGGCTTGCTGATTATTTTCAGCAGAAAAAAGGAAGGAAAAACTTCCCTCTGGTTCACCTTTCTCTTCGGGGTAGAAAAATCCCTGAGGCCTTTTTATCCCTGCCAGGCTGTTCCCCTGCAATCTTAAAATCCTTTGCTGTGGCAGGCTCTGCAAAAATTCTTTTTCCAGGGGCAATACTTCCAGATCTTCGGGAACCAGAAAAAGACTGGAAGCTATTTCTTCCCCGTCCATTTTAGCCATTGCTCTCCTTAATATTGAAGCATCATCAAGCCCCTTTTTTTGTTCCAGTTTTGCAAGGTAGCCCCGGAAAATTTGGTTCAGTTCTTTTCCCTTTGCGGGATCAACAAACTTATCCGGTTTCAGATTTTCTGGAACTATTCCGCTCATTCTCAATTCCCTAATCACCGGAAAAACCAGCGGACCCAGGCTTTCTCTCTCGTGTAAAGTTAAAAAATATTTTAAATCACCCTGCATGTGCAATTCCAGCAGGGTCTCCTCAATTATTCCCTCCAGCTCCCCTGGAGTCAAAATTATTTTGCCCTCCTCAATTAGCTCAACTTCAACCAGGTGCCTTGCCAGCGAAGAAGAAGTTACAACTTCAACATTGACCCAGGGCTGTTTTTGGGCAAGGCTTTCCAGGATTTGATAACCAAGAATAAGTCGGGGGACAATTAAATACTTTTTGGTCAAATTATTTTCCCGCAAAATTTTTACAAGGCTGTTTTCCATTTTGCCTCTTCCCTCCCCGGGGAAATCTTTTCCATATATTAATTTTTTCTTCTTTAATCTGTTTTCTCCTCCCGGGGAAAGGATGCGAAAAAAATAAAGGTCCTGTTCCTTTTTCTCAGGACAGGACCTTTCAGTTAATTAATTTAGTTGTATTAGTGCTTACCATTGGAGAACACGGGTTAGATTTTTACCCATTTCCCATTTTTGGTTTTTTCTTTTAACCATTATTTTTGCCTCCTTTGTTTGCGGTTTATCATTTCCTGATATTTCATTTTTCCGAGTAGGGTTTCCATTTTTTCACCTCCCTTGAAATTTTCTTTTCTTACTTGCGGCTTCTCTTGCGGGACTTGATTTTCTCAGCGTGAATGTAAGTTGCGCTGAAGGCCATGCTCTGATCAAACATTTTGTTACCCCCTTTCTTTTTAAAACCTTTTAATTAATTTTTTTAATTTCTAACTTAATTATATTCATCCTGATATGCTTTGTCAACCCCTAAATTGAAAAAATTAATATTTTTTTGAAAAAAATTAAAAATTTATATTTTTTTATTTGATTTGACAATAAAATTCTTCCATGTTATTATGTGACTAAATAGTCATATTAAGGAGTGATCAGATGCATTCATTTCTCGATAGAGTTACCGTTAAAAGCACTGCCCTGGTTCTGGGTAAAAAGAAATTTTTCCGCAGTTCTATTGGCTCACCAGGCTACAGGACTCTGCTTGAAGAAGCGGAGTTGGAAATGCCGTCCATTAAGAAAGAAGGAATCTATGAACTCAAAGCAAATAATTCTGCAGCTTTATTGGATCCTGCTTTTGACCTGGTCCAGTGGAAAGGAGATCATTTTCCAACCATAATCTATCATCACGGGAATAACGAGAAGCCTTTTAAATATAAAGCCTGGGAGAAAAATTCTTTCTACAAGATTTTCAATCCCCAGAAGGGAGAGCTGGAGGTTAACCTATTCAACCTCAGAGCTCCTTTCCACCAGTCATTTAACCTTTACCTGGAAAAGATCGCGGATTTAAATCAGTTCCTATCTATGCTAACCACTTCCACCAGGTTAATCCAGGAGTTGGTTGATTTTTCCCGGGAAAAAGGAAGCTCTCATATTATGGTATGCGGGATCAGTCTTGGAGCCTGGGTTGCCAACCTGCACCGGGCTTTCTACAACAGTGCAGATTCCTACGTTCCCCTTTTAGGTGGTCCCAAGCCTGCCGATATTTTCCTGGATTCAAGTTATGCCCAGCTCGTTGACCCATCTGTTTTCAACCACCGGGAAGAAATTGAAAAAAGACTTAACTTTACTGAAGAGTTTTCCAGCCACCAGGAGAAAAATATCTTTCCCCTGCTGGCCCTTTATGATCAATTTATCCGTTACGATGTACAAAAAGATGCCTATAAACCCCATTCTGTGGCAGCTATTTACCGGGGACACACTACCGGTTTTCTTGCGGGAAAGGCTTTGCGGGAACATGTTGAAAAAATTCTTACCAGGGGCTAAAAAGGACTAGCTTGATTTTACCAGGTTTTGGACATTGAAAATATTTTATATTTATCATTTTACCTTGACAGCGCTTTAAAGTGCGATTATAATAAAAACAATATTATTTTAAAGGAGTTTTATCATGTTTGCATTTTCCTCTGGGTTTTCCGGGTACTATTATTCCTATTATTTCTATCCCAAGAAAAGGGAATAATTTAGGCTGGAAAAATTTAGAGGGAAGGTATCCCAAGATTAAATTTACTGCAAGCTCCGGTACCTGCCGGAGCTTTTTTATTTTATCCTGGTTAAAAACCCGCCTGTTTTAAGAAATTCTTAAGAAAAAATCCAAAAAGAAAGGAGTTCCTTTTTGATGATCTGCGGTATTAGAGGTGCAACTACGGTTGATAAAGATGAGAAAATAGAAATCATAACGGCTGTTAAAGAATTATTAAAAACGATTCTAACCAAAAACAACATTACTTCCTCTCAGGTAATTGCGGTCTTTTTTACAAATACCCCTGATCTCCAGTCAGTTTTTCCAGCTTCCGCAGCACGTGCTTTGGGCTGGATCGATGTTCCTCTTTTAGATGGACAACAACCCATAGTAGAGGGTAGCCTCAAACAATGTATCAGGGTTATGCTTTTATGCGAGAAAGAAACCCCGGGTAAAGTGAAACACATCTACCTCAAAAAAGCCCGAGAACTCAGACCTGATCTTTTAGAAAATTCTTAAACCCCTTTGGAAATTCAGGAATTTGATGTTGTCAATTTTAAAACAACTAAATTTAGGAGGGATTGAAATGATTGTAGTAATGAAGGCAAAAGCAAGTGAAACCGAATTTAAAAAGGTTATTGAGAGAATTAAGCAAGAAAACCTGGACGTCCACATTTCAAAGGGAAAAGAAGTGAGAATAATTGGGGTTGTGGGAGATGTAAGGCGTATTGAACCAGAAGTTCTCCAGGCTTTTGATGGGGTTGAAAGGGTTATCCGGATTCTCCATCCTTTCAAATTGGCAAGCCGGGATTTCAAACCAGAAAATACCACGATAAATGTGGACGGAGTTATTATCGGGGGAGGGAAATTTATTGTTTCAGCAGGACCCTGCGCTGTAGAGGGAGAGGAAATGCTTACAGAGGTTGCCTTCCTGGCCAAAAAATGCGGAGCATCAATACTCAGAGGAGGTATTTTCAAGCCAAGAACTTCTCCTTACTCCTTCCAGGGATTGGGTTTAGACGGTCTCGAGATTTTACAAAGGGTAAAAGAAAAGACCGGTTTACCTATTATAACCGAGATTATGAGCCCGGAGCATGTAGGATTAATTTCCCAGTACGTCGACATCTTTCAAATAGGAGCAAGAAATATGCAGAATTTCCCCCTGCTCCAGGCGGTGGGGCGGACGGAAAAACCTGTCTTGTTGAAACGAGGCCTGATGGCCTCTGGAGAAGAGTGGCTGCAGGCTGCAGAATACGTGTTATCAGAGGGTAATCCTAACGTTATTCTCTGCGAGCGGGGCATAAGGACTTTCGAAGGCTACACCAGAAACACACTGGACTTGAGTATAGTACCTGTTATTAAAAAGCTCAGCCACCTACCGGTATTTGTAGATCCAAGTCACGGAACGGGCCACTGGGATCTTGTTACACCAATGGCCATGGGTGCTCTCGCAGTGGGGGCAGATGGGATTATGGTAGAAGTTCATCCCAACCCGGAAAAGGCATTTTCTGACGGCCCCCAATCTCTTAAACCAAAGGTCTTTGCAGAGATGATGCAACAGCTTGCCAAAGCAGCCGAGGCCTTCAATCGGCCCCTTCCTTTTAGTTCAGAAAGAATTACCATTCCAGGTAATGAGACGCAAAAAGGTTCTTAATTATGAAACCAATTAGTGTTGGTGTGGTTGGGCTTGGTTGCATAGGCGCTTCCCTGGCCTGGGAATTAAAAAGGAAAAATTTTTGCCGGGAGGTCCTGGGCCATGATTTACAAAGTTCTTCCATGGATTTTGCCCTGGAAAAACAGATTATTGACCGTGCTGTTTCCCTGGAAAAGTGTGCCCGGGATTCTGATCTGGTTATTCTAGCAGTTCCAGTCCTGCAAATTCCCCTGGTAGCAGAATCCCTTATGCCCCATTTAAAATCAAACTCTTTACTAACCGATGTGGGCAGTGCCAAAGACCGGGTTGTAAAAAAAATAAAGGGGCTACTCCGTGCTGATATTACCTTTATAGGAGGCCACCCCATGGCGGGATCAGAAAAATCAGGGGTCCAAGCAGCAAAACCGGCCCTCTTTTCCGGCGCCCCATATTTTCTGACACCGGTCAAACCTATCAATGAACAGGCCCTGAACCTGCTCATAGATTTAATCAAAACCCTGGGAGCAAACCCCTTTTTGGTAACGCCGGAAGAACATGACGCCATCGTAGCCCGGATAAGTCACCTTCCCTATCTGGTTTCAGCCGCCCTTGTTTTATCCTGCGGTGATGATTCTCGAACAACAGGTTTTGCCGCCGGGGGTTTTCGGGATACCACGAGAATTGCTTCTTCAGATCCCATTATGGGAAAAGATTTTTGCGTCGCCAATCGCAAGGAGATTATCCGGGCAGCAGAAAAATTTATTTCAGAAATTCAGGATATAATTGGCAGGCTTTCCCGCGGGGACTCTATAGAAGAAAAATTGCGGGCAGCCAGGTCCCTGAGAGATACCATTGCCGCCCAAAAAAGATGGGAGAGTGACTTCAATGGAAAATAGGGTAATAAGTCCTGGTGGAGCGTTGAGGGGAACCCTCAAAACCCCCGGAGACAAATCCATATCACACAGATCAGCAATACTGAGTGCACTGGCAAAGCCTTCATCCCCGGTTATTCTATCCAACTATTCTACCGGAAACGACTGTCAAAAAACTCTTCAATGCCTCAGGGCATTGGGCGTTAAAATTTACACGAGGAAGAAAACATCTCCTTCAACAGTAAAAATTACCCCACCAGGTTTGCAAAACCTAAAAGAGCCAAAAAATATCCTTAATTGTGGGAATTCCGGCACTACCATGCGTCTCCTCTGCGGGGTCCTTTCCTCCCTTCCTTTTTATTCGGTTTTAACAGGGGACCAATCACTCCGGGAAAGGCCAATGGACCGGGTAACAGACCCCCTAAAAAAGATGGGGGCTGAAATCTTTGGCAGACAGGGAGGCAAATTCCCTCCCCTCAGTATTACAGGGGGCAACCTATCTGCCATAGAACATCAGAGCAATGTTCCCAGCGCTCAGGTAAAATCCGCTATTCTGCTGGCAGGCCTTTCTGCTGAGGGCGAAACCTGGGTTTCGGAAAACTCTCCCTCGCGGGATCACACGGAGCGAATGCTTTTTCATTTTGGAGTTGAAATCCTAAATTTCTCCCCTGGGGTTAAACCCCGGGGACACCTGAGGGTAGGAGTAAGAGGTGGGAGTATTCCGGAGGCCAGGTCAATGGAAATCCCCGGGGACATATCATCTGCCGCCTTTTTTATGGCCGGGGCTTTAATTCTAGAAAATTCAGAGCTCACAATTCAAGGAGTTGGGCTCAATTCCACACGAACTGGCTTCCTGGAAGTAATCAAAAAAATGGGGGCCCAATATGACATCCTTTCCTTCCAGGAAGAAGGGGAGCCCAGAGGTGATATCCGGATCAAATATCAGCCCCTACAACCGTTTTCTGTTGGTGGAAGCATGGTTCCTACTCTAATTGATGAAATACCCATAATGGCGGTTCTCGCCACCCAGGCCCATGGGGTTAGTACAATTAAAGATGCCCAGGAGTTGCGGATAAAAGAAAGTGACAGATTGAAAGCTATTTCCGAAAACCTGAAAGCCATGGGGGCCAATATAGAAGAAAAACATGATGGACTCATTATCGAAGGCCCTACAAGGTTAAGGGGGACAGTTCTCAATTCTTTTGGTGATCATCGTATTGCAATGGCCATGGCCATTGCCTCCCTGGTAGCAGAAGGAGACTCTTTGCTCAAGGGGGCAGCATGCGCATCCATTTCTTTTCCCGGTTTCTATGAAAAACTGGAAGAACTCCGTCCAGGTAGAAGGTGATAAAATTGCAACAGTTAAAAAATCCGACCGGGCTCTTTTGCCTTATTGGCAACCCGATTAACCAGAGCCTCTCCCCCTCGATACAAAATTCCGCCCTTGCTTTCCACGGGATTGACGCCCGCTACATGGCCTTTAATGTACCCCCGGAATCTCTCAAGGAAGCTATAATTGGTTTGAAAGCCCTGGGGGTTTTGGGAATAAATGTTACCATACCTCATAAAACAAATGTTATCCCCCTTCTGGATGGCTTAAGTGAAGAAGCGGCCAATATCTCTGCCGTAAACACAATTAAAATAGCAGACGGGACTCCATCTAGGTTTATTGGTTATAATACAGATGGCCCCGCCCTGATTAAAGCATTGGAAAGTGACGCAGATTTTAATCCCAGGGGAGCAAAAGTCTTTTGTGTAGGGGCAGGGGGATCTGCCCGGGCCTGCCTTTTTGCCCTCGCAAAAGCAGGAATTGAAAGCTTAACAATATACAACCGAACAAAAATAAACGCCATCGCTTTGCTTCAGCACCTCCAGTCCCATTTTCCCCGGTTAAAAACCAATTTAATTTGCCCCAAGCCAGGGTTTTGGGATCCGGGACTGGTTTGTTTGTTTGAAAAGGAAGCACCCGACCTGATTCTCAATACAACTCCCCTCCGACAATGGACCGGGAATCTGCCTTTCTTTTCTCATCAGGTGGTATGCGACCTGGTTTACTCCCCTTATCCAAGCATAACTCCCATGCTATCACTGGCTTTGGAAGGTGGAGCTAAACCTGTAACAGGTTTGTCAGTTCTGGTGCATCAGGGGGCTTTGGCCTTCTCACTTTGGACAGGTCATAACCCCCCTGTTGAGGCAATGTGGCAGGCTTTGCGCGGAGAAAAAGGAGGAAATGATAATGACACTTGACTTTAAAACTGCGGGAGAATCCCATGGACCTGCCGTAACAGCCCTCGTTGAAGGGCTTCCAGCGGGTCTTAAAATAAATTCTGATGATATAAATCGCGACCTTGCCCGCAGACAATTCGGATACGGCAGGGGCGGCCGGATGAAAATTGAAAAAGACAGGGTGGATATTCTCTCGGGAGTAAGAGACGGAAAGTCCATCGGCAGCCCCATTGCCCTCCTGATCAAGAACAAAGATCACAGGACTCATAAGGAAGAAATTCTAACCAAACCCCGCCCGGGGCATGCCGACCTGGCGGGGGCAATGAAATTCGGTTTCAGTGATATGCGGGATGTTCTTGAAAGAGCCAGTGCTAGAGAAACTGCCGCTCGTTGTGCTGCAGGAGCACTTGCCAAAATATTCTTAAGGGAGTTTTCCATAGAAATTGTATCTTTTGTCCTGGAAATCGGTGGAGTAAGAGGTAGTGTTGACAGCTTATCTCCCTGGACTGCTATGGCCCTTGCTGAAGATTCTCCAGTTCGATGTCCCGATAAACAGGCCACAGTTAAAATGGTGGAAGCCATTGAAGAAGCCTCTTTGAATGGTGATACCCTCGGTGGTAGCTTCGAGATTCGGGCCTTAAATGTTCCACCCGGACTGGGTTCTTATACTTCCTGGGATAAAAAACTTGACGGCAGAATGGCCCAAATATTAATGTCAATTAACGGGATAAAAGGGGTTGAAGTTGGATTCGGGTTCAGATGTGCTTCCCTCCCCGGGTCTTCAATTCACGATCCCATTAAATCCTTTGATACCCCCCCGGAAAGGGGCCCCCGTTACCACCGTTCGACCAACAGGGCAGGCGGTTTCGAAGGGGGTGTAACTAATGGAGAAGAATTGGTACTCAGGGTAGCCATGAAACCAATCGCGACTCTACGGAAACCCCTCCTCTCCGTGGATTTATCCACGGGGAAGGCTATTGAAGCACAGTATGAACGTTCTGATATTTGTGCTGTTCCGGCTGCATCTATCGTTGGTGAAACAGCAGTAGCTTTTGTCCTGGCCCAGGCTGTCCTGGAAAAATTTGGTGGAGATAACATTTCTGATACCTTTGACGCATATGAAGCTTACCTGCAAAGGCTGGCAAAAGAATTCTAGAACAAAAAGGAGTCAATTATGGGGAATATATATATCACGGGTTTTATGGCAGCAGGCAAAAGTTCTCTAGGGCTCATTCTCAGTGAAAAACTAGGCTGGGAGAATGTTGACCTGGATAATCTTATTGAAAAAAACAGCGGTCTTTCCATTGCGGAAATATTTAAAGAACAGGGAGAAGAAGGGTTCCGCAAATTAGAATGTCGAGCCCTTTACAGGGTTGCCTCCCAACACGGGCTTATTGTAACAACAGGTGGTGGAACTGTCCTTTCTTCAGAGAATCGTTCCCTGATGAAAAGAACAGGAATAATTATTGCTCTGGGTGTTTCTCTTAAAGAAGCTGTAAAAAGGGCAAATCAAGACGGTGGCCTTGATAAAAGACCAATCTTAAAAAGGATGGAAACTGCTTATTCTTTCAGACAAGACCTCTACCGGGAGGCCGATTTCTTCATCGAAACTGATAATAAAGCTCCGGGGACAGTTGCTGAAGAGGTCACGAAATATATAAAGGCTTCTTTTTCCTTTCCTCTGGTGAGGGTCACTGCAGGAAAAGAAGCTTATAGTGTATTAATCAAACCAACTTCTCTTGGAGATCTTGGAGAAAGTCTTTTTAAACTGGGAGCCCGGAATTCGGTGGTCATCTTCTCGGACACCAATGTCTGGCCTCTTTACCAGGAACCTCTCAAAGAGTCTCTTAAAAGCGCTGGATTAAGCTATTTAAACTGGAATGTCTTTCCTTCAGAAAAAAACAAATCCCTTAACAGTGCCCGGCAGGCTTACGATTTTCTTGTAGAGGCCGGAATAACAAGGGATACCTTTGCCATTGCCTTTGGAGGTGGGCTGGTCGGTGACCTGGGAGGATTTATCGCAGCTACCTATATGAGAGGGATCCCTTTTGTCCAGGTTCCTACTTCCCTCCTGGCTCAGGTTGATGCTGGAATAGGTGGGAAGGTTGCCGTAAACCACCCCCGGGGTAAAAACCTAATAGGCACTTTTTATCAACCTGCCGGTTGCCTTATGGATCCCCTCCTTTTACGTTCTCTTCCCGAACGAAATTTCAAAGAAGGTCTCGCCGAAGTGATAAAATATGCTCTTCTTACTGGTGGAGAAATGGTCCAGACTTTGGAGAAAAATAAAACTGAAATTTTTCAGAAAGATCCCCGGGTTTTAAGCGACGTTATTCATCAATGCTGCAAAACCAAAGCCAATTATGTTATGGGTGACGAGAAAGATTTCGGTATCCGCCGCCACCTCAATTTGGGGCATACCCTGGGGCACGCCCTGGAAACTTTAACCGGATATGATTTCCTTTACCACGGGGAAGCAGTCTCCATTGGGTTGGTTTGGGCCGCCTTTCTCTCAGAATTGTTAGGAGTAGCGGAAAAAGGCCTCACAGAATATATTAAAGATTTACTTTCTTTTTATCATCTGCCAACTTCTCTTCCCCGGCTTGTTAAAGGAAAAATATCTTCCCGCGAGCAACTTCTCAATACTATGATGCTGGATAAAAAAGCGGATAAAGCCAGCTTGAACTGCATCCTTATTGCCCAACCTGGTAAGATAATGGTTCAGGGGAATATTCCTAACGCAGTATTAATGGAGGCCTTTTCGGTGATTGGCCTCTAAAAAAGAAAGGAGAATCTGCATTGGAGAAAAAAATTATAGTCCTGAATGGACCCAATCTAAACCTCCTGGGAAAAAGAGAACCGGAAACCTATGGCCGAGAAACGCTGGCCGAAATTATTGAGCGTGCAACTATCCTTGGGAAAAAGTTGGGGCTAAATATTGAAGCCTTTCAATTCAATTCAGAGGGTGATATTATTGGAAAAATTCACCTGGCAGAGGAGTCGGCTGACGGGTTAATAATCAACCCGGGAGCTTATACCCATTACAGCATTGGAATAAGGGACGCCCTTGCGGCAGTTGACCTACCTGCTATAGAAGTCCACATAAGCAATATATATGGGCGGGAACCATTTCGAAGAAAATCGGTTATTTCCCAGGTTGTTGTTGGCCAGATTTCTGGGTTTGGTTCATATTCCTACGAACTCGCAATCCGGGCAATGGCTCACTTGCTATTTCAGGATTGAAACATCAATTCGAAATAAAAAGAAAAAACCCTTTTTGACCCAGAATAAAAACTGGCCAAAAATGGTTTTCAAAGGATTTAAACCTCTGATAAAAGGATCATTAAAATCTCAATTTAATTTGAGGGCTTCAGGGAAACAAATCCAAAAAATTCTATCCTTGATTTTTTTGCAAAGGGTTCTACTCGACCTCGGTTAAAACAAGGTCAATTTCCAGAATATTCGTCTCATTAAAATCAATAAGATGAGATTCCGCAAGGTAATCCCCCGGTTCAATTACTCCGTTGCCTTTGATATCAATCCAGCCATAAACCCTATATTCCCCGCCGGGAATCCCCTCCAGTTCATAATATTGTCGCTTAAGATCAACTTCTTTTTCAAAAACAGAATTAATTATTTCTCCATCCCTGTTCCCAACCAGAATCTTAATTTTTTGCACATCATGAACCGCCCAATAGGCATTAACCAGCCCATGTCCATATTCCTCATCAAATCCTTCTTCTCCCAGGTCAATACTGGTCCTATGAAGAATTTCCCGGACTTCATTCGGTCCAATACCCCGAGTAAGCATCAAACCTATCACCCCTGCTACGTGGGGTGTGGCCATTGATGTTCCTTGATAATACGCATAATTGTAATTTTTATTACCGCTAGGAGAAAAATAAGTGCTCAGTACCCCACCCGAGCCATCGCCCCCGGGGGCCACAACATCCAGAAGCGGCCCGTAATTTGAATAATAGGCCCGTTCCGGTTCATCCTGATAATTATATTTAACAGCTCCCACGGCTATTGTTTCCTGGTACCCTGCGGGATAACGAAGGGCTCCCCCATCATCATTTCCACTTGCTGCGACCATAATTACCCCGGCATTTGCTGCTTTTTGGACGGCCTCCTCAAGGAGTGGGCAATAAGAAAGCCCCCCCAAAGACATGTTGATGATATGGGCCCGATTGGAAAGATAGGGTTCTTCTAAACCAGCTGCATAAAGAATCCCTTTTTCAATTTGCCAGTAATATCCATTACCCTCATCATCCAAAACCTTAACCGGTATTATTGTACAATCCCACATTACTCCTGCTACACCTTCTACATTGTTGGTATTGGCTCCGATTGTTCCTGCAACATGAGTGCCATGGCCATGGAAATCGTTGGTATCAGAATTATTAATTATGAAGTTATACCCGGAAGCCACATCAACATTATCCCCTAAATCAGGATGACTCACATCAACACCGGTATCCAGCACTGCAATCCTGATATTAGAAGAACCTGTGGTAGAAGTCCAGGCCTGGGGAAGCCGTATCTGGGGATAATGCCACTGATCACCAAATAATTGATCATTGGGATATGTTACACATGCTGTTGCAAGGTAGTTTGGTCCTGCATATGCAACCCCCGGCATCTGTTCGGCCATTCTAATTTCTGCATCGATAAATTGTCCGGGGGTTTTTACCAGGTATGAATTCAGGATTTTAGTTTGGTCTATCACCTCCAGGTTTAAGGCCTGAAAAACAGAATTCTTTTCCGCTTGAACGGTCACCGGATAGAATTTAATTATCATTTCCCCAGGCTTATATTGTCCATAATCCATCCCTTTCACATCTTTTCTTTCCGGAGCAGGTGTTGTTTTTGAAGATGCTAGACCCTCTTCAACAACTGATTTGGGCCAGTTATGTTCAATGGAAATAGTGCCGCTGGCCCAGGCCTCCGGGCCGGTAAAATAAGCAGTTAGGTTTTTATCTGAATCCATAATAATTTCAATTTCTTCCTCTGTCCCTAGTGCATCGCCCTCCCAGTGGCTGAATTTCTGATTGGGGTCGGGTATTGCTGTAAGTTTAATTTTCGTTCCAAATTCATAACTATCCTGGAGATCTGTTACAGGTTCTTTTTCAACTTTCCCCTTCCCAATTATTTCTACCCCCAGGGAAAACTCAATAGGACTGAAAATTGCAGTTATTTCCTTGTTTCTATCCATTACAATCATGATTTCCGGGTCAGTTCCCTCTACATCACCTTCCCAGTGACTGAATTTCCAGCCCTCCTCCGGAGAGGCAAGCAAATTTACTTCTGTGCCCTTTTCATATTTTCCCTGATGGGGCTGGATAAATACCTGGCCGTGTTCTTCAACCCAATTTACAATCAAAAAAAATTCCTCTTTCTGGTCCCCAAAAAAGTCACAGCCGAAAAATAAAATAACCACCATTCCTAAAACAACAAACACAATTATTTTTTTATTTTCGCCATGGGAAAAATACCCTTAAAATTCATCTTAATCTCTCCATCTATCAAATTTCCGGGGATGTAAGTTTAAACAAATTTCTTGCTTTAATCAAGCAACTTCTTAAATGTTATTATTCACCCCATCGCACTATTTCCCTTTATATGCTTAAAATAACTTCCATTTCCTTTTTTGGCTACACGAAAAGGGGGAAACCCTTCTCAGCAATGGGGCCCGTGGAATTCCCACAAATTTTATTTTCTACTGGGTTTTCCATTTTCCTGGTTCAATTCCCGCTTCTTTCCCTTGGCAGATAAAAAAAGCCGGGGCTTAAACCCCGACTTTTTTATACCTTTCCATACCAGTTTACTTTTTGCTTTATTCTTTTTCTCCTTGCTCTCCAGCCTCCGATTAACATAATCAGAACAATAACTGCAC
>SKTZ01000003.1 GCA_007122335.1 Bacillota bacterium
GGGGGAATCTCCTTAGGGATGTTCAAGGAGATGTCAGCGTAGGGGGTAATGTGGTTTTAAGTTATTATTTCTGATTTTTCCTTTTGGGGAGGTTGTGAAATGTTTGATCCTAAAGACTATTCATCTTATGGGGAGAACTTATCGGATAAGTACGACGAATGGTATGGCTCTTTTGACGGGAGAATAATAGAACGGATTGAGGAGATGGCAGAAGGAGGGCCGGTTTTTGAACTTGGTATCGGAACGGGAAGGATTGCAATTCCGCTATCTCAAAGAGGGCTGCAGGTGGCAGGTCTAGATGCCTCTCCTTCTATGCTGGAAAAATTAAAGGAGAAAAAAGGGGGAGAACAAGTAGCTGTTAAGGTGGGCAATTTTGCCAGCTTTGAAACAGAGAAAAAATTTGATGTTGTTTTTATTATTTTTAATACCATATTTGCTCTCCAATCCCAGGAAGAACAGGTCAACTGCTTTAAATGCGTAGAAAAAATTTTAAATCCAGGGGGAAAATTTATCGTCGAGGCTTTTGTCCCTGATCCGGGTAGGTTCCCCGGCGGGCAGGCTGTAAGGACAATTGACCTGAATGGAGAAAATGTGAAGTTAGAGTGCTCCAAACATGACCCCGCAAAACAAACGGTAATGACCCAGACCGTGGATTTATCTGGAGAAGGAATAAAACTGTATCCCCTTAAAATCAGGTATATCTGGCCTTCAGAAATGGACCTGATGGCAAAACTTGCCGGATTAGAACTAAAAGAAAGGTGGAGCAGTTGGGGTAAAGATGCCTTTTCTGCCAGCAGTAAGATGCATGTTTCAATATATGAAAAGGTTTAAGCTTAGTTAATAGCCCTTTTCAAGAGGTTTAGAGTCAAAAGAAATCTTAAGTTAAACCCTGCAGACCTGTCCTTATCTGCAGGGTTTTTGATTACTTTATAACCTAAGAGAGAAAACCCAGGAAAAATTGATGTTTTCCCCAAACCAAAAAGAACAGAAGAAAAATAGAGCAACTTAATTACAGGAAAAAGTTCAAAGGGAAAAATAATAACAGAGGAGAACTTTGATTTAGAAATGAGAAATTCCCTGAAAAAAGCTTAAAAAAAGAATTTTAGTCTTTTGTTGAACCTTTCTTAATAAAAAGGGACTGAAACAGGATTTAATTAAAGGAAAAAAATTTCCGGAAGAAAGTGACTCTTCCTGGATTGGAGGAGGATTAATGGAACCTGATTTCAGAGAGTTGCGGAAAGAAGACTATGATCAGATAAAAAAAATAATCAATGAAACCTGGGATTTCGATAGCTATTCGGATCATTCCGGGCAGGTCAGAAATGCCCTGGAAATTTATCTGCGTAACTGTTTGCTCCAGCAGAATTATTCCCAGGTTGCCCTGGATAAGGGAGTTCCCGTGGGTCTTGTTCTGGGTAGGATAAACAGAGATTTCAGGCCCTGGAAACAAATCTCCCACCTGTTTCCCCTAATTTGGGCCGGTTTAAAATTCTCCCTGCGAATTTTCAGCGGGAAAAAATTCATTCAGCAGGCCAGGGAAGAACACAGAGTATATGATAAACTCCTCCGGGAAAGAAAAATGGTTTTCGATGGAGAGGTAGTTTTGTTTATTGTTTCTCCTAATGAGAGGGGTAGAGGATTGGGGAAAAAACTGATTTTTGAGTTTCTGGATTACTGCCGGGAGAAAAACCTCAATTGCATCTACCTTTTTTCAGATACTTCCTGCAATTATGGTTTTTACGATAACAATGGGTTTTTGAGGACCGGAGAGCTTACTGCCCGGGATTTTTCTGGGAAGGGAAGTAATTCTATGAAGGTTTTTCTTTATGAATACCCTTTATAAAAAAACAGGAGGATTATTAGGAAAAAATTATTGACCGGGTAAAAGGATGGAGGTATAATTATATGGAAAAAGGGAAATTTTTCTATTTGAAAGGTTTTGTGGCTTTTGCCGTGGGGCCTTAGGGAGGGGTGTTAAGGCCTTGTTTAAGAATTTTTTCGAAGCACTGGAGAGACACCCGGCAGTTCGATACGGGCTCCCGGTAATAGCGGTTGTGGGCTGTACCATACTATATTTGTTCGGGAGGAGCTATTTGGGCAGCACCTTCACTTTCACTGCAATTGGTGTTCTTCTTCTTTTGGCTGGATACTTTTGTGGTTGGAGGGCCCTGGGAATCGTTGTGACGGTATCCCTGGCCTTTATTTTTATTGCAGGACCCCATTTAGTTGTTCCGCGGGTTGAGTGGGCAGCATCTGCCGGGACCCAGGGGCAGTTTATATTCCACAGTCCGGATGACCCCGGGTCCGTCCGGTTAAGGACTGAGTTCGGTTTGAATGATGTACTGAGGGGAATTGAGGACGAGTTGGAGGGAGTCACAGCCCTTGCCGGGTGGGTTAACAGCAGGTGGAGCCATTCCAGTTCGAACATGCCTTCGTCGCCAGACCCTCTGGTAATTCTCAGGGAGGCTGCCGAAGGTGCCAGCTTCCGGTGTGTGGAGTACAGTCTGGTTATGGTAGGGGCATCTCAGGCGGTGGGTATGCCAGCCCGGGTGGTGGGACTCAAAACCAGGCATGCGGCAACAGCTCGTTCCGCTGCGGGTCACGTTGTGGCGGAGGTCTGGTTGGAGGATATTGGAAAGTGGGTGGTTGTTGACCCCCAATTGGGCTAAGTCTTCATGTCAGATGGAGTTCCCCTCAATGCTGTAGAACTTGGGGAAAAACTGGCCCAGGGGCCTCGTTCAGTTGAGGTTTTGTCGGCTGAAGGGCCTGTTGGTTGGTTTAGGAAGAATCAATATATCCTTTTTATGGGGCCTTATCTCTTCCATTTTGACTCCCAGTACGATCAGAGAGTGTTCCTGCCCCAGAATGAGAGGATAATTGGTGGGCTGATGTTGCTTCCCGAAGGAGCCCCTGAGCTAAAGGTCTTTCAAAGGCGGTATCCCCTCCTGTGGGATTACTATACCTCTTCCGTTGATGCTTTCTATGTAATTCCTGAGAGGCATTGAAATAGTGATCCTTGCCTGGATAAATGAGGTAACCTAGGGGGAGGGCTGGTTTTTTCAAAGTAGGGACTAACTTCATTAAAAAAATAAAAAGGTTTGAAGTTAAGAAGGGTCAACCTTTAACTTGTTTTTAGGAAACCAGAAGAATTAGTTTTGATTTTAAGAAATACCCTGCAGGCTTTCTTTTTCTGCAGGGTTTTTTGCGGAAATGGAGAGATGGGATGGTGGAGGAAAAAAATTGACACGCTTAATTGAAAATATATATAATTGATAATAACAAATAAAATTTTGGTTCAAGGAGGGTCATATATGGAGCAGCAAAGTATTGTTCAAAATGCTGTAGAAATTCACGGGCTGTCATCCCTTGTTTTGAAATTCTTTAATGATGGTATGGAAAAAAGGATAAAAGAGCAGGGATTGGGAATAAAGAGTTTTCATTTTGGAATCATCAGGATGCTCTACATGGGGGTTCTTACCATAAGTGAATTGAGCAGCCGCCTGGGCATGGATCCTTCATCCCTGGTAAGAATGATTGATTCCCTTGAAGAAAAAGAATTGGTTAAAAGAGGAACTGACCCTGACGACCGTCGAAGAAATCCCATCCACCTGACAGAAAAAGGCAGGAAGTTAATTGAAGACGTTCCGGTTTTGGCAGATGAAGACCCCATGTTTGAGGCTTTACATTCCCTGGATCCTGAAGAAATCCGGGATTTAAAGACTCTGCTTTTTAAATTGATTTATAACATCCCCGAGGGTAAAATGATTCTCAATTTTGCCCGGCAAATGCAGAACAAAGAAAAATAGTGTTTTAGAAGTTGGGGAATGAAGTTCAGGAAAAAATAATTGACATTTACAAATAATCCTGATAGTATTGAAAATAATTGATAATAACAATAATTGATAATAACAATTAAAATTACATGCTTTTCACCATGAACTACCCGTGTAGGGGGGATTGAAATGAAAGGGTTTTACGAAGAAGGCCAGCCTGCGGTTCTTATAAAAAATCTCACCCGGGAATTTGGCAGGGGTTTATTTGCAGTTGATAATCTGGACCTGGAAATAAAAAAGGGAGAGATTTTTGCCCTGCTTGGCCCCAATGGGGCCGGAAAAACTACTTCAATAAAAATGCTTTCCTGTTTGCTACGGCCGACTGCAGGCACTGCAGAGGTTTTCGGAAGGGATATAATTAAAAACCCCGGGGAAGTAAAAAAGATTATCAATGTATCTCCACAGGAAACCGCAGTCTCTCTAAATCTTAATGCCCGGGAAAACCTGGTTTTAATGGGGAAAGTTTATGGTCTTTCCCAAAAAATGGCCAGGAAACAGGCCGAAAAACATCTTGAAATAATGGATCTTAAAACCAGGGCAGGGGAACCTGTCAAAAGGTTTTCCGGGGGAATGCTGCGGCGTTTAAACCTGGCGATGGCCCTTGTTTCTAATCCTAAGGTTTTATTTCTTGATGAACCAACCATCGGACTGGACGCAAAATCCCGCAGGTCTCTCTGGAAACTAATCGATTCCTTTAGAGGAGAAAAAACGGTACTCCTGACCACCCACTACCTGGAAGAAGCAGATGCTCTTTCTGATAGGTTGGGCATAATTGACAAAGGAAAGCTTGTAGCCCTGGGTACATCCGAGGAACTGAAACGAAAACTTGCCGGCCTGCAGACGATGAAGGTCCGGGGAGATAATCTTAATCCGGAGTTAATTCAGATTTTGAGAGAAATTTATCCTGAGGTTATTCCATTTGAGGGCGGACTGGAAATAAAAGGGGAGAAAATTATTTTTGACGAGGTTGTTGACCTGCTGCGGAGCAAAGGAGTCAGGATAAATTGGTTATCCATGGAAGAACCTTCTCTTGATGAGATATACTTAAAGATAACCGGGGGAGGTAAGCAAAATGAAATTGCTTAGCCTAACGGGTAGGAACTTGAAAGAAGGTTTCCGGGATCCGATTGTAGTTATCCTGTCCGTAGCCCAACCGGTTTTTTATTTGATTTTATTTAATTCAATAGCAAGGAGTGATCCCGCAGCCCCGGATATTTTTGATCTTGCCTACTTTATTCCAGGAATAATCCTTTTTTGTTTTGGTCTTTTAACTCTCTTTATGGGTTTGCTCCTTGCCCGGGACCGGCAGAGAGCCTTTTTAACCAGGCTCCTGGTTTCCCCCCTCAGGACAATTGACTTTGTTTTGAGCTACCTCCTGGCGCTGATTCCCATGGCCCTTTTCCAGGTTGCAGCCTGCCTCATAACAGGTTTGATCCTTGGCCTGGCCTTGAATTGGGGGGTTTTATTTAGCTTGATCGTGTTCATTCCCCTGGCAGTATCCTGTACCGCCCTGGGTATTGTGAGTGGATCGTTATTCAGTGAAAATGCCGCTCCAGCTATTGGTTCGCTATTTGTTGTAGTAATAACATTTCTGGGTGGGGTTTGGATGGACCTGGGAATACTGGGGGGATTATTTGAGAGGATTGCGTACCTACTGCCTTTTGCCCATGCAGTTGATGCAGGACGACTTTTATTCCAGGGGGCTTCCCTGGGAGAAATCGGGATTCAGCTGGCCTGGGTTTATGGTTACGGAATTTTGTTTGTTTTTATTGGAGTTGCTTCCTTTAGGTGGAAGACCAGGCCTTAAGACCTCTAAAAGATGTCTTTAAATCAATAAATTAAATTTGGGAAAAATGGGCTAACCTTTCTCAAAAATTAGACCTTTTTCCCACTATTCAGAAACAGGGCTATGCAACTGAAGCAGCAAAGAGGGTAATGAAGTTTGGTTTTGAAGAATTGAATTTAAACAGGATATATGCAAGGTATATGGAGATTAACCCAGCTTCGGGTAAAATTCTAAAAAAACTGGGCATGAAGGAAGAGGGGCATCTCCGGCAGCACGTAAAAAGGATGGGGGTCTATCAAGACCTGATTTATGCCGGGATTTTGAGAAGGGAATTCGAAAAGAATAATCAAGAATAATTGCATTGTAGTCTCTTGATTTTTCTAATAAGGGTGCACATCGGGCTAAAAAGGAAATTCAATAGGGACTTGAACAAAGGAAAATTGTTCCCGGGTGAAATTTAAAACACTAAAGGAGATGTTTTCATGCCTGGAAAAGAACATATCTATAGCTATCCCCTTTATTATGAGATAGGTTTTGTTAACGATAACCTGACTGGAGAAATTGAATTTATCCTTGATTGTTATAAGGCCTGTTCAGGGAAAAAAGGAGAAAAGCTTAAAATTTTGGATAATGGGATGGGAACTGGGTCCTACCTGGCTCAATTCATGGAAAAAGGCCATTATGTCTCGGGCTACGATCTTTCCTCGCAAATGGTAAAATTCGCAGAAGAAAAATTAAAGAAAACAGGTAAAAATTTCTCGGTATTCAAAGGTGACCTCAGGGATTTTGCGACTGAAGAAAAGTTCGACCTGGCTATCTGTCTGAATGGCTCCTTTCAATATTTAATAGAGAATGATGAGGTCTTGAGCCACCTCAAATGCGTTTACAATTCCCTTACTGAAGAGGGATTATATATTATCTCCCTGCCCTGGCCTGCAACCTTTATTGACCAGCCACCGGGAAGAATTGAGGCAAAATGGAAAAATACCAGGAAAGAAGTTGAAGTTGAAGTTGACTGGACATATCAGCAGGAGGAAATAGACTGGGAGAACCAGACTTTTTCCGGACTGGCACAGATAAAGGTTACTGATGGGCAAAAAAAGAAAGATCTGGAGATGGCTTATAAGTACCGGTTATTTTTCATCCAGGAACTGAAAGCGATAAGCCAACTTTCGGGCTTTTTTTCTTTTGCAGGTTTCTTTAAGGAGTATGGAAAAAGCGGAAAACCCATCACAATTAAGGTGGTTTTTAAAAAAAGCAAACTAATTTAAAGGGCAATAGAGAAAGAATGTAAAAAACAGGTTCCCCTAAAACATGCAGTATTAAAACCGGGGGCTTGTTTTTTTATTTTAAAGGGGGAGTAAAAGCAAGGGTTTTTTATTTATGTAGCGAATTAAACAGTACAAATTCCCTGCGCCAGAAAGGATGGTTTCCAATGAGGAAAAGATTGTTTAAAGGCGTGGTTGGGGCCCTGATCCTTTGTATTGGTCTCGTGGGTATTGCTGCAGGGATTGAAGCAAAAGAAGCACGCCGGGGGCAGGATATTGAACGGGTTTCCCATACAGCGGGAGAGATTGATTTCTTCCTTCGCCTGGCCCCGGGAGCCACTTTCCCAACAGAAATTAGAAATCACGGTGAAGCCACAGTTGAAGAGGATTTCTGGATTGCCGAAACTCCAGTGACATATGAGTTATGGTATGAAGTAAAAAACTGGGCCAGGGATAACGGTTATGAATTTGCTTATCCGGGAAGAGAAGGAAGTTCAGATTTGGTAGGAGAAAAGCCCACGGCCAGGAGAAGGGAGCCTGTTACAGAAGTAAGTTGGTATGATTGTGTTGTCTGGACAAATGCTTTGTCCGAATTCCTTGGTTATGAACCTGTTTACACACAAAATGGAGAGGTAGTTAGAAATGCTGGTGAGATTTTTTATGAAGGGGTTGAGGTTAGGGATCGAGGTGGTTTCCGCCTGCCTACCAGCCCGGAATGGGAACTTGCTGCAAGGTACAAAGGTAGTGATAGTTCTCATGGTGCAATAGAATATCCAGAAAACAGTGGAAAATACTGGACTTCCGGAAACTATGCAAGTGGAGCCACTGATGATTATCGCAATCCGGTAGCTACCGGGGAAGCTGCCTGGTATATCGCGAACAGTGGAGAAAGAACCAGGGCAGTAGGACAGAAACCACATTTGGGCAACTGGCTGGGTTTGTTTGATATGAGCGGAAATGTAAGCGAATGGTGTTTTACTTCCTATGATGAAAAAAGGATTTTGCGAGGGGGCAGCTGGAATTATTCCAGTCCTCAGCTGGCAGGATTTTCACTTCAGGTTGGTTTTGTCCGGAGCATAGCTCCATCCTATGCTGTCCCTCTTATAGGGTTCAGGGTTGTTAGAACAGATCTTTAAAGACTGGGATTTTTCTCTGGAAGAAAATATAGCTCCAACTTTATTTACCGGTCTGAGACAAAACTTTCAATCGGTTGAAGTGAAGGCTCCCCCGGGAGAAAATTTGAGTTTTGATGTGTGGATTGCCAGTTTTTCCAGGAATGGATTAAAGTAAGGCAACAGGAAATAAGGAATTTACTATTTTCTAGGAAAAGTAAAGTGGGTATTATAATTAAAAAGGACAGAGGTCTTTCAGACCCTTTTCCCCGGTCTATCGATCTCTGTCCTTTTTTAAATTGGGAGGGGATCAATTCATTGTTTATAGGCAAACTCTGGGAGCTTCTTATCAATATATTAATAATTCCAGAGATAGAAAAAAGGAGGTTCTTATGGCCTCCTTTTTGTTTTTAGGATGGATTTTTATTTAGAGATGAGATTTTAGATATTTTGGATTATCATGGCCAGAGGAATAAGGGGATTGAATAATGATTGAGGTTAAACCTGATCCAGAGTAATTAATTAAGGAGAAAAAGAAGAATCCGATTTTTCACTAAAACCGGGAGATTGATTTAACAAAAAGAAAAAAGGCCCGATAAAAATATCAAAAGAGAAAATTTATTTTGGTTATTTAATATGATGGAAAAATGGATCCAAAGTTCTCAGAAAGGTTTTAACTTGCAACAACAGGAAAAGAGTTTTACTTTATTAAATCCCGGGAACCCGTGGGATGGTTTTCTGAACTTGAAATGAAAAATTAAGGAGGCAAGCTGAAGATGAGTAAAAGGATAATTATTCTGGTTTTAATTATTACGGCGGGAATTTTTTATGGTGGAGGTTGTAACTGGCTTTCCGGTGAAAAAAATGCAAACCTGGAAATAAATATCGAGGGTGAGGGCGAGGTTTTACCTGAAAGCGGCACTTTTGAATTAAACTCTATAGTAGACCTTGAAGTAATACCCGATAGCGGCTGGAAATTTGTTAAATGGGAAGGAAATAATAAAAGTGATGTTATACCAATCCTTGGAGAACCCCGAAAATTTACAATTGTGATGGATAAAGATAAAGAAATTTCTGCTGTTTTTGAGCAATTTGAAGATCCCGTAACTTTAAATATTGAGATTGAAGGAGAAGGGGCAGTTCTCCCTGATCAAGAAATCTATGAGCGTTATTCGACTGTCGATCTCACAGTTGAATATGGAATAGGTTGGGTTTTTAATTCCTGGGGTGGGGCCGATTTTAACGATGTTATTGTGGTAGATGAGGAAGAGGGAGAATTCCAGATTGAACTGGATGATGACAAAAACCTAATTGCATTTTTTAAAAGGGTCCCCTTAACCGTTCCCGATAATTTTGCGACCATCCAAGAAGCAATTGACGCCTCTTCCGATGGGGATGAAATAATTGTTTCGGAGGGGACTTACCAGGAGAATATAAATTTTAATGGTAAAAATGTAATTGTTAGAAGCGAGGATCCCGAGAACCAAAGTGTTTTAGAAAATACTGTAATTGATGGTAACAATCAGGGCAGAGTAGTGACTTTTGAAAATGGGGAAAATTCGGGAGCAAAACTTGTTGGATTTACCATTAAAGGAGGATATTTAACCACAGAAAATGGAGGCGGTATTTATATAACCGAGGGATCATCACCGGTTATTAAGGGAAATATAATCAGGGAAAATTATGCCCGGTATGGAGCCGGGGCATGTGTTAGTAAGGGTTCTTCTCCCTCTTTTGAGGATAATTGGTTTTTATTAAATCAGGCCAGCGCCCGTCGGGGAGCAGCTATTTATGTTTATGGTGGATCTTCAGTAAGCATTGCCGGTAATACTTTCGAGGAACATGAAGATTTTGATGGGGTAATAAGAATTGGGAGTGCTTATTCGGACCAATCCTCAGCCAGTATTACCGGGAATACAATAAAAAATAATGAAACCACCCATGGAGCAGGAGGAATTATAATAACCGCAGAATCAACAGCCACCATTTCGGGGAATATAATTAGCAGTAATATTGCCGGTGGGGATGAAAATGGAGGGGCAATCACTGTCAGAAGATCTTCGGAAGTGGAGATAACCGAAAATTTTATTTCTGGTAATTCCGCAGATCAGCACGGTGCAATAACAGTTTTTCGTGATTCGGAAGTGGAGATATCGAATAATACCATTTCCCACAACCTGGCCGGGAAGGAGGGATCCGATAGCGGATCTGGAGGCGGGATCTCGGTAATAACAGATTCCCGGGCTGAGATAACTGGAAATGAAATAAAGTTCAATGAAGCCTGGAATAACAACCACGGCGGGGGGGCAATAATTGTTGCAGCGAATTCTGAGGCTATAATTGATGATAATGATATCTTAGATAACTTTGCCTACCGTCGGGGAGGCGGGATTTATGTTTCCTTTGGAAGTGACTCCCCCCGGGTTGCAATAACCAATAATAGAATTACTGGAAATAAGGCTGAGGACCAGCAACAGGCCAGAGGGGGAGGGATCGCTTTATTTGGTGGAGTTATGACTATTTATGGCAATGAAATTAATAATAACAGTGCCCACGAATTTGGTGGGGGAGTATATATTGATGATGAGGTTCCTGTTTATGGCCGCAATGACGAACCCTGGGAGAGAAATAACTGTCCTCCGGGTTCGGAAAGCCACAATGATTATGAGGGAAATTCACATGGGAATAACAAGTATTATGGAAGTGACGTATTTTTTAATGAAAATAAGAAGTAGGCCGGTCAAAAGTTGAAAGGGAAACAGGCACTGCAAGGGTTTTTACCTCTGGGAAAATGAAAAACCGGGTTTAATTTAGAAGATAATACCAGAAAAAAGAACCGTTTTTTGCCCGGGAATAATAGGGAAAAAGAAAGGAAGAAAAGGTCCTCCTTAAAAAAGTGAGGACCTTTTTCTTGTGATGCTTAGAAAAGGTTCAAACTGGAGTACTCGGTTTTTCTTTTTTATGTTAAAATCTAATTAAAGATTGAGGAAGAGGAGGTGATAATATGGAAGTCAGGGTTGAAAAAAGAGAAGAGATTTCAATCGTTGGGCCTCTTTCAGTTACAGAAAAAGCCGATTCTGAAACAATCAAAATGTTATGGGAGAAATTAGAAACCTGTGAAAAAGAAATCGAATTAAAGGTGCCAGGGGTTGGATATGAATTACACCTCGAGGAGGAGAATAAGCTTCATTATTGTTTAACAGGCCTTGAGGTAGAAAAAGTCAGAAACTTACCCTTAAATTGTTTTGCAAAAACCCTTCCCCAGGGTGATTATGCTGTTTTTTCTATCCAAATTGGCCAAATTGGCTTCTCCGAAGCCTACAAAAACATAAACAGGTGGCTGGAGGAAAATGCCCCCGAAGGTGCGGAAGCCCATAAAAAATTTGAAATCCAGGTTTACGATAGCCGGTTTAAGGGAATGGATAACCCGGAGTCGGAAATAGATTTTCTAATACCCCTTTTTTGACAGAAACCCCCTGGAATTAATAAAAATCTCCTGTTAACTGGATGGAAAAAAGAAAAAGCCTTACCGCTCTGTTTTTGGCCAGCCCTGAAATCGGAAAGAGAAGGTGATTTGTTTTGGAAACAAAGAATTTTTGCCAGAGCTGTGGAATGCCCATGGGGGCAAAAGATGAACTTTTTGGGACGGAGCTTGATGGAAATAAAAGCGTAGATTACTGTAAGTATTGCTACGAAAATGGCTCTTTCACCCGGGATGTAACAGCGGAAGAGATGATTGAAATTTGTATCCCCCATGTGGTTGCAGCAGAACCAGAATTGACTTCAGAAGAAGCCCGGAAATTAATGAAAGAAGTTTTACCCGGTCTGAAAAGGTGGAAAAAAGATTAACCAGAAAAATAATAGAGAAAAGATTTCATAAATCCAGCCTCGCCTTGAATTTTGATCAGGGCTTTTTTTTGTTAACCGGTTTAACCTGAAAAGGGAAAATTTGAAAATTAAAGTTTTCCGGGCTTTCTTTTTCAAAGGAAATAGTCTATATTTAGAGAAAGAAAGAGAAGTGAGGAGAAGAGAAGTTACGTCTTATGTCAATAGAAAATTCTCGATCTAAAAAAACCTATGATCTTATGATTTTTTAATCAAATTTTAATAATCCCTGAATTGGTTTTGAATTATTTGGTGTTATGATGACCACAGTAAAAAGAAAGGGAGGTTATCATAATGGTTACCTTTGAACAAGTAGAAAAACTGCGTCAAAAAACAAATATTTCTTACGAGGAGGCCAAAAAAGCTCTGGAAGAAACCAACGGGGACCTTTTGGAAGCGGTTATTAACCTGGAAAGACAAGACCGTATCCAACCCCCCAAGTCCGGTGGGTACTATAGTTCCAAGGAGGAGTCCCCCCGGGAAAAAGAAGATTATTCTTCGGAAAAAACGACTTCCCAAAAAGAAAAATCTTCTCTGGGAGAAAACATCGCCAGTTTCTTCAAGTGGCTGGGCAAAATAATCCACAAAGGCAACATCAATAATTTTGAAGTAATTAAAGATGGCCAGAGGATTTTGATGCTCCCCCTTACAGCTTTAGTCCTCCTGCTTCTATTAGCTTTCTGGGTGGTAATACCCCTGGTGGTAATTGGCCTGGTCTTTGGGTACCGTTTCCAGTTTAGCGGGCCCGATTTAGATAAAACCGGGGCCAACCAGACCATGACCAAAGTCTCCGATGCAACCCTGAAAGCAGTGGACAGCGTTGTTGATGCAGCAGAGAACCTATCCAGGGACTCCAAGAAAAACAAGGGTGAAAAAGATGGAGCGGATACTGATTATTGAAGATGAAGAAAAATTAGCTCGCTTTGTAGAACTCGAACTTGGTTACGAGGGCTACAAAGTGGAGAAAGCCCTTGAAGGCAGGGAAGGGTTGGCGCTTGTAAAAGCCCAACCCTTCGACCTGATTCTCCTTGATATTATGCTTCCCGGTTTAAACGGAATCGAGGTTTTAAGGAGAATCCGCCAGTTTTCTGATGTCCCGATTATTTTACTTACCGCAAGGGATACGGTAGTGGACAAGGTTACAGGACTGGATACCGGTGCAGATGACTATATTACCAAGCCTTTTGCCATCGAGGAATTGCTCGCCCGAATCAGGGTGGCTTTGAGGAAAAAAAGAGAGCAAAAAGGAACTTCTCAAATTTTAGAGACGGGGAAATTAAAACTTGATCTGCAGGCCCGGGAGGTCAGGGTTGACTCTCACCCCATTGATTTAACCAAAAAAGAATTTGACCTCCTGCAGCACCTTATGGAGAATAAAAATATTGTCTTACGGCGGGAGGTCCTGCTGGAAAGAATCTGGGGTTATGATTTTGGCGGAGGGACAAATGCCGTTGATGTATATATCCGCTACCTGCGGGCCAAGATAGAGGAACCCTTTGGCTTAAAATTTATCCACACCGTTCGTGGAGTGGGGTATGTGATTAAAGATGAGTAGCAAAACGAAACCCTATGCTTCGGGAAAAGGTTTATCTGATAGGATCAGGTCTTCCATGGTTTTGCGATTAAACCTGCGGATTCTGGGTATACTTCTGGCAGGTTTTATTTCCATGAATATTATCCTTTCCCTGGTGTTCATGGGGATAATTTTATGGCAGGCAGAAACTGGAGCGCAGAGAATTATCGATAATTATGGCTTTGAAGAGGCTTTAATAGAGGGCCATTTTTCCGCTCAAGGTTATGAAGTGCTCCCGATTGAAGAGGGAGCGAGAGGCTTTCGATTACCGTCTTCCATGCAGAGAAGATTACCCCTTGAACTATTAGATGCCAGGCGGAGAATATCTACTCCCGGATTAACCCCGCGAATTTCCTGGGGTGAGCGATTGAGACAGACGAAATACCACCTGGGGTTTTCCCTGGAGGGAGAAGCTTACCAGATTAATTTTCCTCTGCAAGAGGGTTTAAGTATTTTTTCCAACTTTATGCTGGTAATTTTTGTAGGCCAGTCGCTTTTCATTATCGGCCGGATTGGTAAAAATACCCGGGTGATAAGAAAAACCCTCCGTCCCCTGTCAGAAATGGCAGAAACGGCAAAAAACCTCCAGGAAAACATGGCTAAATTGGGTTCAAATCCAGCAGGAGCAGAGCTTCACAATTTGGCGGGAGCAATTAAAACAATTGATGCCCGTAAACTCCACAGGAGGATTTCAGTGGATTCCTCCCAGAATGAGCTTAAAGATCTTGCCCAGGCCATCAACGATATGTTAAACCGGATTAACCAGTCCTATGAATCCCAGGTCCGTTTTGTTTCCGATGCCTCCCACGAATTAAGGACCCCTATCTCGGTTATCCAGGGGTATGTGGGTCTTCTTGACAGGTGGGGCAAGCACGACGAGAAAACTTTGGAAGAATCAATTGGTGCAATCAAGAGCGAAACTGAAAGCATGAAAGTTCTTGTGGAGCAGCTCCTTTTCCTGGCCCGGGGTGATAATGAAACAATTCAGTTACACAAAGAAATTTTTGATAGCTGTGCAGTAGTTGATGAGATAATAAAAGAAACCCGCCTGATCGACCCCAACCATGTTTTTGAAACTCAACTGGATAGCCCGGCCTATATTGAGGCCGACCAGCAGTTAATCAAGCAGGCGGTCCGGGTTCTCGTTGATAACAGTATCAAGTATACTCCTGCCGAAGAAAAAGTTACCATAAGAGTTTTCAAGGAAAATGATAAGGTGAAAATACAGGTCCAGGATAACGGGATCGGTATTGACCCGGAAGATGTTCCCAATATTTTCAACAGGTTTTATCGTTCCGATGAATCCCGGGCTCGAAAAACCGGGGGTTCCGGACTTGGATTATCTATAGCCAGGTGGATTGTGGAAAGACACGGAGGCCATTTTGAAGTTATAAGCCGTTTAGATATTGGGACCAGGACCACAATAATATTGCCCAGGACAGTGGAAGCTGAAAAAAACCCGTCTATTTCTTGAATTCAAAATTTTTGATTTCAAATTTTCTCCAATTAGAAATAACAGCCTGAGAGTTTTTGTCGGGCTGTTATTTCTTTTTGTCTAAATTTACTGCCCGTTTAGGTGGCTATCTTATTGATTATTATTACAAATAATGGAGTTTAATGACAAATTTCCCCCGCTTTAGATAAAAAAAATTTTTGAAGGTGTTTTTTTGAACCTGTAGAAAACAAATATAGGAAAAAAAACACAAGAAAAATTTTAATTCTCTTAAATAGAGATTTTATAAATGAGCCTCCCCGCTCATCATGGACGAGCGGGGAGGCTGGATAATCCTATTAGGAAAGGGGGACAGAAGGCTTAAAGGCTGCTCATCATTGATGGTCAGCGGAACCTTTTAATTGAATTTAAGGAGGGAAATGGCATATGGGGACCAAGGTAAAAGATGTTTTAAATGCCCTGGATAAGATTACTGGGGGTCGTGTTTTATTAAAGGCTGAAGATTATGTGAATGGGAAAAATCCTTTTGTGGTTACCAAAAGTTCTAATATTCCTGGGAAGGCAATCACTGAAACACCCGGCCTGGTCTGTGGGAATGAAGATCAGGAGGTGAAAAAAATAGGTGTTTGTATGACTTTATCCGAATCTGATATCGAATTAGCTGGGTCTATGGGATTGGATGCAATCGTTGCCCACCACCCAATCGCTGATGCGGCCAATTCGGGAGGAGTTTCCCTGCGGGGTTACCTTGAACTTTATGGGCTTGCAGCATTTGAACTCCATGAAGCCTTTCATGGGCTGCACCCCGGAATTCCTTACCTGCATGGGCATGAAACCTTTAGGGTAGAAGTCCGTTACGGCAATATTCCTGGCAATATTCTTTTTGTGGGGAAAGCAATGGAAGGAATTTCTACCCTGGGAGATATCCTTAATCGCTTGAAAACCTTTATGGGCCGGGAAACTGAAGAAGCTGTCCTGAAAGAAGAAAGAAAGATCCGGGGATGTGAAGATATTAAGGAAACCAGTATCGAAGCTGCAGCAAAAATTATACTGGGTGAAAAAGATAGCCCTGTTAAAACCATAGCTCATATCTTTCCCCACACCGGTTTCTCCCCGGAGCACCTGGAACAGGTCTGTACTGAACACGAAGAAATTGATACCTTAATTGCCTCAATAAGCAGGGTAAAGGAAGGAAATCCCCTTATTGAGAAAGCCCGGGAGCTGGGCTTGAATTTCCTCCTCGGCAACTCCCATGCCCAGGAAATTTTTGAAAATGGAACTCCGCTGGCCAAGGCGATCAACAAGGCTCTCCCCGAAACCGAAGTTTACCTGCTGCAGGAAAGGGTAACTGCTACTCCGGTCAGGGAATTTGGGAGCCAGGCCATCAAGGATTACAGTGATTTTATTGTTAACAAGTTCCTGAGTTCCTGATTAATTACTAAGGAAAAAGTGTATTGCTGGTACCGAACTAATAAGTTTATAAGTTTAAGGGAGGAATTTAAATGACTGAAGAAAAACAGGGGAATGGAAAATTTACTAAACCTCAAATTTCGGGACTTATTGTCCTAGTGTTATTCCTGGGGACAATTTTTCTCAATCCGGATTTTCTTTCCGGACTATTTGAAGCTATTTTCAATAAAATCATGGAAATTCCCATTGAAGTATTCCTTACCGGTAATGTTGGTGTAGCAATTATTGCCAGTGTAATTATTGGTAGAATTATGGAAAGACTGGGTTTCACTGACGCCTTAATGCGAGTGTTTGTGGGTCTCGCCAATAAACTCGGATTTAATTCGGCTGTTGTAATCCCCGGAATTTATAATATTCTGGGAGATATCAACGCCGCTGGAAAGATCGCCGGACCGATCCTGCTTAAGGCCAAAGCAACAAAAGATGAGCAGAAGATTGCCGTAGCAACAATGGTTCAATCCCAGCAGTCCTTTTCTACATTTATGCTGGGAATGATGGCGATGAGCCTTGCGGGAATAATGGCCTTCCCGGTGATCGTTATTTCCATGTTTTTGCCCCTTATTGTAGTTCCAATTATCCTTAAGTATACTATTTACCGCGATACAAAAGGAGTTACTCTTGAAGAACAACCCCGCTTCACCCCTACAACAGCTCCCCTGCCCACCCTGTTTGGAGCTGCCAAAGAAGGAGTAGAGCTTCTTTTGCTCCTGATTATTCCCGCTGCTGCTGCTATATTTGCTGTAATTGGGGCCCTTGAATACATTGGAGTTTGGGAACCTTTTGAAGCGTTTCTTGGAGGCTTCCTGGAGTTTCTCTCGATTGATCCTGCTACGGGAATAATCTCAGTGGTAGCAGCGCCTACTCTGGCGATGGCCATGCTGGTGGAGTCTGCTCCAGACCTGGCGCCTCGCCTTGTAGTTGGTTCTTTTGTCCTCGCAGCATCAGGTCTACCTTTATCTGTTGTGTTTGGCCAGATACCAGCTGTCTGGGCTGAAGTCACTGATTTAACCGAAAAAGAAGCCATGGGCGCTGCGGTACTGGGAACTGTAATGAGGTTTGTCACTGCCTTTATAATTGCCATGGCCTTAACTCCACTTTTAATCTAGCCGAAGCTCAAAACAACTCCAATATAACGGCAGGGTAAAAAGACAAAGGGGCCCGGGGATTTTGTTGCCGGGCCCCTTTTCTACCTTTTCCTTGTATTTGAAGAAAAAAAAAGAAGAAAATAATAAACTGGAGGTGGGGATTAATTGGCAGGAAAGATTTTAAAAAATGCTCGGATTTTTTCAGGTGAGAAGATTATCGATAATGGTTATATTGAAATAAAAGAGGGGATAATTGCTGATTGGGGAGAGGGGTCCCCTCCTTACTCTGACTCCAGCTGGGACCTGGAAGGGCTTTCAGTTATGCCGGGAATAGTTGATTGCCATACACACCTCTTAGAGTTTGGGGCCTTAGGAGCTCAAAAATGCAGGGGTGCAGCCCAAAAAATGGGGGGATATGCAAACCTGACAAAGGCCTTGCAAGCAGGTATAACAACCCTGGGGGAACATTTTTTGGGGCACCCGGTCTTAAAGCAAAACCTGGATGAATACAAAGAAATAATTAATAATTCCCCCATTAATATCCGGCTCTGCCTGGGGTGGTGCATTATCGGCACTGACCCGTTGACCTTTCTCTCCTCGCATGAGCCCGGCGGAATAATAGAAATGGAGGATATATCGGATACGGAAATTGGCTGGATGGCTGACAATTCTCAGTTCCCGGGGGAAAGCATTTTTGTTAATGCAACAGTCGCTAATTTGCCTCCCGAAGCTGTCCCCAATGGTGGAAGAGAACTGCTTGGTTTTTTGGAAATTAAACAGGCAGTTGAAAGGTTCAAAAACAAGAACAAAAAACTTGGAGCACATGTTGAAGGGGAAAGTAGTATTAGAAACTTTATTGCTGCCGGAGGGAAAGTTTTGCACCACGGCCACGGTATCACCCAGGTATTAATGGAAGAAATGAGAAAAAAAGAAGTGGATTGGGTAATTACGCCACACGGGGGAACTTCTTCTCCACCCACAACCCCTGAGGAAATTGCTCTTGCCTTAAAAATCGGATTGAAACCAGCGCTGGCTTCAGATTCCTATTTACCTGTCCACCCGGAGGCTTTCTATCTGATTAGCCAAAACCTCAGGGGTAAAGAAATTGGGCCGGGAGAATTTTTGCACCTGATTTATAACTTAAGCCAGGAGTTACTCCAGCGAGGGGTTGAAAAAGAAGAAATCCTGCGGATGCTTACCGTTTATCCAGCACGGATAATGGGAATCGAAAAAGAAACTGGTTCCATAAAGGCTGGCAAAAAAGCCGATCTTATAATGGCCCAGGGTTTTTGGGGTGTTGAAATTGATGATCCTGAAGATATTAACATGGTCATCAAGGACGGGGGCCCAGTGATTGATAGGTTTTAACTTTTCCCCGTTCCTTTGATTTTTAGGTTAGCAAGCATAGCTTTAATCCAACTGATCAATTTGGTTTCCAAGGGAAGATATCTCCCGGGAAAGTCATTTTTCTTGTCCAGGGTTGAAAGGGGAATTTTAATTAAAAGAAATGAAAAACCCCGCTTTAAGCGGGGTTATCCTTTTGGTTTGCTTGAATAAAATTATTGGGAAAGGAGATGGATATCCGGGACTATTTCTTTTTACCCTTGAATGATCCCAGAAGAAAACCTGCTGTTACAGCAGTTACAGGAATTGCAATTACTAAGCCGATTACGCCAACAATTCCTCTAACCATTTCTGTTGCAATGAGATCCATGTTAATAACTCTTAAGAAGTCCATTTGATATCCCATGAATAAA
>SKTZ01000089.1 GCA_007122335.1 Bacillota bacterium
GAGAAACTTTTGTAAATACTAAAGTTTTTCCAGAAAAAGATAAAAATACAAACCATCTTATGGGAAAATATATAGAAAATGGGAATCATCTGATATGGGTTTTGAAAATAATCATGAAAAGGACAAAACAACTTTCTCTTTGAGACAGGAAAAATGATTAAAAAGAAATTAAAAACGGTTCGAAGGAAATAGGACGGAGAACTATAGCTCCTGTTTTATTAGTCAGGGTATAAAGAAGTTATAAGTTAAATTTTTATCAAATAAATTAAATTCCCGGCCTTGCAAGGAACTTTCTTTGCAAGCATTCCCGAAATTATAAAGGAGTTAAATAAAAAAATCCTTCTAACTGCTCAAAATAATCGGGGCTTGGGACCGGGGAAAATCTAACTAATTTTTTCCTGTCTACAATTAACCCTCTTTTTCAATTTTGAATTTTTGGTCCCAAATGGGTAGAGGAAATACCATTTGAAAAATTAATAAAGCCTCCAGAACAGGAGGCCTTGCAGGTACCAGTTAAATTTTTTCAAAAATCCTGTACCCTGGAAAAAGAGATAATTTAATGGGCAAATAGAAATTTCCCTGCTAAATTATAGAATTAAATTTGGAAGCAAAAAGGGGTAGCAAAAGAAATCGGGCAGGGTGATTTTGGTTAATTACTTTATTGCGGTCAGCATGGAATCAGTACCTGGAAAAGCTGGAATGGTGATTATTTCCCTTACCGCAGGAAGCAAAAGCCGGTCAATGGCCTCGAGAGTTAACGGGCGTTCTTTATCAGAAAGCTGCAGGAAAATTTCCCGGGCTGCTTCTTTACCGGCCCTGGTCATCTGTGCTTCTTTAAAGCCTGCTTCTTGCAACCAGCGGTGAAAGGTTTTTCCACCGGGGTGGAATGTTTTGCATTTTTGAATGCCAATAATATCCGGGACAAGTCTTTCCAGAATTTTCGGGGAGATTTTATCGAAGCTCATCTCATCTGAATCGGGATGGAACATAGCAAAAACCTTTTCTCCCGGCAGGGTAAAGGTAATGGCATACTGGATTACCTGTTCTTCGTCTATTTTTCGGTCAAAAAGGACCAGTTTGCTCCTGTTTTCCCGGAGATTTAAAATGAAAAAATCTTTTTCTTTTCCATCCCGGTATCTTTCAAGGGATTCGTAGCTGAATCTCAACTTACCTCCAGGTTTTAAAACTCTTTGTAATTCTTTCAGGGTTTTCCTGGGTTCGGGGGTCTGTTCAATCGAAGACGCGGCGGTGGCTCCGTCAAAGTATTCGTCAGGGAAGGGCAGGTTTGTATCGGGATCGTAAAACTTGAATTCTGCATTCTCTATACCCAGCCGCCGGGCATTCTGCACACAGACTTCCACCCGGCGCAGGGAGGCATCCAGACCAATTACTTTACGCGCAAAACTGGCTAGGGGAAGAGAAGGCCACCCGTCTCCCGGGCCAAAATCAAGCAGGGTTTTTCCATCCCCTTCAGTTGCGCTGAGGAAATCGAGGATAGTTCCTCGGTCGGACCAGTGGCTGATTTCATTTCTGGAGAAAGGGATGTAGATTAGGGGAAGGGAATAGCCTGATTGAGATTGCATGTCCTCGTAGATAAATTGATCTGAGGAAAAATATTGGGGTGAAAAATTTTCTTCAATCCAGTTAAAAATATCCAAATTTAACCCTCCATTTTTTTGCCAACTGACGGTATGACCTAATTGAATCTCCGGCTAAAACCAAATTTAAAACTCACTCCTAATATATTCACTACTTGCAGATATTAACCCTTTTACCGGGTGTATAACTTCGGGGAAAAATAGTATATAATTAAAATAGATATTTTTAGGTTAACCTGGTGATTTGATAATTTGGTAGAAAGAAAAAACAAAATGAGAGGGGTTTGCAATGGAGAAAAGGCAATTTTTCCTACTATTGCTGGCTTTCTTTTTTCTGGGCAGTTCTCTTTGGGCCGCTGGCTGCGGATCAACTGTAAACGGGGTTTCCGAAGAAGGTAATGAAGGGAAAGAAAATACAGAAAATGAAATCCGGGGTGTAATTACGCGGGAAGGGCCAGTTGTGGGGCTTGCGCTTAGCGGAGGGGGAGGGCTGGGCATGGCCCATATTGGTGTAATTGATGTGCTGGTTGAACATGGGATCCCCATTGATATAATTACAGGAACCAGCGCCGGGGCAATTGTGGGAGCGTTATTTTGTGATGGGATTTCTCCAGAACAGATGGAAAAAATTGTATCAGAAATTAGCTGGTCTGACTTTCTGGTGGCTTCGGTTCCAGAACTTGGTTTTTTCAGCACGGAGGGGATCGAAGAAAAGTTGAAAGAGCATCTACAGAGTGAGAACTTTGAAGACCTGGCAATTCCCCTTGCAGTTATTGCCACCAACCTGGACGACGGCGAAGAAATAGTAATAAATAGAGGAAGCATTGTGAAGGGAGTAGCTGCAAGTGCAGCAATTCCGGTTATTTTTAAGCCCGTTGAGTACGAGGGGATGATCCTTGTTGATGGAGGCCTGGTTAACAATTTACCCAGCGATCTGGCCCGGGAAATGGGAGCAGATATTGTAATTGCAGTTAACCTTGCCGATAATTTCCGCTTTGAAGGAAGGCCTCAGGGCCTGATTGAAACCGGAATCCGTTCTTACAATATTCTCCAGAGAAGCCACAGTATTCGGGTTGACGCGGATATTGAAATCCACCCGGACCTGGAAGGAGTTGCTGGAACGGACCTTGACCAGTACCGGGAAATAATCTACCGGGGACGGGAAGCAGCTGAAGAAGTAGTCCCGGATATTCTTGCCCTGCTGGAAGAAAAGAGAAAAAAAGAGCAATAAAAAGCCCCTGGTTTGAATTGTTAATATTACTGCCCGGAGAAGAACTCTTTCTCCGGGCATTATTTTTACGGGGATTGCATGCAAGGGGCACTGGTATTGGTTCTTTTTTAAAGGAAGGTAAAAGGGTAAAAATATAGGGGTTCGGATCTGTGAAAAATAATATCAATCGAATTAAAAATAAAAAGCGGAAATTATTGACTAATAAAAAATTAAGAAATAAAATGGGGAAAAGGAATTTATGCGGGAAAGCTTTAACCTTTTAAAACCTTATTTACTAGAATGATTTCTCAAACACAACCAAAAGGAGGGAGGGATGTTGGGGTTTCCAGGAAGGCTGGGAATAACATTTGCAGAGTAGGACTTTCGCAGTTATTTTGAAATTTAATTTGATTGGAGTGTCACAATTGTTTAAAACCGTAACTGGAGGGAGTTTTAAGGTCCTTAGTAAGGACGACATCCAGGCTATTCACAGGGAAACACTTAATATTATGGAAGATCCGGGAATCCGGGTCCATAATAAAAGGGCAATAGAAATTTTCTCAGAAAACGGGGCTACAGTAGATGAAGAAAATGGAATTGTCCGCATTCCAGGGGCGATGGCCGAGGAAGCTATTGCCAGCGCACCTTCCTCAGTTGTTCTGCCCGGGCGGGAGGAAAAAAATGACCTGCTCCTGGAAAAAACCAACACCTACCTGGGAACAGGAGGGACTGTTCTCAATACTTTAGACCTGGAAACAGGAGAAAAAAGGACAACCAAAGCCCGGGACGTAGCTGATTACGCCAGGATTACCGACTATCTTGATAATATAGCCTTCTTCGTAATTAACTGCTATCCGAACGACGTGGAAACTGAAGACGTTGATGTAAACAGGTTTTACCATTCCCTGGCCAATACCTCCAAACACGTAATGGGTGGAGTATATACAATGCAGGGCTTGAAGGATGTAATTTCCATGGCCGAAGATATCGCCGGCGGTCGGAAAAAACTTCTGGAAAGGCCTTTTCTTTCTTTTATCACCTTGATGGTCAGCCCGCTGGTAATGGAAAAACAGTATACCGATTTTTTGATCGAGGTTGCCAATTACGGGTTGCCTATTGCAACCCCTTCCGAACCCCTGGCTGGAGCAACTGCCCCGGTTACACTTGCCGGAACTATTACTATAAACAACGTGGAATCCCTGGCCGGCCTTATTCTGGTCCAGCTGATAAATAAGGGTAATCCAACTCTTTACGGGACCACTTCCAGTATTATGGATCCCCGTTCGGGGATTTATGTTGCAGGGTGTATTGAATCCGCTTTGATCAACGCAGGTTGTGCCCAGATGGCCCAGTTTTATGAAATCCCCATTTATGCTACGGGAGGGATGTCTGATTCCAAGACGGTGGATTGCCAGGCCGGTTACGAAAAAGCGGCAACTGCAATGACGGTAGCCCTTTCCGGTGCGAATTTCATTCATGATGCTGCAGGCCTTCTGGAATTCTGCACTACCCTGTCCTACGAACAGATGGTTATTGATAACGATATCCTGGGAATATCCCTGCGGGCAACCCGCGGGGTTGAAGTTACCCCCGAAACAATTGCCGCAGATGTGATTAAATCTGTTGGACCAGGGGGGCATTTCCTGGGAGAAGAACACTCAGTCCGACATGTCCGCAGTGAATTCTACATTCCTTCCATTGCAGATAGAAACACAAGGGACCGCTGGGAAGCCATGGGATCTCCAGATACCCATACCCGGGCCAGAGAAAAGGCCAAAAAGATTTTAAAAGAACATCAACCCCTGGGTTTCCCCCAAGATCTCAACCAGAAATTACTGGATAAATTTACGGGGATCAAACAAAGGAGGTCCTAGTCTATGAGCATTTATGGATACAGCAGTGGATATTATCGCCCTCTCTCTGTGAAAGAGGTGGAGAAAATCCACAATACCTCCCTCAAAATACTGGAAGAAGTAGGTTTTATGGTTGATAACCAGTTTGCCCTTGAACTTTTGGATGGGATCGGGTGTGAAGTGGATTATGACAGAAAAATTGTCCGGGTGGATAGAAATCTTTTCCTCAAAACCATCAAAAAAGCTCCGGCCCGGATTGGTTTATGTGGGCGCGATGAAAATAACGAAGTTTTCATTGAAGCCAACAAAACCTTTTTCAGCAATGGTGGAACTGCTGTAAAAGTGGTGGACCTGGATAACGGAGAACGCCGGGATGCTGTCTTGATGGACCTGGCCCAGATCAGTAAAATCATTGACGTTTTAAATAATATCCACGTAGTTCACCTACCCGTATATCCCCACGACGTTTCCCATGAACACGTCGATATTCACCGGTTTTTCAACGCACTGAATAATAACACCAAGCATATAATGGGCGGTGTTTATACCTTAGAAGGAGCGAGAAATGTAATCCGAATTGCAAACATTATTAATGGGGAAGGCTCTTTAGCCGAAAAACCCCTGGTAAGCTTTATTACCTGCCTGATCAGCCCCCTTAAAATTGAACACAACTACGTCCGGATAATGTATGAAGCCGCCCAGGCCGGTATCCCGGTAGTAACATCGGTTTGTTCCATTGCGGGGCTAACCACACCCATAACCCTTGCCGGGCAGATCGCCCAACTAAATGCCGAAGCCCTGACCGGGGTTTTTCTCCTGCAGGTTTTTAAGCCCGGGGCTCCAGTTTTTTACAGCGTTGTTCCTACTATTGCTGATATGCGCTCAATGCAGTTCCTTTTTGGGTCGGTGGAAAGTGGTCTGATGAATGCTGCCCTGGCCCAGCTTGCAACTTTCTATAATCTGCCCATGTACTCTACAGGGGGAGTTACTGATTCCAAGACCAGCGACATCCAGGCCGGGTTTGAAAAGGGTATGGGTAGCCTGATGCCTTCTCTGGCTGGAGCCCAGCTCATTCACAATTCTGCCGGGCTTTTGGACGGGAGTATGGTTTTCAGCCTGGAAGAGCTGATAATTGATGACGAGATCAATGGGATGGCTCTGCGGGCTACCAGGAGCATCGAGGTTGATGAGGAAACCCTTGCTTTTGAAGCAATTAAAGAAGTTGGCCCCGGGGGTAATTATGTGACCCACCCCCATACCTTCCGCCACATGCGGACGGAAAACTTTGAACCAAGGGTTGCAGAAAGAGGTTCCTACGTTAGCTGGTTGCAGAAAGGTGGCTGGACTTCCACGGGTAAAGCCAATAAACTGGCCAAGGAAATCCTGGAGAC
>SKTZ01000127.1 GCA_007122335.1 Bacillota bacterium
CACCCATTGAAACAAAAATTTGTATTTTTCCGTTTGTCAAAATTTGTTTGCTTTAACCGGGAGCCTGGTAAATACTCATATCAAACCCTGCAAACCTTAATAACCTCTGTAGATCCAAATATCTTTTGGGAATAACTCTTTTCATGGATCCGCTATCATTAATTTTCAGGATTTTTAATGGCTCAAAAAGTTCTATTATTCTGTTTCCGGTTGGCTCAAAGCTTTTCACATTTCCTTTTAAAATAATCGGTTTATCTTCTTTTTTCAGAGCCTGCCTGACTCTCCGTTCTAATATGCTGTAAATCAAAAGCCCTATTAAAACCACATAGGTCAGTGCCTCTAATCTCTCCTTTTTCTGCAGGTAAATTGGGCCTATTAATACCGGGTTCTTGATAAATTTAAAGGTTCCTCGCTATTTAGATATAATGGAAGGGCCGACCCCACTCGCGCACCGTAGGTTAGACCTGCTATAATAACAGGAAAAGAGCTACACGCGAGGAGGCGACCCGTACATGAATAATACCATATTTGTTGGACTGGATGTGCATAAGGAAACAATAGCAATAGCTTATGCGAAGGGGAGCAACCGTGGAGTCGAGAGCTTAGGTATCATAATGAATGAATACATGGCCATAACAAAGCTTGTCAAAAAAATGGAGTCCAAGGGTGCTACACTATTATTTTGTTATGAAGCAGGTCCCTGTGGATATGGGCTTCAAAGACAGATCTCATCTTTGGGACATACTTGTGTTGTTGTTGCACCTGGGCTGGTACCCTCGAAACCTGGAGACCGGATAAAAACAGACCGACGAGATGCAGAAAAGTTAGCCCGTCATTTTCGGAATGGAGACCTTACTCCGGTCTGGGTTCCAGATATTGATCATGAAGCTATGCAAGATTTGGTGAGGGGTAGGCAGAGCGCAAAAGAAGTTCTCCACAGAAATAGACAGAGACTCTTAAAGTTTTTACTACGCTTAGGAGTTCGTTCACCCAAAGGGGCACGAAACTGGGGGTCTAAACATAAGGGATGGCTTCAAGGACTTAAACTTGATAATGAAACCCAACAAATAGTTTTAACAGAACATCTTAATGCCATACGAGAGTGTGAGGGACGGGTGGAAAGATTTGAAAAGGAGATCCAAGTCCAGAGTTCCGAAGGCGAAACACATCAAGCCATCATTGCTGCACTTCAGGGTTTGAGAGGAATTGCCTTAGTATCTGCAGCAACGATTATTGCGGAAGTAGGTGATTTAACACGATTTGATAAGCCTCAACAACTGATGTCTTATGCCGGATTGGTTCCCAGTGAGGATTCCAGCGGAGGCACGACAAAGCGGGGCTCCATTACCAAATGTGGAAACAGTCATCTCAGAAGAGTAATTGTTGAAGCAGCCTGGCATTATAGGCACCGGCCAGCAGTTGGTGTAAACCTGGGGAAAAGACAAAACCATGTTAGCGAAGAGGTAAAGCAGATTTCCTGGAAGGCACAACACAGGCTAAACTTAAAATATCGAAGGATGGTGGGCCGGGGAAAAACAAAGCAAAAAGCTATTACTGCAGTAGGCAGAGAGTTGTTGGGTTTTATCTGGGCTATTGGGCAAGAAGTGAAATATGGGAAACAGAGTGACGGAGTGGCATAAAGGAATTAAACATGTTTATATTAGTAATGTTCTAATACAGAGCTACAAGAAAAAAATGAAAATATAAAATCTGCTGATGATAGTTGAAGAGCGCTAATTATACATTTTGGCAAAAAAATTGCAAGATGAGGTAATTACAAAAAACATGGTTTGACCGAGCATATGAGCAACGATTGGAGTATTCCCGAACCCACTCTGTGCAAGGCAAAGACCCTTACGCCCGACTTTAGATCGGGATAGCTCCCGGCGGATCAATGATCATGCGAGAATCCGCGAATACCAGGTTGATCCATCGTCGAGATAGCTCATGTACTCGATCAACGATAGGTGAAAAAAACTCTTAAAAAAAGATTGCGAGGGGTCTTGACATGGCCCTTCCATACCAGTGTGGGTAACTTCACAGGAATATGTTAAGATAATAACGAGGTGATTCCTGTGAGAGATATTGATATCTTCCAACAAGCTTTAGGTTTAACTCCCCCATGGCGAGTTGTGGAAAGCAAATTTGATGCAGCTAATAACCGGTTGGATTTGTATTTGGATTTTCCCAAAGGCAGCACATTCCCCTGTCCAGAGTGCGGTCAAGCTGAGTGTAAACCCCATGACACCGAAGAAAAAACCTGGAGACATTTAGATTTTTTTCAACATAAGGCCTATCTTCACGCAAGGGTTCCCAGGGTTAAGTGTCCCGAACATGGAGTAAAAACTGTGAAAGTTCCATGGGGGCGTCCGAAATCGGGTTTCACATTGATGTTTGAAGCATACATAATGACTCTGGCTAAGGAAATGCCGGTTGGGCCTATTGCTCAGATAGTAGGGGAGCATGATACCCGCATTTGGCGCATTATTCACCATTATGTAGGACAAGCCCGAGATAAAGAAGACTATTCGGATATAAAAAAAGTGGGACTTGATGAAACTTCTCGTAGCAGGGGACATAATTACTGCAGCATCTTTGTCGATTTGGAAAAATCTAAAGTTATTTTTGCAGTTCCGGGCAAAAAAGCTGAGGTAATCACTAAATTCAAGAGTGATTTTGAAGGTCATAATGGCATTTCAGAGAATATTAAAGATTTTTGTGTGGATATGTCGCCAGCTTTTATCGCGGGAATAGAAAGGCATTTTCCGAACGCTAAAATTACCTTTGATAAATTTCACATAATGAAAATAATAAATGAAGCTGTAGATCAGGTCGGGCGAGAAGAGCAAATAGAGTTAGGTCTGCTGAAAGCGACCCGCTATATTTGGCTGAAGAACCCGGGAAACTTAACAAAGAAACAAGAACAAAAATTGAATGATATTAAAAAGATGAATACCAAAACATTAAGGGCTTACCACTTGAAATTGGCTTTTCAGGAATTTTTTGAGCAAGACCCAGCTGAGGCACCTGTTTTTCTTCAGAAATGGTATTTTTGGGCAACTCATAGTAGGCTTGAACCGATGAAAAAGGCAGCAGCAACGAAAAAAGAGCACTGGCCAGGAATAGTTCGTTGGTTTGTTTCAAGAGTTAATAATGGCATTTTGGAGGGCTTAAACAGCTTAATTCAGGCTGCAAAAAGAAAAGCAAGAGGTTATAGAACAGTGGAGAACCTTATTGCCATGGTATATCTGGTAGGTGGAAAACTATCCTTCGATTTTCAAACCCCATAGTCCACCCACACTAAATAGCGAGGAGCCAATTCAAAAGAAAGGACCCGCTTAAAAGCGGGTCCTTGGATTTTAAAATCGATTTTCATCAGGAATACTTTTCCTGGTATATTTGGTCAATCCCCAGGTTTTTTAAATATGACCGAGCTACCATTGCGGTTACCTGCACAACTCCAGGTAGTCTGCTGATGGAAATTGATCCGGCAATGGTTACCCGGTTTTTAACTTCATCAAGGGGCATATCAAAAAGTTTTGCAATTCTTTCCAGCCCATTTTCAACTGCTTCATTCAGGTTTGCTCCGCTGCCAAAGGACTGAAAGGGAAAAACTTCTTCTTCGAGTTGTGTTTTGAATTTTTCGCCCAGGCTTCGGGCTGCTTCTCTTAAGTCGCTGTCGTGAGGTTGAGCAAGAAAAGGGAGGTCCTCTTTATTAGGAAGAAGAATCGGTCCATCAAGGTTTAATTCTTTAATAACCTCAACTTCTAATTCAACCTCTGCGCTTACGTCCGTGGTATGACCAGCGATTTCCCCATCTCCCTGCATTGCATGTACATCACCGATATAGATCCCTGCTCCGGGAACTTTAACCGGAACCAATAAAACTGCTCCTTCCCGGACTTCGTCGGCATCCATGTGCCCGTCAGTTCGTTGGGCGAGCTCCTCTTTTTTTAGGGCATAATCATGGGGAGCATCAATAAGGAACTGGGCAAAGTCGCCTGCATTGTGGGAAGAAGGAAATGGGACTGATGGACAGCTCCCGATATTTCCAATCATAGGCCTAATTCTCGTAACTAACCCAGGAAGATCTGCCCTTGCCCAGAGGTTAATTGGGTATTGTTTTGATTCGGGGGGCAATGAGGCTAGTTCACTGGCATTACTCGCAACCTCTTCACTGCCTTCAGCATTCAGGGTAATCGCAGTGTTTGTTTCCTGGTCAAATACCATGGTGTACCCTGAACCAAAGCCAAAAGGAGTTACTGGATTTCCGCATTCTTTGCACCTAATACTCTCCTCTCCGGTTCCAGTAACTTCACACTCAGGGTTGTTTATGTTACAAACCGGACACCGTGCTGCAACAAAGGGGTCCCCATTGAAGTAACCTTCTTTAGGCTGATCAGTTCCAGAAACAGTTGCCTGGGAGAGGATTTTCACCTTTTTTATTTTCAAGGCAACTGCATCACCAACTTCTGCACCCTCAACTTCTACAGGTTTTGTAACCTCGTGTCCGCTAGGTCCTTCGGGTGTAATCATGGGGCCCCAGCACCCGGGGGCGGTATGAGCAATTATTGTTCCCCCGTTTGCAACGGGACCAAGCATTTTTTCCATTGGATCAAGAACCCAAACCATTTCTTTGGTTCTGACGATTTTCTCCGCCATAAAAAGAACCTCCTTTCGGATAGAAAAGAATTCCTTAATCAAGAAGGATCTGGAGTCTTGGTCGACATGTAATTCTAATTACAGTATTCTTTCTTTTTAACGCGATACCTTCCAAAAATAACTGCTAAAACCTTGGGTACCGATGGAGTAAAACCTTTGAGAAAAATAAATTGGGAAATTCAAAATAAATCTTTTTTCAGAGGTTAGCTAGTTTTTTCAGTATTTTAAAAATTTAAAGAAAAAATGTGAGCCTAATCACGAAAAATAATTTCAACATATTATAAAATTAAAAAAGAAAAAGATTTTTTGGAGAATATACTGGCTCAGGGATTGGATGAATAAAAGTATATTCTTTTGTTGACTCCAAAATTTGCTTGGTAAGTTTGGGGTGGAATAATAAAAAGATCCTGAGGGTGGTGTTTTGCAATGGGGGCGGATAAGAACACTCTTCAGATTTCAACCCTGGGCCGTTTTGAGGTTAAAAGAGGAGGAAAAAGAATTTCTCCCGAAGATCAGCGCCTGGGCAAACGCTGGCGTCTTTTCCAGGTACTTATTACCTTCAAGGGACAGTCCTTATCTTCCGACCAGGTTTTCAAATATCTTTCCCTTGAGGAAAGCGTGAATCCTGCGGAAGCCTTAAAGAGTCTTGTTTTTCAACTCCGCAAGACTTTAAAAGGGAAAAATCCTGATGAAAACTGCGAAAAATACATTATTTGTTCCGGTGGAAATTATAGATTCAATGAGGATTCGGATTATTGGCTTGATTCCGAGGATTTTGAAACCCTCTGCAAAAAAGCCAGGTCAAAGGTACAGGTTTCCAGTTCAGAAGCAATTGCTCTCTATCAGAAGGCTTTGTCCTTATACAGGGGTAATTTTTTGGAGGAGGTTCCCAACTCTTACTGGGCGATTTATGCCAAAAAGCATTTCAGGGACCTTTTTCTGGAAGCAATGTTGGAAGCAAATGAATTAATGCGGCAGGCGGGAATGCACAAAGAAGCCTGGGAATTATGCGAAACGGGCTTGCGAATTGTTCCTCTGGAAGAAAAACTGCATATCATGTCCCTGCAATCTCTTGTGGATTCAAATAAACTTGGTCTGGCCTTAATTCAATACGAAGAAGCCTCGTCCTTATTTCGGGAGAATGATCTGGCCGTCCCCGGAGATTTAAAAAAGATGGGCGAAGCTCTAAAAAATAGTTTAATCCGGGATAATCCCTCCCAGGAATTTATGCGCAAGCTAAAAAATTACGAAAA
>SKTZ01000005.1 GCA_007122335.1 Bacillota bacterium
CGAAGGGCCCAGTTGTGGTCCGGTTCATATCCGGGATAAAAACGCCTGACTTCACCTGTGACTTTGGTGAAATCAAAATCCCCTCCCAGGAGGTAACCGGCAAATTCTATTGTTCCAATTTCAATCCCGCCTTCAGTTGGGCTCAAACGCCGGGAGAAGGGTACGTCAGTTGTATCGCGGCGGGCGGTGAAACTGAGGGCCCTTAACTGAGTGGTTTTGGGATCCAGAATATCGTCTTCGTAGGTGATTTTGGAATGATCAATTCGAACGGTTCCCGAAAGCCGCAGGATTTCTGTAAACTGTCGTCCCAGCGTTAGGGAGCCACCCTGCCTGATTTCACGTATACCGAGCTCTACTTCCTCGTCATCAACAGTCATTTCCTGGGTATCATGTTCTACCCGCCTGCGGAGATTGCCACTGATTGAATAGGGAGTTTCCATAAGTTTAGGCTCGGAAAAATAAATTTCGTAGGTTCTATTTCTTCCTATTTCCGCCCTGATTCCCACTTCCTGTCCTCTTCCAAGCAAATTTCTTTCCTGGACATCGATAAATCCATAAAACCCATCCCGGGTATTATAGCCGCCGCCCGCACCAAGGTTCCCTGTATCTACTTCTTCCAGTTCAATAACCAGGTCAAAAAGGTTCTCTTCGGGATCAACCGGGTCAAGGCTGGAAGAAATATTCTCAGAGAAAAAACCCAGGTTATAAATATTCTGCAGGGTCTGCTGAGCTTTTTGAGCATTAAAAACTTCGCCCTCTTCAATAACAAATTCCCTTTCGATTACATAGTCGCGGGTTTTTTCATTTCCTTCAACCCTGATTTCATTTAAATAACCCTGGTTTATTGACACGAAAAGGACCTGTTCTTCTTCACTGAGCTGAACATCAGTAATACGGGCTAAAATATAACCATCTTCCTGGAATTTCTGTTCAAGCCGGCGCAAATCTTCATTAAGCTGTTTTGTATTCAGTACATAGTTAAGCTCCAGCTTTAATTCATCTTTAATTTCTTCATCGGTGTAAACGCTTACTCCATCAAATTTTATCCCTTTAATCTCAAAATTCTCCATCACCTGAAAAATCAGGCGAAGACCACCCTCATAAGGTTCATAATCGACATATATATCGTAAAACCAACCCATTTCATAGATTCTTTCCATATTGTCTCGAAGTATGCTACCATCAACTTCATCCCCAATTTCAATTTCGATTACTTCAAGTATATCCTCAGCAGGAATAAATTCGTTACCCTCGATTTGAATATCGGTAACAGTATTCGGACCGGCTTGAGCCTGGGCAATTCCTCCCAGGAGTAAAACTATAACTACAAGTGCTAAGCTTCTTTTTACCAAGACAACTCCTCCTTTGTTCAAAGGTCAGTTGGAACAATCAACCCTTCCAGTTCTCTTTCCAGTTGAAAAGAGGCAAAAGAATTAAATTGATTATCCTCTAAGATCCGGGGTTCTCTCCTTTTAGAAACATAATCAAGGGGAAGAGAAAGGTTCCTTTCAATTTCAATTCTTTCAGTAACATGTGGAGAATAATCAGAAGTTCCCGGGTTTAAAAGAAAAACCCCCCCCACCAGCAATAAAGTACAACAAAGTCCTGCTACCAGAGGTAGCACCTTTCTTTTTCTGGGTGGCTCCTGCCATCCCCAGAATTCACTTTTCTCCCGGGCTAGACGGAGTTCAGCCATTGCCAGTTCCAGTTTTTTTTCTCCTGCCCGGGGTCGATTTTGTTCAAACTCATTTTTGGCCTGTTCAAGCCAGGTTTGGCCCCTCTTGATCCGGGCCAAAATCCGCCTGCGGATTGCCTTCACTCCCATTCACCTCCTGCATATATTATCCGGTTAAAGTACAAAAAGGGGATTGTAAAATAGCCCAATTTCAGGTTAATAAAAAGCAAATTAACTCAATAAAAAAGATTAAACCCCTTAAACTGCTGATTTACTTCTCTTCTCGCATAATATGGCTAAAGATTCCTCTTAATCGGCGCAGGGCTCGCTTGCGCAGCCGGTAAAGATAGGAGGTTGTTATAGAAAGACGGAAGGCTACCTCCTCTGCAGGGCGATCCTTGATCATGGTTTCTTCAAGGATTTTCTTTTCTTTGGCGGGAAGCCGCTGTAAACTTTTTTCCAGTTGTTCCTGCAGAAAAAATATTTCCACTTCTCTCTGGGGATCTTTATCTCCCACAAGATCTTTTTCCCAGTCTTCCTGGTAGGGGTAGTTTTCCATTTTCTTTCCCAGTAAATTTAGCATCCGGCCCCGGATTCGGTAGCGGGCGAAGGTCGAGAAAAGAACTTCTCGCTCCGGACAGAACCTGTCAACTGCTTCAATTAAGCCTACCGTTCCCTCCTGGATTAAATCCAGGCGCTGTTCGGGATGGAAGGAGAGCCGCCCGAGTTCTCCATAGACCAGGGGCTGGTATTTAATGATCAGTTGATTTCGGCTGTACTCACAGTTTTTATTTTTGTAAGATTCCCAAAGGCCCTTCTCTTTTTCCCTGGGAATAATCTGCGCTTTTTTCAGGCTCAAAACAAACCCTCCTAGAATGGGTAGTTGAATTCAACACCCAACTGGAAATGCCCTTCGTCCTGGAGACTACCGCTAAAGAAGAGGTTATCGCGCAAACGAAACTCCACTGAAAATTCCCTGTTGCTCCCCCTGGCGGTAAAATCCTGGGTGTAGGTAATATAAATTCGGTCGGTTATTGCCTTGCCTACATAAAATTCAATTCTTTCTTCATCGCCAAGTAAAATTGGCGTAATTAAAAACTCGTCAAGTTCAAGAAAATCTCCAATTGTGGTCTGCAGCTGAACCAGGAAGCTGGTTCGGAAAGTTTCCCCAATAATTCGCCATAATTCCTGTCTGAAAGCTCCTGGTATATCTCCACGTAATAGATCACCCAGACCACCCCGGTAAACCAGGAGGTCCATTATTTCCTGTTCATCCATCGGGGGCTGAGAAACCAGGCGCATATTCATGTCCAGGGCAGACCCATCCAGATAGACAAAAACCTGGGTATCCCGAACCGTTGTCTGGGCAGAAGCGGAAATATGGGGGATTGATTCTCCGAACCGGAGGAACCGGGCTCTTCCCTCGAGCAGGCGGAAATTAGTGTTATAAAAATTGATATTCCCCTGGCGGGAAACGACTTCCCCCACCATTTCTAAATCTCCAATCCGATTATCCAGAATGAGTTCTCCACTCTGAACCTGCACGTCAAAATTCCCGTCTCTAACCCTAATATTTCCTGCGGGCCTGAAAGCCAGCTCAAAATGAGGATTTATCTGTTCTTCTTCTTCAACTTCCTCGTGGGGCCAATCAAACGGTATCCCGATAACGGTATCATAGACATCCAGATAACCAACTATTTCCGGCTCATAATAAGAACCGGTAATGGTCATTTCTCCATCTCCATAACCATCTACAGTTCCATGGTTAATATGGAGTTGCTCTATAGTTAACAGAAGATCGTAATAATCGGGTTCCCAACCGTCAAAACCAATTTTCCCGCTCAGATCCAAATCTCCGCCCTCACTATATCTGCTCTGGACATTTTCCATGAGCATTTCATTACCGGCGAAAACAACCTTGCCTTCAATTTCTTCAACCCCACCCGGGAAATTAAAGTAACGGAAAGATCCCTCCTGCAGGTACCCTTCTCCATCAATTATCGGTTCATCAATTGAACCACTGATAGTTGCATCAACCATTGCCTTGCCTCCAACAGAAAGAAGGTGGGGGTTAAAACTCGCCAGAAAGCCCAGATCAAAACCCTCCGTAAATACCTGCAAAAATAGATCAGGGCGCTGGGGTTCAAGGGGAATAAAACCTTTAACCTCAAGGGTTTCTCCAGAGATACGCAGAAATCTCTGTTCCAGGTAAATGGGTTGACCGGACTTCCAGGAAAAATTACCTCCTGCTTCGCTAAAAGAAACTCCATTAAAGGCAATTTCAGTAAAAACATTGTCGCCGGTAATCTCCCAGGCATCATCAAAATTAACCAGGACTTCCACTTCTCCCTGTCCTTGAATTTCAAAATCCTCAGGTAAAAATTCAGAAATTAAATCAAAATCAACCGGCCCCTCAATCTTTCCTTCGTAGGGACCATCAAGATAGCCTCCACCTACAATCTCAAGTTCTCCCGCCGGATAAAAAGCGCTCCCTGAGATTTCAATATGGGGGCGTTCAATAGTTCCATTAACCTTGAGTTCCCCGGCCAGAGTAACCGGAATTAGGGGAACCCAGAATTCATCCCACCCTGCAACGGATAGTAACCGGTCGAGGGAAGCTTCTTCAGTCCTTAACTCCAGAGCAAGTTCTCCGGGAGGTAATATCTGGGCCATTCCTTCGATGAAATAAGTTCCTTCCTGCCCACGAAGAACAACATCCCTAAGCTCCAACATCCCTTCTTTGAAGGAAAAATCTCCTTCTATATCACCCAGATATTCATCGGCAAACATAATACTCTCAACTCTTAGGAAGCCCTCTGCCTGCAGATCGGGCAAAGTTCCCCGGGCAGAAACCGAGAAGGAAGCATTCCCTTTAACATCCGGAAGAAATTCTTCCCATTCCCTGATTTCTTCTAAGGCTACATGCCGGCCTTCGAGTTCTAATTCTATTTCTTCCGGAAGCTTAAAGCTTCCTCTTCCATTCAAAACTCCTCCAGCCATACGGGCCTCAAGGTTGGAAAATTCGAGTTTTTCCTCCTGCCAGATGAAATCCGTCCTAAGAAAATCAAAAGGCTGATCGCCAAATTGACCCTCAGTTAATTCAATATTACCACGGGCAGTGGGATCGGTAAAACTCCCCTCAATTTCAAGAGCAAGCTTAATTTCACCCCATAATTCTAACGGAATATCAAGTTGTTCAATTAAGGGGGAAAGGCAGGGCCCTTCGGCATTCACAAACAGATCGGTATGAGGCTGATCTCCACTCAGATCAATTGTACCCCAAGCATCCAGCTGACCCCAAGGGTGAACAAGGTAAACCTGTTCAAATTGAACCCGGTCATTTTCCCAGGCAAACCGGCCTTCAATTTCCCCGAGCTCCTCTTCTCTCAGAACCAAATTTTTCCCACTGAAATTCCCCTGAAAACCCGGGTTTTCCAGAGAACCAAAAAGCCGGCCATTTATATCAAGCTTTCCGAAAATATTTTCTTCCAGGGGGTAATTTTCTATGTCAATCCCGGAAGCCCAGAGTTGAAAGTCAAAATTCTGCAGGTTAAAGTCAGTGGTCCCCTGGATTTCTACCAGTCCACCAAAATTATCTCTTATAATTAAGGGGCTGAAAAAGATTTCTTCGCCACCCGTCCAGAAAACACCTTCAACTTCCTGGAAATCCATACCGGCCAAACGAGGATTTTCCCAGCGGACATCGCCGGCGATACTAATTTTATCCCAGTCATTCCAGGGACCGGATAATAAAATCTCTCCCCCCAAATTTCCTCGGGGGTCAATTTCTTCCGGCCAGGGGAGATCATCAGGTAAACGGGAGGGGTCAACGTCTGAAAATTCGGCAGCCAGCAATAGTTCTGTTCCCACGAGACCATTTAAGGAGAATTGTCCCCCAGCAAACTCTCCCCGAAGTTCATGGATGCTTAGAAACTCATCCTGGTAAGAAATCATTCCTTGCACCTGATTGAATCCCAACTGCTGGAACTGGCCATAATCGATTTTAAAATCAAGCTCGGCAAAGGGGTTTTCTCCCCAGAGTTCAGCCCGGTAGGACATTGATCCTTTAAGCCCCGAAACTTCAAAATCATCAGCCTGTCCTTGGTCAAGAGAAAAATCTAGCTCGACCAGAGGGTTTTCTGCAAAAGACTCGCCTGCAAAGTTTAACTGTGCTTCCAGTCCGGAAAATTCAATTTCTTCAGTCCAGCCCCGGGCAATATTTAAATTGACCCGGGCCAGGGGATTCTTATCGAAGCCATCCCCTTCATAGGAGAGTGAACCCTCCAGTTGGGAATAGGCGAGTGGGCCAAATTGCCCCCCGGAAATTGCAAAAACTGCATCCACTAAAGGTCTTTCTAAAGATCCGAGGGCGTTAAGAGAAACATCTCCCCTCCCCGAGATATCCGGGAATTCTGCTTCCCAGAACCCCGCTTTTTCTAAAATGCCCTGAATATAAGCCAGTTCCAAGCTTTTTAAATCAAGTGTTAGTTCAAACTCTTCCCCGGGAAGAAAATATTTACCGGAAAAATTTAACTCGGTCTCATCTAAAAAAGCCCTTCCTTCTCTTACCGAAACACTCTCTTGTGAAAAATCGATCCCCCCCGAAAAATCTTCGAGGGTTTCATCAATTGCAGCAATCCAGGCGTTCCCTGAAAAAACCTCAAAATTACCACTGTATTCAACTTCCTGGCCATCCTGGTAGTCCAGGAAAAACACCCCTGAAACCAGTCCACTCTGAACTCTTACCTGTTCATCAGGCAGATACTCACCAGCAATAGAAAGCGGAAATTCTTTAAGTTCAAGCCGCCCCTCCAGTTCACCGGGTTCCCAGTACCCGGAAAGTTCTAACTGGCTATGGGGTGCCCTGGACATTTCAAACTTGAGGTTTCCTTCCCAGCCCCGCTCTCCAGCTGGCAAAAAACTACCGGAGATATTTTCCAGTTCTTCACTTAAACCTTCCCAACCAACCAGTCCCCTGCCCTGGAAAAGTTGAATTGCGGCCCGGAAATCTTCTTCTTCAAGCTCCGGTATTAAAGCAAGCGGGTCTTCGGCTAATAGCTCAAATCTCTCAATACTCACTCTTTTAACACTGGCTGCAGGGGATGTTCTGTCCAGGATCAGCTCCCAAAAACTATAGCCGACGACAACCCTATCCCCCCGGAAAAAGGGCTCTTCCTCCTCAAGGGTATAAACTTCCACGCCCTCTAAAACCAGGTTGTTAATGGGGAATATAGCCATCCGATCCCAGCTAATCCGGAAGGGCACCTGTTCCTCAATATTTTCAATAATTATATCCCGAACCTGGTCGATTATGGAATCGCCAAAAAGAACCAGGAAGAAACCAAGGCCCAATATCCCAAGAATTAAAAGGGTTATTATGGAGTTTTTGACGGATTTAAAAAATAAACGGAACAAAATCAGACCCTCCTGCTTCTTTTTCCCAAAAATTCGACAAAAAGGACCCAGTGCCTGCCGGGTCCCGGTAGAAAAACTTATTTAAATTGCGGGTTAAGGCTATTCTTCATTCGAATCGTCATTGGGATCCTGAATTTCAATTTCTCCACTCCAGATCCCATCAAGGTAGAACTCGGTATCAATAATCTCCCTCATCTCAACTTCTTCTGGTTCCGGGGGAAGTGTTTCTTCGGGTTGAGGTTCTTCCCCTTCAACTTCTGGTTCTTCCTCCAGCTCTTCGGGTTCCAGATAGTGCCTTGGATATCTGTAGGCCGGGTAAATTTCAACAACAAGCTGGTTGTTCCTGGGACGTTCAATATAGCTCTGCAGCAAATTTTGAAAATCCTCGTAGGGATAATCCATTTCTTCGTCTTCCTCCGGAACTGGAGGCTGCCAGGGTGGGCCTCCTGAAATTACAATGGAAGCACGACCAGGAGGCATATCTTCGGGAATGGTGAAAGTAATTTCCTTGCGGATAAATTCATCCCGGTAAGGTCTTAAGATAACAGTTGCCGTAACTTCATCCCCGGGATATACCGGATTATCATTGAGTTCAACCTTCTGGACATAGGCCATGGTATTTTTTTGTTCCACTTCAACCTGCAGGCGAATATTATATATATCTATTTTTTGATAGGGGTTGGCAGTTAGAATATAAATTAATTGCTGGAGTTCAAAAAGGGTGGCAACGGCCACATCATTGGTGCTGAAATAAAGGTTTTCCCGGGTTAATTTGTGGTCGGGAAGAGGTTTCCCGGTTATATCAATCGTTGCCCTTGCCGTTCCCATCCCGATCCGGTCCAGGGTTTCATCAAGAATCTGCAGGACAGCACTTCCCACAAGGCTGTTTAAAAGCCTTTCATGCTGGACAACCTGGAATGAAGCCCGGTTGGTTAATTCTCTATCAGTATCCCTAACCGAAATGTTTACCGGAATCAGCTTGGGGTATTCCCCTACCTGGCCCGCAATCCCCGCATCCCTGTCCTGGCCTATCCTTCCTTTTAGTTCCTGGGAAGATGCCAATTTAAAGGGGAAATTAAGGGAAGGAATAATCTCATGCACGTAAGCATCACTCATGAAGAAGTCAACTGCACCCTGGTGGAAAATGGGGTGGCCAAAAGCCAGGACCTGGTTGGCATTACGGTAGGTTACCGTTCCCACAAAAGCAGCTCCCATATCACCCCGCATCAGGTCCACAGCAACTGCACTTCCGGGTTTCAGGGGGACTGCTTCCCCGTCCCTCCTCGCGGCAGGGCCACTCATTACCTTAATATCATATTCATCCATTGCTTCCTGCAGCATGTCAGCAGCTCTTCCGCTGAGACCAGAAGCAAGCAGGGGTGTGCGGACCGGAATAGCCTGGAGCCCAGGATAACCGGAAAGATCCGGTTCTTCCCTGGCCCAGTATTCTTTCTCATCCCAGATCTTCTGCATGGCTTCAATCGGGGTTACCAGGGCAATTCTGTGGTCACTCAGGGTCCAACCGTAAGCAATTGCACCTATTATCCGATCTTCAAGGTAAACGGGGCTTCCACTCATTCCCGAGGCAACCCCGCCAATTTCTTCAATTTTTTCCCCACCGGTTTTGATTAAGATCAATTGTCTATCATAGCCCTGCTGAATAATTCCTTTTATTTCTACGGGGAAAGATTCAACCTCGGTCCCTTTAAAAACAGTTCTCCCATAGCCAGTCATCCCCTCTTTGACTTCATCGAGAGGCATATACCAGGCATGAGCATTAAAGGAAAAAAACAGGGCAATAAAAAGCAGGAAAACCATTATAGTAATCTTTTTATTTTTCATGAAATCCCCTTCCCACTCGTACTTCTTTTAACCGCGCCCGCCGACTTTTAGGGTTTTGCCCAGTTTATCAATATTTTCCAGGGCCAGTCCCGTCCCTATGGCAACACAGGACATAGTGTTTTCTGCCCTGATTGCAGGAACACCGGTTTCCTGGCTGATTAATTTATCCAGTCCCCGGAGAAGGGCCCCTCCTCCGGTCATGACCAGACCTTTTTCGCTAATATCAGAGGAAAGTTCAGGAGGCGTTTTTTCCAGGACCCGCCTGATCCCGGCAAGGATTGATTGCAGGGGGTCCTGTAAGGCTTCAAAAACCTCATGGGAAGAAATACTTATGCTGCCCGGGAGTCCTGTCATAATATCCTGACCGCGGACTTCAATTGTCAGTTCTTCATCTTCTTGAGGAAAAGCAGTCCCGATTTCGGTTTTTATCCTTTCAGCAGTTCCCTCTCCAATTTTAAGGTTGTAAACCTCTTTGACATAACGGATCAGAGCTTGGTCGAAATTATCTCCCCCGATGCGCAGGGATTCAGGAACCACAATACCACCCAGAGAGAGGACCGCAATATCTGTAGTCCCTCCACCAACGTCCACAACCATATTTCCCGAAGGCTCTTCAATGGCCAGCCCGGCTCCCAGGGCAGCAGCGAGGGGCTCCTCAATCAAATATGTCTTTCTGGCACCTACCTGCATCGCTGCTTCAATTACCGCTCTTTTTTCTACTCCGGTAACTCCGGCGGGAACACAGACCATCACCAGGGGCTTAACCACCCGGTGTTTGCCCAGGATTTTATTGAGAAACATTTTTAACATGGCTTCAGTTACGTCAAAGTCTGCTATAACTCCCTCCCGCATGGGCCGAGTAGCCACAATATTGGCAGGAGTTCGACCCAGCATGCGTTGGGCTTCTTTCCCAACGGCAAGAACCCGGTTGGTGTTTTTATCCAGGGCCACAACTGATGGTTCCTGCAAAACTATTCCCTTTCCTTTTTCATATACAAGTACCGTGGCGGTTCCTAAATCAATACCAATCTTCCTCGAAAAGTTCCACATGCTGCGGCCTCCTATACCTGATTTAAATTTATTAGTATATACTTCTATTAGCACTACTTATTTCCTGCCCTTAAACACCATCTGGTTGAAGGCAAGGCAGGCTATTAGCAAAAGGCCAACTAATCCTGTTGCCCCTTAATCCTGTCCTTGATAAACATCCAGTCTTCTTCGTATTCTTCCCAAACCTGACCTGCTACAACAAATCTACCCAGGAAATAACGGTTTTCCACCCGGAAGAAAAGGTAATATCCCTTGAGAACATCGTCCTCCCCCAATCCGGTTTCCATGTTAATTACAAGACCTTCTTCAATCCCTTCCCAGGAATGTTCCTCCAGTTCACCTGTTTTTTCCCAGTTCCCTTCGCTGAAATGATTAACCATGTACTCTGCAAAAGCTTCAAGGGTCGTTCCCTCTATTTCGTAAAGAAATATGGAAAACAGGGCGTTATTTCTCTCATCCCCCAGGCGCAAAATTTCCTGGGTTTCGGGTTCTTCAACCACTTTCCAGTTTCCAGGATAGGTTAAATTAATCCCCGCTGGCAATTCGATACTCTGAGGTTCCTCTTCGGCCAATACATTAAAACTCAAAAAAAGAGCCAGTAACAGGACAAAAAATACTTTTCCCATAAACCCCACACCTCTCTTAAATAAAAAACAATTTATTTACAGGTCCATTGAGAATTTCACCCTTTTGAACCTATACGAACAATTGATGTTATTAGAATAACATTTAACCCCGGATTTATCAAATAATTCTTATGGTTAAAAAAAAATTTTAACGGGCTCTTAATCTCTTTGCCGAATCAGTTTTCTATAACCAGAGCAACCATTCCTGCTCCTTTAAGCAGGAAACCGAATTGTTAAAAAGAAATAATCTCCTGAGGGGAGTGTTTTCTTATGGAAAAACGTCTAAACCTGATAGAGCGAGTTGTTGGACTTCTTATTGAACCGCACAAAACCCTGAAGTATATAGGAGAAAATCCTGACCTGTTGGGGCCGGTTATTATTATCTTCCTGGTTAACCTATTTGCCATTCCAATCCAGGAATACAGCCAGGACCTTCTGGAGAGGTTACAGGTACCTGCCTCCCGCTCCCTTATGTTTACCGCTCAGATATTTGCTGGCTACCTGGGCTGGCTGATTATTGGAGCAATTTATCTGGCTATTACCCGGGTCCTTGGGGGAACTGCAAATTTTCGCCAGTTGCTGGCCCTTTCCGGCTACATCCAGTTTATTGCCCTCCTGGGAATTATGGTCAAAACACCGGTTCTGGCAATTACGGGAAATCTCATTACTTTCAGCCCCGCAATCTTCCTTGAGGTTCAGGAAAGGATTTACACCCCCCTTGGAGCAATGCTGGAGCGCTTTGATCTCCTCAACCTGTACTCCCTCTTCCTGCTGGGTTTGGGCTTTATTAAAATCGCCCGCCTGTCTCTAAAGAAGACAATTATTCTGATGGGTTTTTTCTGGATCTGGGGAACAATTTTCAGCGTTCTGGGAGCCATGTTCCTTTAGCTTGATTTTCCTTAAATTTAAAGGAGGCTTTAGGTCTTTTTTATCGAAACCAACTCTATCAGTTACTTTAAAGGAGGAGCAAAGCAGAAATGGTAAAAAAGAGTCCGCAAAAAACAGTCTATTTAATCCTGATCCTGATTCTATCTTTTTCCGCAGCGGGATGTGACCTGCTTTTAGGAGACCCTTATTCTCTGACAGTAGAAGTCCTTGATTTCGATGAAAATCCCCTGGAAGGGATGAAGGTGACCACCTCAGGGGGAGGCGAGACTGGTGAAACTGATAGCAATGGAAAAACTACTCTTACTGATTTGCGGAGAACTACAGAAATCCAGGTAATTGACCCCGACAGGGAAATCGCCTTTCCCCCGGAAAAAGTAACTCCTGAAGATGAGGGCAAAACCATCACAATCGAAGCAAAATATATTATTCACCTGGCAGAAGTTGCAGGAACCATAACTATTCCAGATATTGAGGGCGGGAATATAGCTGACCCGCCGAAATATTCCGTAGATGTTCTTGATAAAAACCCTTTACTCCATGGCGATGCTGAAAGCTTCGGGCAGGAAAAATCCCTATTAAAAGACAAAAACATTTCTTATGACATAGAAGTAGAACTTCTGGAGGATAAGGAAACTGGAGAAATGGTTACCGAGTTTTTCATTTTCGCCCGGGTCTATACTTTTATGGAAGGGCCTATTGCATCGGGAATGTATGGCGCGGAAAGCAGGAGCGAGCTGCATGACAGTGACGGCCCGGATAAAATCACAATACAAACAGGGGACACTCTTGAAGGGGTTGATTTTCAGCTTTTCAAGGTTGATTAAAATTGCTTTAAGCTTTTCCCACGATTGTCTTTAAAAAACCCCGGGTTTTCCGGGGTTTTTTCTTTGCCAATAAAAAAGCGCCTAATCAGGGCGCTCCTTTACTCCAGGTGCAAATCTGCTCCCAGGCCTTTAAATTTTTCTTCAATCTTTTCATACCCTCGTTCCACGTGGAAAAAGTCATTGATCTGGGTTTCTCCTTCTGCAGCCAATCCGGCTATAATCATTGCTACTCCGGCCCGGAGGTCGGTGGCCCAGACTTTGGCACCGGATAGGCGGGAGGGCTTGACAATAGCGCCCCGGCCGTCCAGCTTGATATCTGCTCCCATCCTTTTGAGTTCATCCACGTGCATAAACCTGTTTTCGAAAACCGTTTCAATTACCAGACTCGTTCCTTCCTCTGCCTGGGTCAAAAGCGCCATCATCTGCGGTTGAAGGTCGGTAGGAAAGCCTGGATGGGGCAGGGTTTTTACATCAATACCCTTTAAAGAGTTTGGTGCCGTAACCCGGACCCCTTCTATATCTTCCTCAATTTTTACTCCCATTTCCTTGAGTTTGGCCAGAAGGGATTTGAGGTGCTCGCACAGGGAATTCCGGACGTAAACATCTCCCCTTGTTGCAGCAGCAGCGATCATATAGCTGCCGCTTTCAATCCGGTCGGGAATAATTCGATGCTGAGTGGAACTGAGCTGGTCGACACCTTCAACCTTCACAATGTCAGTACCTACACCTTTAATACGGGCTCCCATAACTGTGAGCATGTTGGCCAGGTCAATAATTTCAGGTTCTCGGGCGGCGTTTTCAATTACGGTCTGTCCCTCGGCCCTGGAAGCAGCAAGCATGATATTAACCGTCGCCCCAACACTGGGATAATCGAGGTAAATCTTGGCCCCTTTTAACTTCCGTTTGGCCTTAACTTCTACCACTCCGTGGTCCAGGTGAACGTCGGCCCCCAGGGCCTTAAAGCCTTTCAGATGGAGGTCAATAGGGCGATTCCCAATTGCGCATCCGCCAGGCAGGGCAATCCGAGCCTCTCCATTTCGAGCCAACAGGACACCGAGGAGGTAATAGGAAGCCCTGAGCTTGCGAACCAGTTCGTAAGGAGGTTCTGCAAAATGAGCCTTTTCGGGATTAATGGTCATGGTCCCCTGGTCATAGGCAACACCCACACCCATGGATTCCAGGATCTGCTGCAGGTGAAACACATCCCTGAGGTCGGGAATATCATCTAGCTGGGTTTCCCCTTTTGCCAGAATGGCGGCATTAATAATCGGCAGGGCAGCATTTTTGGCTCCACTGGCCCTGACCTCTCCCTGTAATCGTTTTCCTCCTGTTAAAAATAACTTGTCTCCCACTCATGAGCCTCCTTCACGTTTCTGTGTCTGCTTCTTTGCTTCAGGCCTGCCGAAAAATCTCATCTCTCAATTACTGATTATCCCGGGCGGCCTTAATCCGGGCCATGGCCCTCTGCATTGCTGCTTCCGCCCGCGTTTTGTCAAATTCTTCTTTTTTCAGGCGTTCTTCTGCCCTTTTCTTGGCTTCCAGAGCCCTTTCTATGTCAATTTCCTCGGGCAATTCTGCCGTTGCAACCAGAATGGTGATTCTCTGGGGCAAAACCTCCATGACCCCCTGGCTTATGGCAAGAGGCAGAAAACCTTCTTCTTCGGAACGGCGGATCCTGACCACCCCTATTTTCAGGCTGGTCACAAGGGGAAAGTGTTCCGGGAGAATCCCTATTTCTCCGTCAACAGCAGGTGCAATTACCATCTCTACCTGCTCCCGGAGCAGAGTCCGTTCCGGGGTCAATATTTCCAGCTCAACCTTGGAGGCCATGGCTTACTCCTCCTTCAATTCCTTGGCCTTTTGCACGGCTTCATCAATTGTTCCAACCATGAAAAATGCTTCTTCTGGTAAATCATCATGTCGGCCTTCCAGGATTTCTTTAAACCCACGAATCGATTCTTCCAGCGGCACGTATTTTCCGGGCCGGCCGGTGAACTGTTCTGCAACGAACATGGGCTGCGAGAGGAAACGCTCAATTCGCCGGGCCCTGTTTACGACAACTTTATCCTCTTCTGATAGTTCATCCATACCCAGAATGGCAATAATGTCCTGTAGATCGCGGTAGCGCTGCAGAACCTCCTGGACCCGCCGGGCAGTATTGTAGTGTTCTTCCCCGATGATATTGGGGTCAAGGATCCTGGATGTGGAATCAAGGGGATCTACGGCTGGATACAGACCTTTTTCGGCAATGGAACGGGAAAGAACGGTGGTTGCATCCAGGTGGGAGAATGTTGTAGCAGGAGCGGGGTCAGTAAAGTCATCGGCGGGAACAAAAATTGCCTGAACTGATGTGATTGAACCCTTCTTGGTCGAGGTTATCCTTTCCTGCAGGGCACCCAGGTCGGTTGCAAGGGTCGGCTGATAACCAACTGCAGAAGGCATCCGGCCCAGGAGAGCTGATACCTCTGAACCTGCCTGGATAAAACGGTAAATATTGTCCACAAAGAACAAAACGTCCTGGCCCTGGGTATCGCGGAAATATTCGGCCTGGGTTAGAGCAGTTAATCCCACTCTCATCCTCGCTCCCGGGGGTTCGTTCATCTGGCCGAAAACCATGGCTACCTTGTCAATTACCCCCGATTCCTTCATTTCCATCCAGAGGTCATTGCCTTCCCGGGTCCGCTCTCCAACGCCGCCAAACACTGAAAATCCGCCGTGCTGGGTAGCTATGTTATTGATAAGTTCCATGATTATTACAGTCTTGCCTACCCCAGCACCACCGAAAAGGCCAATCTTGCCTCCCCGAACATAGGGTTCCAGAAGGTCAATAACCTTGATTCCGGTTTCAAAAATCTCGGTAGTGGTTTCCTGTTCGTCAAAGCGGGGCGGACTTTTGTGGATGGGATAGTAATCCTCTGCTTCTACCTCGCCCAGCTTGTCAATGGGTTCTCCCAGGACGTTAAAAATTCGACCCAGGGTTCCCTCACCAACAGGAACAGTAATAGGTCCTCCCGTATCCCGGGCCGGCATTCCCCTGGTCAATCCTTCAGTAGCGTCCATTGCAACACAGCGCACCCGATTATCACCCAGGTGGTGCATTGTTTCAATGGTCAGGTCAATTCCCTTTTCTTCATCCTCTATTTTTATCGCACCATAAATATCCGGCAGTTTTCCCGAGGGAAAATAAACATCAACAACCGGACCAATTACCTGGATAACTCGCCCGATATTTTTCTTTTCACCAGTCATCTTACAGACCTCCTCACACGCATCATTTCAGAGCCTCGGCACCACCGACAATTTCGGAAATCTCGGTGGTAATTTCTTCCTGCCGGGCCCGGTTATAGGAAATGGTAAGGTTTTCAATCATTTCCTGGGCGTTTTCAGTTGCTGCATCCATCGCTGTCATCCTGGCCCCAAACTCGCTTGCCTTGGATTCCAGTAAAGCTCCATAAATAATATTCTCAACAGAACGGGGTAAAACCAGGTCCAGGATTGTATAGGGATCAGGTTCCATTATATATTCCCTGCGGCCTTCCTGGGGATCCATTTCCCGTTTTTCCAGGGGTAGCAGGGGAAGCAAAAGGGGTCGCTGGCTTAAAGCCGATTGGAACCTGGTATAAGCCATTAAAACCTGGTCAGTTTTTTCCTGGATAAAATCATCCACGAGAATCTGGCAGAGCTCCCGGGCCAGATCAAAAGAAGGATAATCAGGGATATCCACAAAATCTCGGGTTATTTCATAACCCCGGGATTTTAAAACGTCCCGTCCTTTTTTCCCGACTGTAATCAGTTTTAAACTGGGAAAATCCCCGAGTTCCTGTTCTACCATCTTAATTACCCTGTGGTTGTACCCTCCGCATAAACCCCGGTCAGCTGTAAAAAGGAGAACGGTTATATTCTCGACTTCCCGGTGGGCGAGAAGAGGGTGTTGATCCGGGTCAATGGTAGCAGAAATTCCCCTGATTATATCCTGGGTCCTCTGGAAAAAGGGGCGGGCTTTTTCTGCCCTTTCCTGGGCCCTGCGCAGCTTTGTAGCCGAAACCATCTTCATGGCCCGGGTAATTTTTTGCGTGCTCTGGACGCTTTTTATCCTCCGCTTGATATCGCGCATCGTGGCCATTTTATATCACCCTACCCTGCTGCTTCTTCGGCAGTAGCCGAATTTTTATAGGATTTGAGATACCTTTCAATTGCTTCCTTTAATTTCTTTTCAACCTCTTCTTTTAGCTCTCCAGCTTTCTGGATTTCACCCTTTAAATCGGAGTATTCACTCTTAATAAATTGCAAAAGACCCTTTTCAAAAGCACCGATTTCTTCAACTTGAATCCCATCCAGATAACCCCGGGTAACTGCGTAGATGGCAAAAATCTGATCAGTTACATCCATTGGCTGGTACTGGCCCTGTTTTAGGACCTCCACGATGCGGTATCCCCTGGCCAAACGCCGCTGAGTCGCCTTATCAAGGTCTGACCCGAACTGGGCAAAAGCTTCCAGTTCCCTGAACTGAGAAAGATCAAGCTTGAGGGTCCCGGCTACTTTTTTCATCGCTCTAATCTGGGCATCGCCCCCAACCCGGGATACGGAGATACCAACATTAATAGCAGGACGAACCCCGCTGTAGAACAATTCGCTCTCCAAAAAGATCTGCCCGTCAGTAATTGATATAACGTTGGTGGGGATGTAGGCAGAAACGTCACCGGCCTTGGTTTCAATAATAGGCAGGGCGGTAATTGAACCCCCGCCTTCTTCATCACTTAACTTAGCAGCCCGCTCTAAGAGACGGGAGTGCAGGTAAAAAACATCACCCGGGAAGGCTTCCCGCCCCGGAGGGCGCCTCATCAAAAGGGACATCGTCCGGTAGGCCACGGCATGCTTGGAAAGGTCATCATATATTATCAGGACGTCCTTGCCCTGATGCATAAATTCCTCGGCTATTGCACACCCTGCATAAGGAGCAAGAAACTGCAGGGGAGAAGAATCTGAAGCAGTAGCAGATACCACTACGGTATAATCCATTGCACCTTCCTTGCGGAGGCGCTCATTAATCTGGGCCACAGTCGATTTTTTCTGTCCAATAGCAACATAGACACATACAACATCAAAATCCTTCTGGTTGATAATGGTGTCGATGGCAATAGCTGTTTTCCCGGTCTGGCGGTCGCCAATTATCAGTTCCCGCTGTCCCCTGCCAATGGGCACCAGGGAATCGATAGCTTTTAGCCCGGTCTGGAGGGGCACCTCAACCCTTTTTCTCTGGACAACCCCGGGGGCTTTATGTTCTACAGGACGGTATTTTTCGGTTTCAATTGGCCCCGCTCCATCCAGGGGCTGTCCCAGGCTGTTAACTGTCCTGCCCAGCATTTGCTCCCCAACGGGAACTTCTACTACCCGGCCCGTCCGGCGGACCCGGTCCCCTTCTTTAATCAGGGTTTCTTCTCCCAAAAGGATGGCCCCAACACTTTCTTCCTCGAGATTAAAGACCATACCAAAGACTCCGCGGGGAAATTCCAGAAGCTCCCCGGCTACACAGTCTTCAAGACCGTACAGGCGGGCAATTCCATCCCCCACATTCAGGACGGTTCCCACGCCAACGGTCTCCAGTTCCTGTTCATATTTTTCAATCTGTTCTTTTATAACTGCGCTGATTTCTTCAGGCCGCAACTTCATCCATTATTCACCCCAATCTGGCTGACTTGGATCCGACTCAATTGCTCCCGCAACTTTTCCAGCCCGCGCTGCAAACTTCCATCGATAAGGATATCCCCTACCTTGAGAACCATGCCTCCGATAATGGACTGGTCCACCTGAACCTCCAGCTGGATATTCTTGCCGGTGGCTTTCTGCAGTTTCTGCAGGAGCCTTTCCTCCAGGTCCTGCGGCAGCGGTCTTGCAACCCGGACCTCTACCGGCATTATATTATAATGAGCATCTTTCAATTCTGCAAAAACCTGACCAATCTCCGGCAGCAAGGGCAACCGACCCTTGTCTGCTAAAAGAAGAAGCAGATTGGCCGTAAGGGGGTGGCTGTCTTCCCCCAGCCGGGATAACACTTCCTTCTTGGCATCCCGGGTAATCCGGGGGTGGTAAAGAAGACCCTTGAGGTCCTTTTCCTCTTCCCACAGGGAAATCAGCCGTTCCAGGTCAGACTGCAGGGTTTCAATCACATCGTGTTCCCGGGCCAGAGTAAAAAAAGCCTGGCCGTATCTTTTACCCGCAGCAGAAACGGTTATCATCCCTGATCACCCAACCTCTCGTCGGGAAGTTCGGCAACCACCCGCTCCATTAATTCTCTGTGGTCTTCCTCGCTCAATTTTTCTTCCA
>SKTZ01000093.1 GCA_007122335.1 Bacillota bacterium
ACTTCATCCCGGAGCTGGGCCCTTGCTTCGTTCTGGGCCCGCCGGATTTCTTCCTGGACTCTCTGTTTTTCCCTGCGGCCCTCTTCCCGGGCCTGGTTAACAATTTCTTCTGCCTGTTCCCGGGCTTTTTTGCTGGCCCGGTCAATTACTTCCCGGGCTTCTTCTTCAGCCTGGGCCAGCTTGTTTTCATACTCGCTGCGGTACTCTTCGGCATTTTTCCGCTCGCGGCGAGCTCTTTCCAGGTCATCCTGAATCTTCTCCCTGCGCTCATCAATTTTACCCAAAACGGGTTTATAAAGAAAACGGTGCAGGAGGTACATCAGGATCAGGAAGTTGACCAAATCAAAGAATATATTATAATCCAAAAGGCTCAACGGCAGGTACCTCCCTTCTCCTTAAACAAATTTTCCGGCATAGCTAGAGGATAATGAAGAATAACAGGATCAGGGCGAATACAAAGGCATAGATACCTGTTGATTCGGATACAGCCTGCCCGACAAGCATGGTAGTTGTAATCAGACCCCTTGCTTCCGGCTGACGGGCAACGGATTCTACAGCCTTACCCGCAGCAAAACCCTGTCCGATACCGGGACCGATACCGGCGATCAGGGCAAGTCCTGCACCGATAAGGGCTGCAGCTCTGATAATAGTTTCCAGAAGTTCTGGACTGAATTCGACCATTTCCAAAACGCCTCCTTTTTTATTCGCTGGCTATTGAAATATAGGCAATGGCCAGCATGGTAAATATTAGTGCCTGAACCAATCCAATAAAAATATCAAACCAGGCCATCAGCGGCACCGGAATAATACCGGGGACAAAATAAGCCGCGAGGGCAATTAAAACGCTGCCTCCAAAAACATTCCCGAATAGACGGAAAGAGTGGGAAATTGGTTTGGCAAGTTCTCCCAGGATGTTAATGGGCAGCATAAATACCATGGGCTCTGCGTAACCCTTCAAATAACCCCACAACCCCTTGACCTTTATGGCATAGGCATTACTGAAAATAAAAACTGAAAGGCCAAAAGCCAGGGTCATATTTAAATCCGCTGTAGGGTTTTTCACCAGGGGCAAAACCCCGATTATGTTGGAAAAACCAATAAAAAGGGCAATGGTTCCGATAAAAGGAAGGAATTTACGCCCTCCGCCCGGCATCATACCCTCTGTAGTATCAATAATTGCTTCCAAAAACATTTCCAGGGTATTCTGCAGTCTCCCTGGAAGCAGCTCCAGGTTGCGGGTTGCCAGGCGGGCAAAGATAATTAAACCAATGGTAATAGCATAGCCGATAACAGTTGTGTCATTGATGGGTATTCCGAAGATTTCAAATAAGGCCCGGGGCCCGGCCTGGGCCTCGATATCAAAAGTGGCCAGATAGAAAAAATGCAAGGTTCTCACTCCTCAACTGAGCCGATTTTTCCGCCTGCTACTCTGAATAGGTGTTTTACCAGCCCCTCTCCAATAAGGGTATATTTAATCATTACCATCCCGATAACCGTTGCTGCAGCATTAATATCGGGACGGGTAAAAGCCACAACCAGGGTTAATCCGTAAAAAATCAGGCGCATCAGGTAGTTTACAACTGCAAGGACCTGTCCCTGGGTTTCCGTTTCTGCCCCGGTAATCTGCCAGGCACTGCGGGCCAGCATTAAAAAAGTAATAATATTAACTGCAAAACCCAAAAGGAAGCCGCGCAGGCCGCCCCAGTTTCCCGACCACAAAAGACCAAAGACAGGAATTATTGCTATAATTAAAACCAGAGTTATTATTCGCCGGGTTTCTCGTTGAACTTCATCCATCTTCATCATCCTTAATTGTTGCCTGGATCAGGCGAAAGGCAGAAACTCCACCAGCGGCCAGACCCAGAATTGTTCCGATAATGGTCGCAACCATGCCTGTTCCCAGGAGTCCATCAATCCATCGGCCCAGTAAAATTCCCAGTAAAGCGCTGACAACAACCGACAGGCCGACCTGGGTTATCAGCGACATTCCCCTCAAAATACTCCTCCACTGCGGGTCCATGCCGCATGCCTCCCATCAGACCAAAATTCCTATTCGTCATTTCAGGTTGGTATCCCTTCTTTTTCTTCTAAACTATTATACCCTCTCTAAGGCTCAAGTGCAAAGGTAAAAACTCTCCAGATAATTACATATCCTCTGGGCGGCCTTCCCATCTCCAAAGGGGTTGGGAGCGGAAGCCATCGCCTGGTAAATTTCTTCATTCTCTAACAGAGCTTTAACCTCCGAGTAAATCCTGTTTTCATCTGTCCCAACCAGCCTTACAGTTCCCGCATCAAGTCCTTCGGGTCTCTCGGTCTTTTCCCGCATTACCAGGACCGGTTTATCCAGGGCAGGAGCTTCTTCCTGGAGCCCTCCAGAATCCGTTAAAACAATTGTTGCCCGGGCCATAAGGTGGCAGAAATCAAGGTAGTCAAGAGGTTCAATTAAGTGGACCCGGGGGTGTTTACCAAGGATGGTAAAAACAGTATCCCGGAGAATGGGATTGGCATGCAGGGGGTAAATAACCTGCAAATCAGAAATTTCTTCAACCAGCCTGCGAACACCGGAACAGATTTTTTCCAGGGGCGTTCCCCAGTTTTCCCGCCTGTGCGCCGTCATTAAAATAACAGGGCCTGCTTGAAAATCAATTTCCTGCAGTTCTTCTCGGTTAAATTCATGGGGCCTTTCCACCACATCCAGCAGGGCATCGATAATGGTATTCCCGGTTACCTGAATCCTTTCCGGGGGAATTCGCTCCTCCCGCAGGTTCGCTGCTGCCCTTTCTGTAGGAGCGAAATGGTGGTCGGCTAGAACTCCTGTCAGGTGGCGGTTTATTTCTTCGGGAAAAGGTTGATATTTATCGTAGGTTCTCAGGCCTGCCTCCACGTGGCCAATATCAAGCTTGTGATAATAAGCAGCCAGGGCGCCGGCAAAGGTAGTTGCCGTGTCTCCATGGACCAGAAGAAGGCGGGGACTGAAATCGGCAATAACCTCTTCCAGCCCGGATAAAGCCCTGACCATAATGCTCGAGAGGCTCTGGCCCGGGCGCATAATATCCAGGTCATAATCCGCCTGAACCTTAAAAATATCCAGGACCTGATCCATCATCTCCCGGTGTTGAGCAGTTACAGCAAGCCGGGGTTCAAAAACCTGGGAACCCTCCAGGGCCTTGAGCACAGGTGCCATTTTAATTGCTTCGGGTCTGGTGCCAAAAACCGTCAGTACCTTTATTTTTTCCATATCCTTACCTCCACACAAAAAAGGGATCAACCTGCAAGGCAGATCCCCGTGTTTTCCATTACAGTGGGGGGTAAATATTTTCACCGGGCCGATTTTTTACCCGGAAAAGCCCCAGCCGCCAGCCCCCCAGCCCCAGCACAACTGCGGACAGGCCCAGAAGTAGAAAGCTTTCCAGCCCCCGCATTGAATTGACCAGGACCGCCATAATCCCTAAAAACATTGTTGTTCCATAAACCACGAGCACAGCCCCCCTGTGACTAAAGCCCAGCCGGAGCAGGCGGTGGTGAATATGGTCTTTGTCAGCCAGGGCAATCGAATGACCATTGGTTTTCCGCCGGACAATCGCTAAAAGGGTATCTGCAATAGGAACACCCAGGGCAAGAACCGGAACCAAAACAGTCATTGCAGTAGCACTTTTCAGGGCGCCAATTACCGAGGTAGACGCCAGGAGGAAACCAAGGACCATTGCCCCAGTATCTCCCATGAAAATTTTAGCCGGATGGAAATTAAAAAACAAAAAGGCCAGGGCACTACCTGCAATAATCAGGGCCATTATCGCAGCGCCGAGCTGTCCTTCCTGCATGGCAACAATGGCCAGGGTCCCGGAAGCAATAACAGCAACACCAGCTGCGAGCCCATCAAGTCCATCGATAAAATTAACGGTATTGGTAATCCCCACAACCCAGAGGATTGTTAAGGGAATACTCCAGGCCCCCAAAAAGAACATTCCACCCAGGGGGTTGGTAATAAACTGGATTTCCACACCAAAGGGAATCAAGGAGAGTGCTGCCAGGATCTGCCCTCCCAGCTTGAGGGGAGGCGAAAGCCCAAATAGGTCATCTAAAAGCCCGACCAAAGCTATAATTGTGCTCCCCACGAGAATGCCAATGATAAGATTTCCCTGGGAGGTATTTAATATAATCCCGGCCAGAATACCCAGATAAATAGCAACACCGCCAAGGTTAGGCACGGGCTTTTTATTGATCCTCCTGGGTGAGGGAAGATCGCAAATTCCAAAAGCCAGTGCCAGCCTACGCAATAAAGGTGTAGCCAGGAGTGTTACTATGAAGGATACTCCAAAAGCAATAAGTAATATGGACATTACTTCCTGCCTCCCTCGATTGGTGCCCGGCGCAGGTTAATACCTGCTTCTTCCAGGATATTTCTTGACAGTTCATCGGGATAATTACCGCCAAATACAATTTCTCTAACCTGGGCATTAACAAGCATTTTTGCACAGACAACACAGGGTTGATGGGTTACATAAAGAATGGAATCGCGAACAGAGGTCCCATGCAGGGCAGCCTGAATTATCGCATTCTGTTCGGCGTGCAGACCGCGGCAAAGCTCGTGCCGCTGTCCCGAGGGAACATTCATTTCTTCCCGGATACACCCTGCCTCTCCACAATGCTGCAGGCCAGCCGGCGCCCCATTATATCCAGTAGCAAGGATCCTCCGTTCCCGAACCAGGATAGCACCAACTCCGCGCCGCAGGCAGGTTGCTCGCCTGGAAACAACCTCGGCCAGGGCCATAAAATACTCATCCCAGGAAGGCCTAACGGGTCCCATAAAGCCTGTCCCCCGCATCACCAAGCCCCGGAACTATGTAACCCTTATCATTTAACTTTTCGTCAATAGCAGCCGTGAAAATTGTAACTTCGGGAAAGTCCCGGTGGACTCGCTCAATTCCCTCAGGCGCTGCAAGAAGCACCAGGAGACTAACCCTTTTCCCTCCGCTTTTTTTAATAATTTCAATCGCAGCAGCAGCAGATCCTCCAGTTGCCAGCATTGGATCAATTACGATAATATCCCTCTGGTTTAAGTCAGAGGGAAGTTTACAGTAATATTCAACGGGCTGCAGAGTGTCTGGATCCCGGTACAGGCCGATATGCCCCACTCTGGCTCCAGGGATTAAACCAACAATGCCTTCAACCATTCCCAATCCCGCCCGCAAAATGGGTACAACACCAAGTTTTTTCCCGCTAACTACCTTCCCTCTGGTTGGGCCCAGGGGAGTTTCAATTTCTTTTTCACGCAGTGGCAGGTTGCGGGTTGCTTCAAAAGCCATAAGGGTCCCAACTTCTCTTACCAGTTCTCTGAATTCTTTGGTTCCAGTTTTTTTATCCCGGATATAAGTAAGTTTGTGTTGAATAAGCGGATGATCGATAACAACAGTATTATCCAAAATTTATGCCTCCCTGCTACTGGGTTTCCGGGTTCAGAAGCCTTTTTATTTCCACAGCTACTTTTTATTGTTATTCGTCGATTAAGGAAGTTCTCCTGCCCCCGGGTGCTTTAGATTTAAATTTTCACCACTTATTTTTCTCTCTCATAACTCTGGATTTTTTCTACCCTCCGACAGTGCCTGCCTCCGGTAAATTTGCTTTCCAGCCAGACCTTAACAATATCAAGGGCTAGTCCGGTCCCGATTACTCTCTGCCCCATGCAGAGCACCTGGGCATCGTTATGTTCCCGGGACATTCGTGCCGAAAAAGTATCATGGCACAGAGCAGCCCTGATGCCCTTAACTTTGTTTGCAGAAATGGACATCCCAATACCCGTTCCACAAATTAAAATTCCTGCCTGA
>SKTZ01000136.1 GCA_007122335.1 Bacillota bacterium
CCAAAGAATACCTGAAAAGCAAAGGTGTTGACGTTGCCGAATATAACGTTGCCCAAAATCCAGACAAGTACTCGGAAATGGTAAGTGCTTCCGGCCAAACCGGAGTACCTGTAATCCAGGTCGGAAAAGATGTAGTAGTTGGTTTTAACAAAGCACGTCTGGATGAACTCTTGGAACAATAATATGTTGATAAAAGAGCAGGGAGAAGATCCCTGCTCTTTTCCTTTTAATAGCCCTTTTCCAGGTCAACTCCGGTGGGCAGTGGCTGACCCTGCCGGTAGGCTTCCCAGTTTTCCAGGAAAATTTCCAGGGCTCTTTCCATGTAATAAGGGGTGCTTCCGGCATTGTGGGGGGTTATCAGGACATTTTCCATCTCCCAGAGGGGAGAATTTTCCGGGAGTGGTTCTTCGGCAAAAACATCCAGCCCGGCCCCTTTAATTTTTTCCTTCTCCAGGCATTCTATCAGGTCGGGTTCCTTGATGATTTCTCCCCGGGCTATATTGATTATTACAGCTTTTTTCTTCATTTTTTCCAGCTCTTCTTTCCCGATTAAACCCTGGGTTTTGCCGGTTAGGGGAAGGGCAACAACCAGATAATCACTTTCCCGGATGACTTTTTCCACCGCTCCTGGCCCTCCAACATACTCTACCCCCTCCACCTCCCGGGGATGCCCGGCTGTTCCCAGAACCCGCATTCCAAAAGCTCTTGCTTTCTGAGCACAGGCTCTACCAATTGCTCCCAATCCCAAAATTCCCATGGTCATTCCCTGAAGTTCTTCCAGGTGATGACCTTTCCACTCTTTTTTAATTTTCTGTCTTTCAAATGTTCCCAATTCACGGGAGAAATAAAGGACCATGGCCATTACATGATCCGAGATTGGCTGAGCATGAACTCCCGAAGATTTGCTGAAGATATATCCCTTTTTATCCAGACCCCAGTCCCAGAGCAAATCTACCCCGGCGCTCAGGAAATGAATCCACTGCAGCCCTTCCATCTTCGGCAGGATTTGTCGAAACCAATCATAGAAAAATGAAACCACAATATCAAACTCCTCGGGGTTTTCAACTTCACCGGCCTCATAGGCAAAAAAGGGCTCTAAATCCGTTTTTTTTGCCAGTATTTCCCCGAATTTTTCCTTGTTATCCCGTTCTTTTTTGGGCAACAGAAAAAGAACTTTTTTCTTTTCGGTCACCTTTTAGCCTCCTAACTATCTTTTCCTATCCTCTTAAAACTAGGGCAGTCTGGCCAAAAGAGCCAGAGGCCAAAGTGGAGGGTGCAGTTTTACTTCATCCCCCTCCAGAATCTGAGAAATAATCTCCCGGGCTACATTCCTCCGGCATTCCAGCATTGCAGAACCAGCTTCAGGTTTTGCCAGAGCAGGAGAACCGATATATGCTGGGATCTCTCCATTCCCGGCCCAAGCAGCGATCCTGCCTAATGAATTAACTTCCCGAGCAAGTTTTTCCTTTCTAATAACCCTGAACAAGCCCGCAAGTAAAACAAATATTTTTCCCGGTTCGGGAGCCTCATTTTGGGGCAATTCTCTAAAATTTTCCCGGACCTGTTCTTCTTTTGTCGCCAGGAGAAGAGAAGTTTCATTGGTTCCGGCATGCAGGTCTTCAATATCTCCACATTCTCCTGCCTTTAAACCGCTTCCTTCCAGGAATTCCCGGTCTCCGGCCATCATCAGGCTGAATTCCCGAGAAAAAGGATTGATAAGGTGAAACCCATGTTTTTTATAAAGCCGGCGGGCCGCCCTTTCACAGGCCAAAAGATGGCGGGGTCCCCCGTGATTGTCGGCCAGCAGGAGAAATTTAAAACCCATGCCAGCCAGTTCTCGGCCAAAGGACTCCAGAATCCGGGTTAAATTCGGTGCGCTTACCCCAATTGAACCCGGGCGGGGCAGGGCATCTGCTCCTAAGGGTAGAGTGGGCAGGATAACCGCCTGGTAGCCAGGAAAATCCTCTTTAATTATATCAACGTACTGTTTGCCGATTTCTTCCGCAAGGAGAAGATCCGTTCCCAGGGGCAGGTGGGGCCCGTGAGCTTCAATAGGGCTCAGACTCATTACAATAATTGTCCTTTCTCTGTTCAACCCATCCAGTTCTTCCATGGTTAACTCAAGGTACTGGTAGACTCTGGCCATTTCAACCTCCCGGATAAAACAAGGTAATCCTTGTTTTTTTATTTTTTACTGCCTTTTCCCAGCCCGTTTTTTAGCAGGGGAAAAACGTGAGGAATAATGTTAATTACTTCTTTCTCAGAAAAAGCCTTCTTTACTGTTTTATCCTCTCTGCCCACCAGATCAATTTCATGGGGAGCGACTTCTTCCAGATCCTTACCTGTAAAGAAAATTCGGACCCGGGGATGGCGGGGAAATCCTACCCGGTTTTTTACAACAATCCCTACCTCTCCACTGCTCAACTGTACAAAAGTCCCAACGGGGTATGCCGCAATGTGGCCCAAAAGGGCCTGGAGCATATCATTATCAAAAATATCTCCCATGGTTTCCATTATCTCCAAAGCCTTGTGAGGAGGGAACCCCTTGCGATAAGGTCGGTCGGAAGTGAGGGCATCGTAAACGTCTGCAATTGCAACCATTTTTGCCAGCGGGCTAATTTCCTCTTCCTGGAGGTGGTAAGGATAACCATTGCCATCAGTTCTCTCGTGGTGCTGCAAAATAATACTGGCGGCGTTTTTATCCAGAATTCCCTGGCTGGAAACAATATCATACCCCTCCCTGGGGTGCTCCTGAACTCGGCCAAATTCCTCCCGGGTCAGAGGGCCTTTTTTATTTAATATTTCCAGTGGGATCCTTATCTTGCCCAGATCGTGCAGGAGAGAACCGCTGCCAATCTGGGTCAGTTGCTTGCGGCTGAAGCCCCCAAGTGCGATAGCTATTGTTAAAGCCAGCACAGCAACATTGACCGAATGAGCAAAAGTATAGGTATCACTGCTCCGGATGTCGGCCATATTTATCATCAGTTCTGGGTTATCAATCAACTGATCAACTATTTCGTCAACTATCTCCTCAAATTGTTTTTGTTCAAAGACCAGGCCTAGATTCGAACCCGGAGGCTGCCTGCGGGCTTCTTCCAGGATTGTTCGCACTGCATTCGTGGCCCTGGCCCTGGTTTCGTCTAAAATAACGTCTTCAACCTTAACATCGGGGATAAAATGGTCCTGGACATAAATAAAGGGGATATCCATTCTCTTCAGGTGGTGGATATAATCCTTCTTAAGCTCCAGGCCCCGGTTGAGTAAAAGTCGGCCTTTCAGGTCATATACCGGTTTTTCTACGATCATACCTGGTTTGAGTGCCCATACTGGAATTCTGCGCATTAACAACCACTCCATATTGTTTAGCCTGGTTTGGGAAAATTTATCATAACCTTCTAATTCTGTAACTTCGCGGATTTTCCTCTTAATAAAATGTGGTTATTTACCGTTAATTGTTTTAGATCCAAATAATAAAAGGAGCCTCCGCAGGGAGTACTCCTTTAATAGTGGTAGGGTTCGGAACTCATAATTTTTAAAGCCCGGTAAATCTGTTCCATTAAAACCAGCCTTATCATTTCGTGGGTAAACGTTAACCGGGAAAAGGAAAGCATGTAATCTCCTTTTTCTTTAACTCCTTCCCCCAGGCCAAACGGCCCTCCGATGATAAAAGCAACCCGGCTGTGGCCTTTATTCTGGAGATTGGAAAGAGACCGGGCCAGACCCCGGGAGGTAACAACCTTCCCCCTCTCGTCCAGGACAATGTTGTAAAAAGAGGGATCCATTGCCTGCAGGAGCTTTTCTTCCTCCTGTTTTATAGCCTTATCAATATCCTCAGGTCGGGGCCGCTGGGGAAGGGAAGCCGCCGGATCAACTTCAACCTCCTCCAGCCGGCAGTAGGGCTGAAGACGGCGGCGAAATTGTTCAACCCCCATTTTCAGGTAGTCTTCTTTGACCCGACCTACAGTTAAGATCCTGACCTTTAACACTCTTTAGTCCTGGGGCCTTGCTTCCAGTTCAGCTTCCACGGTCATCTCTTCATTATTCCGGAAGATGGTCAGGGTCAGGGTTTCATTTATATCCCGTTTTTGAATATCACGGATCAGGTCATCCATTGTATTTATCGGTTCTCCATTGACCTCAAAAATTATATCTTCGGGCATTAAACCGGCCCGACCGGCAGGGCTTTCTTCTACCACCTGCATAATAAATACACCTTTTTCAATCGGCAGGTCATACTCCTCGGCAATAGTAGAAGTTACAGTGCCTCCAATAATGCCCAGCCAGGCTCTTTCGATATAACCTCTATCTATTAATTCTCTTGCGACCTCTTTAGCATCGTTAATGGGAATGGCAAAACCTATTCCCTGGGCATCGCGAATTATGGCGGTATTGATACCGATTACCTCACCCCGGCCGTTGATTAAAGCTCCACCACTGTTGCCGGGGTTAATCGCTGCATCTGTCTGGATAATATTGGTTAGTTCTGTCCCCTCCTGGAGTGGAATTCTACGCCCCAGGGCGCTGATAACTCCAACAGTAACCGAGTTGGAAAGGCCATAGGGGTTACCAATTGCAATAGCCACTTCGCCAACTTCAAGCTTGTCGGAATCCCCCAGGCTGGCCACGGGTATTTCCTCTTCGCATTCTATTTTAATTACTGCAAGGTCTGTGACGGGATCGGTCCCAACAATCTCTCCAGTAAATTCTTTATCTTCCTTGCCGGGGAATATCACCGAAATATTTCTGGCATTCTGGACAACGTGGTTGTTGGTAAGGATGTAGCCTTCCTGGTCAAAAACAACTCCCGAACCTTCTCCGGGAACTTCCTGGCGAAACTGGCGCATAAAAAAGTCGAAACCAATTGTTTCCCTGATGGTTGTAATCTGCACCACCGCCGGGCCGACTTCTTTAATCACCCCTACAAGGTCTCTTTCCAGGGCCGGGTGACGGGCCTTTTCTTCTTCAAACGGGATGGCAATTTCTTCATCGTTATTCCTCAGGTCCACATCATTTAGTTCAGTAATTTCGTTATTGTTATTTTCTTCAACTGAGTTGTCAACATCAACCAGATTTGGTAAAACATAAGCACTCAGGCCTCCTCCCGCCAGGAGGAAAACAATCAAAAGAAAGATAAAAACCGTTAGTGATTTGTTTTTTGGCATTTCTTCACCCCCTCTTTATTATAATAACTTAAAAGGAATACTGGCGCAATATCGACTGGCCACCTCGATTTCAATCCCGGAATCCCTGCCCTTGCTACGGAGAAAATTTTCAACTGTAAGGCGGGCAATCTGGGGATCATTGTTTTCCTGGCTCAAATGGGCAAGGAAAACCTGGACCGGTTTTTCATTCAACACCCTGCTTAAAAGAAGTCCACAGTCGTCATTGGAAAGGTGCCCGTTCGGTCCTTTTACTCTCTTTTTCAGGAAATAAGGGTACGGACCGGTAGCCAGCATATCCGGGTCGTGGTTGGCCTCGACTATAAGTATATCAGATCCATAAATCCTTTTTTCCAGCTGGGGCGTGGTCTCCCCCAGGTCAGTAACCAGAGCTACCTGTTTTTTCCCCCAGCGAATTAAAAGTCCCACCGGTTCGCAGGCATCATGGGACAGGTGGAAATAATCTAATTCTAACTTCCCGAAAGTAAGCCCTGAAAGAAGAAGTTTTTGTTGTTTCGAAGGAACGGAATCCAGGACCTGCGAGCCGGATCCCCATGTCCCCGGGCGGGTAAAGACGGGAATTTTCCACCGCCGGGCCAGAATTCCCGCTCCGCGGATATGATCGCTGTGCTCGTGGGTAACGATTATGCCCTCCAGCTCAGAACAGCTTGTTCCACGGGAGCGGAGCAGTTCTTCAGTCTTTTTTCCGCTCAAACCGCAATCGATTAGAATTTTGTTTTTTTCATCGCCTATGTAAATAGCGTTGCCGCTGCTGCCACTGGCCAGCGGACAGACCGTTAATGACAAATGTCTTCACCTCCATTTTAAGTATTCAATTCCGAGGAACCATTTTCCTTCCTCAAAACCCTGCCTCAAACTCGAGATAGGAGGAAAAACCTGCAATGGAAAGAAAAATCAAGGTTTTAATTGCCGATGATTCTCCCTTCATCCGCCATATCCTTACCGATTTTATCGAAGCTGATCACCAGTTAGAATTAGTTGCAGAAGCCAAAAACGGGAAGGAAGCTGTTGAATTAATTTCCCGTTTCCAGCCGGACGTGGTTACCATGGATTATGAAATGCCTTTTCTGGACGGCCTTAAAGCCCTGCGAGAAGTAATGAACAAAAATCCCCTTCCCGTAATTATGATTTCCAGTCACACCAGAGAAGGGGCCCGGGTTACCCTGGAGGCTTTAGAAATAGGGGCTGTCGACTTCCTGGCCAAGCCTTCCGGCAAGGGTCCCCTGGAATTATACCGGGTTAGAGATGAATTTCTGCGCAAGGTCCGGGGAGCAGCAGGTGCTTTTGCCAAAAAAGAAACCCTTCCCGAGATCCAGGAAATTTCCCGAACCCCTCCCCACTGGAGACCCTTCGGCCGGGGCTTGAAGTTAATCGTTATTGCCACCTCTTCCGGGGGCCCGCGGGCCCTGCAGGCAATTATTCCCCGGCTTTCACCAGTGATCCCTGCCGGGATCATCATAGTCCAGCACATGCCTGTAGCTTTCACCGGCCCTCTGGCCAAACGGCTTGACCGGGAAGCAAAAATTCCGGTCCGGGAAGCAGTTGCAGGCGATCAAATTCAGCCTGGAGAAGCCCTGGTGGCTCCCGGAGATTTTCACCTTACCATTAACCCCCACCACAGGATAGAGCTGAACAAGAAAAACCCCCTCTGGGGTGTTCGCCCGGCTGCAGACTTCACTTTTTTATCTGCCGCTCCAGTTTTTAAAGAAAACCTGACCGGGGTAGTCCTGACAGGTATGGGAAGAGATGGGAGCAACGGACTATTGCAGGTTAAAAAAAACGGGGGGCGGACTCTGGTCCAGGATGAAAAAAGTTCAACTGTTTTTGGAATGCCCAGGGCTGCCATAAAAGCAGGTGCGGCAGACCTGGTTTTGTCTCTGGATAAGATAATCCCCTTTATTAATAATATGTTTACCGGGGAAGAGGTGGAAGGAAAATGACATTTTTAGAATTCAAGAACCTGGTATCAAAAGAACTGGACCTCCGCCTGGACGCTTATAAGCTGAACCGGGTTGAGCGAAGAATTTTCAGCCTGATGCGCCGACATCAGGTAGAAGATCTAAATGATTGCTATAGACGCCTGCAGGAAGACCCTTCTTTCAAGGAATCCTTCCTCAAGCATTTTACCATCAATACTTCCGAATTTTTTCGCAACCCCACTTCTTTTAAGTTTTTAGAAACCGTTGTTCTGCCCGGTATTTTCACCAGGAATAACAAGGTAAAAATTTGGAGTGCTGCCTGTTCCAACGGATCAGAGCCATATTCTGTTGCAATTCTTATTAACGAAATGGGCATCCCTCCTGATCGCTACGAAATTCTGGCCACAGATATCGACCACTTTGTCCTGGAAGCTGCCAAAAAAGGCATTTACAACTTCCAGGCTCTTCTCCGGGTAGAGAATAAAATTGAAAAAAAATATTTTGCTCGGGTTGGAGAAGACCAGTTTAAGCTGGATGATAGAATCAAAAAGCAGGTCCAGTTTGAACATCAGGACCTGCTCAAAGAAAAATTTTCCGCAGGCTGGAATTTGATAATCTGCCGCAATTTCTTTATTTACCTGACCAAGCAAGGCAAAGACAGCCTAACCAAAAGATTTTCCCGGGCCCTTGCTCCCGGAGGTATCCTTTTCCTCGGAAATACTGAATTCATTTTTGAACCTTCAATTTTCGGGCTGGAAAAACTTAACGGTTCTTTTTACGAAAAATCGAGCTGACCCTTGATTTCCTGGTAAAGTTCTTCTCCGATCTTTACCCGCATCCTGATCCCCTCATCTTCATATTCCTCCCTGAGCACATGGGCCTGGCGGTGCAATCTATCAATTATTCCCCCCTGGGAATAGGGAACCAAAAATTCTCTGGTTTCCATGCCCTCCCCAAGGACATCTCCCAGGCAGGCCAGGAGTCCATCTATATTTTCTCCGGTTCTTGCAGAAACTGCCACCGCCGGCTGGTAACGCCGAACCAGGTTGGTCAATTCTTCTGGATCAGGGTAAAGGTCCATTTTATTAAAGACGGTTAGAATTGTTTTGCCAAGTGCTTCCAACTCATCCAATACCTCCAGTACGGTTTCCATCTGCTCATTATACCGGCTATCGCAGACATCGACAACCATCAGTAGGGCGTCAGCCTGTTCAACTCCTTCCAGGGTAGCCCGGAAAGCAGCAATCAGGTGATGGGGAATATTTTTGATGAAGCCGACCGTATCCGTCAGGAGAATTTCCCGCCCATCCGGTAAGCGACAGCCCCGGATTGTGGGGTCCAGCGTGGCAAACAACTGGTCCGCAGTTTTTACCGTTGACCCCGTAATTTTATTCAGCAGCGTTGATTTGCCGGCGTTGGTGTAACCAACCATGGCCACAAAAGGAAGCCGGCGGCCTTTCTGCAGGAGATTCCGCTGTTTTTTTATCTGTTCCAGTTCTTTTTTTAGCTCGGTAATTCGATCCCTAATCCGCCTCCGGTCAACCTCCAGCTTGGTTTCTCCGGGACCCCTTGTTCCAATTCCACCTGCCAGCCGGGATAATTCCTGTCCCCGGCCCACCAGGCGAGGCAGGAGGTAGTTAAGTTGAGCCAGCTCAACCTGGATCTGTCCTTCCCTGGTATGGGCATGGCGGGCGAAAATATCCAGGATCAACTGGCTGCGGTCAATAACCCTGGTCTGCACTGTTTCCTGGAGATTGTGCTGCTGGGCAGGACTTAATTCCACGTCAAAAATTACCAGAGAAATCCCCTGGCGATTGACTTCTCTGGCCAGTTCAGAAACCTTACCTTTGCCAATATAATAGGCGGGGTCGGGTTTTTCTCTTTTTTGCTCTATTTCTTCGATTACAGTTCCCCCTGCCGTTTCCACCAGGAGAGCCATTTCCTGCAGGTCACTTTCCCTTTCTCCGGAAGAAATTCCAACTGTCAAAACTCTTTCCCGGGTTTTTCCTGCCCAGGCCTCGTGTAAAACCTTCCAAGACCGTTCCATTTCCTCAAAAAGATCCCGCCCATCTAACTCTTGAATGGTTTCCGGACCCCAGGACACTCTTTCCAGAAGGCCCTTTGTTTCAATCTGCTGAATTCCATAAAAAACAAAACCCTGTTCAGGGGATGAGACCAGCAGGACCCAGGCAGGCTGAATTTCGCCGAAAAATCGTTCTTCTGCCTCCATCACACTGCTTCCCTCCCTGGACAGGACAACGATACCCTGGCGGGAAAATGGATTTTCCTTTTTTATTTCTGCCCCGGAGAAATTGTCGGGGTCGATCTCCTCCCTGATTCGGCCCTTGCGGTCAATAAGCAGGGCTTTCTCAACATCCAGGGAAGCTTCATTCCAGATCTGTTCCAGGACTGTTTGCTGGATCTTTCCTTCGCTGAATAGCTGGTATCCTTTTAATCCTTTTTTCGGGTTCAAATCAGGCTAGTCGCTCCTTTCTGTCGAATAATTAAGGTGATAAACCAGGGCCATCAGGCTCACCGAGAGGTCTTCGTTTCTTAATGTTACATCTTCAGGAACCTGGAGGTGTTCGGGGGAAAAGTTCCAGATACCCTTGATGCCAGCTCCTACCATCCGGTCTGCAACTTCCTGAGCCGCTTCAGCAGGAACAGCAATTATCCCCAGTTTAATATCTTCTCCATTTATCTTCTCCTCCATGATGTCCAATCCTTCAACCTTCAGGTTATGGATATATGTACCAATAACCCGGGGATCATTGTCAAAAATCGCCCTGACTTCCAGACCGTGCCTTAAAAAACCCTGGTAGTTAATCAGGGCCCGCCCCAGGTTACCGGCTCCAACGATAAGCATGGGCCAATCTTTTTCCAAACCCAGAATTTTCTGTAAATGGCGCCTTAAAACTGGAACCTCGTAGCCAACTCCCCTTCGGCCAAATTCTCCATAATAGGACAGGTCTTTGCGAACCTGGGCTGAAGGAATCCCAATTCTCTGTCCCAGGTCCTTGGAAGAAATAACTTCAATTTCACGTTTCTCCATCCCTAAAAGAGCCCGGTAATAAATGGGAAGCCGCTCGATGGTAGTTTTCGGAATTTTAAACCCTTTCAATTAACTCACTCCCTCTCTTGTGCAGTTTTTCCCAAGCTATAATAAAAAATGGTGGTGAGACCCAGAATCGAACTGGGGACACGAGGATTTTCAGTCCTCTGCTCTACCTACTGAGCTATCTCACCACATTAAAAGCATCTATCCTGCTTTTGTCTAATTGCTGTGTAGATTATAGCACAACCAGTGCTTTCTTTTCAATACTTTTTTTAATTCTCCCTAATATTATCATACCCCTTCTTTCAGGTCAATATTTCCAGTGCAGGATTACAGGATTGCCTCAAGAATATATTATACCAAACACACAACAGAAAGAAGGTGAAGTTTTGGAATTCTCCCAGATATTTATTATTCTTTTTGGAATTTTGGGTCTTGCCATTATTTTTATTTATAACCGGCTGATCATTTACCGCAACCGGGTTGACAATGCCTGGTCCCAGATCGACGTCCAGCTCAAAAGGAGGTACGACCTTATCCCCAACCTGGTAGAAACGGTTCAGGCCTATGCCCGGCATGAACGGGAAACCCTGGCCCAGATAACTGAAGCCAGGACAAGGGCAATTGCCGCAGCCAGCGTCAAAGAACAGGAACAGGCTGAAAATGAACTGACCAGGAATTTGCACCGCCTTTTAGCAGTTGTTGAAAATTATCCCGACCTTAAAGCAAACAAAAATTTCCTGATGCTCCAGGAAGAACTGGCCGGAACCGAGAGCAAGATTGCCTTTGCTCGCCAGTTTTACAATGACTCGGTTATGGCTTACAATACAAAGCTGCAGATGTTCCCGCATAACCTTCTTGCAGGGATCTTCGGGTTTAAAACCCGGGATTACCTGGAAATTGAAGGACTGGAAAGAGAACCCCAGCGGGTATCATTTGGAAATTAGGGAGGAGGAATTCCTTTGTACCAGGCTATTGCAAGAAATCGCAGAAACTCCTGGCTCTTAATGTTTCTTTTTATATTGCTTTTCGCTGCCGTAGGCTTTATTTTCGGCGAGTACACCGGCAGCGGGTATTTTGGATTGGTAATTGCATTTCTAATTGCTCTGGCCCTCTGTTTCGGCTCCTACTATTACAGCGATACCATAGTCCTCAAGGCTACAGGTGCCCGGCCGGCAGAAAAGGAAGAATATCCCCACCTGGTCAATTCCATCGAGGGTCTTGCCATCGGAGCCGGACTACCCACGCCCCGGCTTTACATCGTTGACGACCCTACCCCCAATGCTTTTGCAACCGGCCGCAACCCGGAAAAGGGAGTAGTAGCTGTCACTACCGGTCTAATCGAGCGGTTAAACCGGGTTGAAATTGAAGGAGTCCTGGCTCATGAAATGGCCCATATCAAGAACTACGATACCCGTCTGGCTACACTCGCCGCCGTTATGGTGGGAGCAATCGTCCTCCTGAGCGAGTGGATGCGGCGGAGTTTCTTTTTCCGCAGCATGCGGCGTTCATCCTCCCGGAACCGCAAAGGTGCTGGCCCAGAAGCCGTTATTATGGTTCTGGGAATTCTTATGGCCCTGCTGGCCCCTCTCTTTGCCCAGATGCTCCGCCTGGCCATTTCCCGCAAACGTGAATTTCTTGCTGATGCAGATGGGGCCATGATTACCCGCTACCCAGAAGGGTTGGCCAGCGCCCTGGAAAAAATTTCTTCCGACCCCCAGAAGCTTAAAAATGCTTCCCAGGCAACAGCACCCCTCTTCATTGTTAATCCTTTCAGCACCCGTGGGGCTAACAACCTTTTCAGCACCCACCCCCCGATAACAGAGCGGGTTGAGGCCCTGCGTAAGATGTAGGCTAACTAAATAAGCAAAGGAGGAAAAGGAAATGTCTGATTTTCTTGTTGTTTTGAATAAAGACGAAGACACCGTTTCCTTTATCGATCCGGTTAATGGAAAAACCCACAAAAAAATCGAAGTCGACCATAACCCCCATGAAGTAGTTATTTCTCCTGACGGAAAAAAAACCTATGTTACCTGTTCGTTGGGCAACCGGCTGAATATAATTGATAATGAGCAGATGGAAGTAACTAAAAGCATAGACCACCCCGACTTTGACTTTCCTCACGGGGTAGGGCTCAGCCCGGACGGTAAAAACCTCTATATCGCTTCTACATTTTCGGCAAAGATTTTCGTAATTGATACGGAAAGCGAGACAGTAACTGATGTTATTCCTACCTTCCAGAAACATTCTCACATGATCGCTCCAACCCCTGATGGAGACCAGATCTTCGTTCCCAATATCGGCAGCGATAATATTACGGTTTTTGACCCCGGGAAAAAAGAGGTGACCAATCATTTCCCCGTGGGCAAAGGCCCGGAAGGCGTTGCAGTCCACCCGCAGTCTCCCGTTCTTTACGTCGCTAACCAAGACGGCGATACCCTATTCTGTATTGATATCCAGAGTTACCAGGTAATCCACAAGCTGCGCCTGGGGCGCTGTCCCATCAGGGCGGTGTTCTCTCCTGATGGCCGCTACTGCCTAATTCCCAACCGGGAAGGAAATGATCTTTCGGTTATAGATACCACTTTCCCCCGTAAGGAAGAGAAACGCCCCTGGGAAATCAAGAGGATCCCCCTGGGGATCTGGCCCGGAGGAACTGTTTTCAACCCTGAAGGAGACCGGGCCTTTGCTGCCAACAACAAAACCAACGATATCTCGGTTATTAACATGGAAACTTTAGAGGAAGAAAAAAGGCTTCCGGCAGGAATTCACCCCGATGGAATAGCCTACCTGCGGTTATAGTTATCAACATATTGTTAATAACTTTCCCCTTTTTGTGGATAAAAAACCCTGCGGTCCTTTTTAACCAAGGACTGCAGGGTATTTTTTTATTCTCTTGCAAAAACTAGTGTCGGAAATGGCGCCTGCCTGTAAATACCATTATCAAACCCAGGCGGTCTGCTTCTGCTATTACTTCTTCATCCCTTTTTGCTCCCCCTGGTTGAATAATTCCTTTGACCCCCGCTTCGTGAGCAAGCTCAAGGGTATCGGGGAAGGGGATAAAAGCATCCGAGGCAAGGAATGAACCCCTGGCCCTTTTGCCGGCCTTCCAGATGGCCATCCGGGCAGAATCAACTCGGCTCATCTGCCCCGCCCCAATCCCAACGGTGGATCTTTTTTTGGCCAGGAGGATGGCGTTTGATTTCACATGTTTTGCTGCCTGCCAGGCAAATAAAAGTTCTTCCATCTCTTCCGGGGAGGGTTCCAGGGAGGTAACCACTTCGGGTTCCAGTTTTTCGCGGGCAGGGCGATCCCGATCCTGAACCAGGAAACCGCCCAAAAGAGAACGAACCTCAGGTTCTTTAAAAATTTCGGCAGGATAACCTCCCGCTTCCAGAAGCCGGATGTTTTTCCATTTTTCCTGCAGAACTTTCCGTGCGTTCGAGGTAATTGCCGGAGCGATAAGAACCTCTACAAACGGTTCTTCGGCAAGGTTTTTTGCTTCCCTTTCTTTTACTTCACTGTTGGCGGCAACCACAGATCCAAAAGCAGATACCGGATCTGATTGCCGGGCTTTTTTCAAGGCTTCCAGGCTGTCTTCCTCTGTGGCCAGTCCACAGGGATTTCCGTGTTTAACCAGGACCCAGGCCGGATCAGGAAATTCCAGAGCTGCCTGCCAGGCGGCTTCAGTATCCAGCAGGTTATTATAGGATAACGGTTTCCCGCTCAAAAGTTTACTCCCCACAACTGTACCCTTGGTTTTCTCCCTGGCGTAAAGGGCAGCCTTCTGCTGGGGATTTTCTCCGTAGCGAAGGTCCCGGACTTTTTCGGCACGGATGGGAAAAACCCTCTCTTCTTCTGGAGCGAAGTAATCGGCTATTTCCAGTTCATAGGAGGCAGTGTGGGCAAAAGCCTTCCTTGCCAGAAGCTTTCTATCTTCGGGGGTTACATTATCTTTTTTAAGTTTTTCCAGGAGCCAGGGATAGGTTTCGGGATCGACTACAACCAGGACATCAGAATAGTTTTTTCCAGCCGCCCTGATCAGGGTAGGTCCACCTATATCAATATTCTCCAGAATTTCTTCGTGACTGCCTCCCCCTCTGCGAATGGCAGCAAAAGGATAAAGGTTTACCACCACCAGGTCAATGGGACCAAAACCCGCCTTCTCCAGTTCTTCCATATCATCAGGGTTATTCCGACGGGCTAAAATGCCCCCGTGGATAGCTGGATGAAGGGTTTTAACCCTGCCGGAGAATAATTCGGCCTGACCGGTTACCTTTGCCACTTCCCGGCACTTAACCCCGTTTTGTTCCAAAAATTTTTTAGTTCCCCCTGTGGAAATGATTTCAAAACCCATTTCCTGCAGCCCCGGGCCAAGAATTTCCAGTCCTTTTTTATTGTAAACACTGATCAGAGCTCTTTTAGCCACGACCTTTCTCCTCCTTTATCTTAACTTTCCGGCCTTCTATTTCTAACTGGTCTCTTGCCCAGAGTTCCACTGCCCTGGGGTAAAGCTTGTGTTCAGTTTTCAGTATTCTCCCGGCCAGTTTCTCTTCGTCATCGTCCTGCTTGACCTCTACGGCATCCTGGAGAATGATGGGGCCGGAATCAACTCCCGAATCCACGAAATGGACAGTGCAACCACTAACCTTAACCCCGTGTTCAAGGGCCTGCTTTTGCGCATTGAGCCCGGGAAAGGCCGGTAAAAGTGAGGGGTGGATATTCATAACCGGGGGTGCCTGGGCCAGGAATTCGGGGCTCAAAACCCTCATAAAACCTGCCAGGCACAAAAGTTCTATTTCTTTTTCATTGATTAAATCCAAGGTTTTTCTTTCCCAATCCCGCCCGATTCCGGGAATAAATTTGGCTTTAATATTTTCCTTCCTGGCTTTTTCTAAAGCGGGGGCGTCTTCCCGGTTGGAAATAACGAGCTCTACCCGGGCTGGATAATCCGGGTCCCGGGAGGCATCTATTATTGCCTGCATGTTGCTACCTCTGCCCGACACCATAATCCCGATTTTTTTTCGACCCACAGCATTATTCCCCCTTTTTAATTTTCCCGATTATTTCTGCCTGATAACCGCTGCAATAAAAATTCTCGTTCAGGAAGTTCCGGACCTGCTCGGCTTTTTCCTGTTCCAGGGTTAATACCATTCCCATTCCCAGGTTAAAAGTTTTTTCCATCTCCTCCGGGCTAATTTCCCCTTTTTCTTTGATTAATTCAAAAACAGGGCGGGAGGGGATGCGGTCAGTCCAGAGTTCATAAGTAAGTCCTGGAGGTATTAATCTGGGTATATTTCCCCTCAAACCTCCCCCGGTAATGTGAGCAATTCCTTTAACTTTAAATTTTTCCCTCAAAACCTGCAGGGGCTGATAATAAATAGAAGTTGGTCGCAACAACTCTTCTCCCAGTGTGATCTGCCAGTCCCGGGGTTTATCTTCAAGTTTCAACCCGGAATTTTCCAGCAAAACCTTCCTGATCAGTGTAAAACCATTACTGTGAACTCCCGAGGAGGGTAAACCTAAAAGTAGATCTCCCGGGGCAATATCATCGGTGGGTAAAAGATCTTCCTCCCTGGCTGTTCCTACCGCAAACCCGGCCAGATCGTAATCCCCGGGGGTGTAAAGGTCGGGCATTTCAGCAGTTTCCCCGCCTAAAAGAGCGCACCCTGCTTTCCGGCAGCCCGCTACAACACCTTCAACAAGTTCAGCAGCCTGTTCGGGGACAAGTTTGCCCACGGCAATATAATCCAGGAAAAATAGTGGTGTTCCTCCCTGAGCCAGTAGGTCGTTTATACTCATTGCCACAAGGTCAATTCCAACTGTGCGGTGGATTCCCATCTCCCGGGCCAAAAGCAGCTTGGTTCCAACACCGTCACAGGTAGCGAGCAATAGTTGTCCATCTCTTAATTTATAAATACCACTGTAACCACCAGTTGCCTGGACAATATCGTGGCCTGCAAAAGTACTCCGGGCCATCTTTTTTATGGCTTCTGCCGCCCGGTCTCCGGCTTCTATATCCACTCCGGCTTTCTGGTAGGTCCAGCCCTTTTTATCCATTTAATTATTCCCTCCCCTTTTCTCATTACCCTCTTCTCCGGCCAGGGGGTAATTTCCGCTGAAGCAGGCGTCACAGTAACCCATATTTTCGCCGAACATTTTCTGCAGCCCCTCCAGGGAAAGATAACCGAGGGAATCAACTCCCACATGCTCCCCGATCTCCGCAGTGTTCTTTTGGGCTGCAATTAACTCTTTGCGACGGGTAGTATCCAGGCCATAATAACAGGAAAAACTTACGGGTGGAGAAGAAATTCCCAGGTGAACTTCCCGGGCTCCGGCATCTCTCACCATTTTTACAATATAACGGCTGGTCGTTCCCCGGACCAGGGAATCGTCAATTAAAATAACCCTTTTACCTTCAATCAGTTCCCTGATTGGACTCAGTTTGAGCTTAACCTGGGTTTCGCGCATATCCTGGCGGGGCATTATAAAAGAACGCCCCACGTATTTATTTTTTATTAAAGCCAGTTCAAAGGGAAGATTGCGGGCCCGGGCATAGCCCTGGGCTGCAGAATTCCCGGAATCAGGTACGGGAATAACAATATCTCCTTCTGGATTATATTCGTCCGCAAGTTGCCTGCCCATCTTCTGCCGGATTCTGTGGACATTATCCAGACTGAAGGAACTGTCTGGTCGGGCAAAATAAATATATTCAAAAACACAGAATTTCTGAGGGCCCGGTTCGGAAAAACGGATACTTTCAATTTTTCTGGGCTTCAATTTTACTATTTCTCCGGGCTCTATTTCCCTGATTACCCTTCCCCCAATTGTATGGAAGGCACAGCTTTCTGAAGCCAGGAGATAATCTCCGTCAATCTTGCCGAGAATTAGCGGACGGAAACCCTGAGGATCACGGGCCCCGTATACAGTATCTCCCCGCAAAATAACCAGGGCATATGCACCCTGAAGCTGCAAAAGACTATGGCAGAGGGTCTGTTCAAAACTTTCAAAACCTGGACGGGCCAGGAGGTGGGCCAGTATTTCCGTATCAAGGGTTGAATGGAAAATAGAGCCTGCATTTTCCAGTTCCTGTCGCAATTCCTGGCTGTTGGTCAGATTTCCGTTGTGAGCAAGAGCCATGCTTCCAGAAAGAGACCGGATTAATAGTGGTTGAGCATTTACTTCAAGACTGGCACCGGTAGTGGAATAACGGACATGCCCGATCCCCAACTTCCCATCCATCTCGTCCAGATCCTTGCGGTCAAAAACCTGGGTGACCAGTCCCATTCCTTTTTTGCCTTCCAGTTCCTGCCCATTTCCTACAACAATGCCCGCACTTTCCTGCCCCCGGTGTTGCAGGGCATGCAACCCGAAAAAAGTTAGTTCCGGGGCATCCTGGCGGGAACTGGCAACTCCAAAAAGTCCACACTCTTCTCTAAACTTGTCGTTCAATCCATCCATCGACCCAAGCATCCTCTCCATGCATTCTCCATCTCCTTTATGCTGGCCTCAAAATAACCGTTAAACTTCAAAGAGCTACCCTGGACCATCCCAAGGCAAACACAATTAATCTCATTGTTCTTAAATAATTTTTCCAGCTCAACCCGGTTTTCCGCTGAACAGGTAACCAGGTACCGACCCTGGCTTTCAGAGAAAAGCTCAACAAATGCAGGTAATTTCCCGGGCAGTTCAATTTTCGCCCCCCTGTTTCCCCTTACAGCCATCTCGGCAATCGCCAGCCCCAGCCCACCTTCAGCCAGATCCTGGGCAGAATTCAAAAGACCTTTTTGGTTTGCCTGCAGAATGGTTCTTCCCGTTTTACTCTCCAGGGCCAGATCAACTTCGGGTGGAAAACCCTCTTCTTTGCCCCAGATATATGCTTCATATTCACTCCCATTAAGCTCTCCCCTGGTTTTTCCCAGTAAGAAAATTAAATTCTCATCTTCCTGCAGGCTCGAGGGTATAACTTGATTGATATCATCCAGTAATCCCACCATACCCACGATTGGTGTTGGGTTAATCGAGTTTCCTTCAGTCTCATTGTATAAAGAAACATTGCCGCTGACAACAGGAATATCCAGGGCTCTGCAGGCCCCTGCAATTCCTGTTACCGCCTGTTCCA
>SKTZ01000118.1 GCA_007122335.1 Bacillota bacterium
GTCCGGGATGTTATCGTAGATGGAGATTTTGCCCTGAAGGAAAAAACTTTAACCAGGCTAAATGAAGAAGACATCTTAAAAACTGTTCGAGAAACGGTAGAAAAAATAGACCAGAGAGCTGAAGGGAAAAGGTTTGCCCAGTATTAAAACCCAACCAGCAATAACTTGAAAAATTAAATCCCCGGTCTTTTTGACCGGGGATTTTTTCCTGGTAATTATTAAATTGATTTACCAGTTTTTTGTTCCAGGAGCACCCTTGAAGGGACCCTTGATATTCCTGGTAATCCAACCGCCATAAAAATTGCCTTCCTGGGGTGTTACCTTTTCTCCATCTACATAACAGGCATCCATTTTTTCTGCATAAAAGGCCAGGTAACCGGCGATGGAAAGAAAGTCCGATGTGGGTTTTTCATAACTCCAGGCAGCATTGGGGACTAATTTCTCGCCTGCGATGAGATCCCAGTAGGTTGCAACTCCCTTGAATTCACACAAACTTGTCCTGTTATTTTCCTTCAGGAATTCAGTTTTTACATCCTCTTTAGGAATATAATACACCGGTGGGTGGCTTGTTTCCAGCACCCGGTAACCATTATGGGAATGGGCAATGTTTATCCCGGAAAAAACAACCTTTAACTCCCGGGGAAATTTTTCTAAACGGGGAGGCCGGGGGTAATCCCAGACCGATTCTTTTTTTCCCATTGTTTTCACCCTTTCCTGCATTTGTTTTTATTTTACTCTTCTACAGTAATCAAGTCAAACTTTTCCATACTGAAGGATAAAAAAAGGTTGAAAGAGAATTTAAAAACAAGAGTGAGAGATTTTTGGTGAATAAAAAAAAGATGTGGAGATGGTTAAAATTATTCCTGATAGGGTTAAGAAGTTGAATAATAAGAACCCTCAAAATGGGGATTATGTCCTTTACTGGATGCAGGCTGCCCAGAGAACCCATTATAACCATGCCCTTGAATTTGCTATTGAACAGGCCAATGAAAAAAATCTACCCCTTTTTGTCTTTTTTGGCCTGACCCCCAATTTTCCCGAGGGCAATGCCCGGCATTATTATTTTCTCCTCGAAGGACTGGCCCGGGTGGAAAAAGACCTGGACACCAGGGGAGTTGAGTTTGTTGTCTGGCAATGTGAACCTTTTAAGGGTGTTGAAAAACTGGGACAGAAAGCCCAGCTTGTTATTACCGACCGGGGCTATTTATCCATAGAAAAGACCTGGAGGAAAAAGGTAGCTAAATCCCTTAATTGTCCTTTACTCGAAGTTGAAACCAATACGGTTTTGCCGGTAGATTTAGTTTCAGATAAGGAAGAGTATGCAGCTTTTACTTTTCGGAAAAAAATGAAACCTCATCTTTCTAACTATCTGGTTGAGGTTAGCGAGAATGAACTGAAAAAAAAGAGCCTGAACAATTTTGATTTCTCCTCCCTGCCTCTGGGGGATAGAGATAAAATTATTGGGGAGTTAGAAATTTCTGTAAATCCAGGAAAAATTGAAGGCATTAAGGGAGGGACTAAAGAGGCTTTGCGATGCCTGGAAAATTTTTTGGATAATTCCCTGGATATGTACCCCGAAAAAGGGGGAGATCCCGCTTTTGATTGCCAGTCGGGACTGAGCCCCTACCTTCATTTTGGCCACATATCTCCTTTATATATTGCTTTAAAAGTAATGGAAAGAGAGAGTCCCGGGGAAGAAGCATTCCTGGAGCAACTCCTGGTCAGGAGAGAATTGGCTTTTAATTTCGTCAACTTTAATCCTTATTATAATGGTCCCCTGGAGAAGATGCTGCCGCAGTGGGCCTGGAATACTCTCCAGGCCCATGAAAAAGACAGCAGGGAATACCTTTATTCTCCCGATGAATTAGAGGATGCTTCAACACATGATGATTACTGGAATGCCGCGCAGAAAGAACTGGTTTATAGCGGGAAAATGCACGGCTATATGCGGATGTACTGGGGTAAAAAAATCCTGGAATGGTCGAAAACACCAGAGGAAGCCTTTTCTCTGTGCCTATTTCTTAACAACAAGTACAATCTTGACGGCCGGGATCCCAATTCTTTTGCCGGGGTAAGCTGGTGTTTTGGTAAGCACGACAGGGCCTGGACGGAAAGAGAAGTTTTTGGCAAGGTCCGTTACATGAATGCCAGGGGACTGCAAAGAAAATTTGACATGGGAAAATATCTAAAAAGAGTTGTAGAATTGAGCTAAGCAAAAAAATTTGCAAGCCAGGAAAAATTACAAGAAAAATTCTGGGATGGGAGATAGGATAATGAAAAAAATAGTTGGAACAATAATGATTGCTTTTTTCCTTTTATGTTCAGGAATTGTCCCTGCACAGGCAACAAATAACGAAAATTTATCTATTGGAGATTTTGTCCTTTTTGGCATGTTCAGTGATGAACCAATTTTGTGGCGGATAATCAATATTAACCAGGATGGGAGTAAAATGCTTTTTTCGGAGAGGATCATTGCCCTTATGGGTTTTGATCCAAGGGGAAATGCTCCTGGAGGCAGGGCCAATCAGGATCGGCTGGACCACGGAAGCAATTATTACCCCGAATCCACAATCAGGGCATGGTTAAACAGTGACCAGGAACAAGTAAATTATCCCTACAACCCGCCCCAGGGACATCCTATTGGCTTTTTTTATCCCCAGGGTTATGAAAACCTTCCCGGATTTTTAACCAACTTCACTCTGGAAGAAAGGGAAGTAATTGTTCCTCATACTCACGGGGTTTATATTGGAAACCTGGACATTGAGGTTCGGGATGGGGGTAGTATAAGTTATCAATACACTCCCCGGAGGGGCCAACTGGTTTCCAATAGTGCTGATGCCTATTATAAGGAAGTAACAGACTTGGTCTTTCTAATGGGAGCCCCGGAACTTCAGCTCTATGTCCACGACCGGGGCTGGGAAACTTTAAAAAAACCAACACCGGGGCTGGTCCGGGAATATCACTGGCTGGTTGAGGACCAGGGCTTTTCCCCTAATAAAAACCACAAGTACTGGCTTAATACCGCATATCCCCCGACAAATTTTTCCTTTGTCCTGGTTGTGGGAGATGGTACCAGGACATATCATGGTGGATATATTGGAACCTATTATCCCCTTGATAATGAAATTGGAATTGTTCCGGCCTTGAATATAAGTCCAGACACAACTGCCGTTGAAGGGGAAGGGACCCTGGAAAATCCTTATATATTATTCCAAGTCCCCGAGACCTGTGAATAAGAAAAGCTAAATTTTGTCTAATCTGCTTAAGAAATTGTTAACGAGGAGTGATCAATTTGAACTTTGGAATATTAATCTTTCCTGATGTAGAGGAACTTGACTTTGTGGGTCCGTGGGAAATGGTTGGAATCTGGAGTGACCGGGAAAAGGGGCCGGATAATTGTTTTATTATTGCCCAAAACAAAGAACCGGTAACATGTTCAAAAGGATTAAAAGTGTTACCGGACGTGACCCTTGATGAATGTCCAGAGCTTGATTTTCTTTTAGTCCCCGGAGGGAGGGGAACAAGGAAAGAGGTTGATAATCCTCAAATTATAGGTTTTATTAGAGAAAAAGCCGAAAAAGCAAAAACAGTACTATCTGTTTGCACAGGGTCTTTTCTTCTACAACGGGCGGGGCTGCTCTCGGGGAAAAAAGCCACTACCCATTGGGGTTCGCTGGATCGGCTGCGGGAGTTTGAGGATGTAGAAGTAATTGAGGAGAGGTTTACTAGAGACGGTAGGATCTGGACAGCAGCAGGAATTTCAGCAGGGATTGATATGGTCCTATCTTTTATTGCCAGCATTACCGACGACCAGGTGGCGGGTAGAATTCAACTATATGCTGAATATTATCCTTACCAAAAGTTATATGGGGATGCCCATAAAGAAGAGGGAGCGCCTGGTTATATTAAACAACGGGGAATTTAATGATGAAAAAATCTTTTAAATTTTTAGAGAAAATGCCTTTTGGAATAAGAATTGAGCATTTATGGCAGGATAAGAATATTCCGGAAAGAAAAATCCTGGGTCTTCTCCGGGCTGCTTTCAGTGGAGGAAAGGGCCCCCCTCTTCCTGTAAACGAGAGGTGGCTTTTGTGGTCACAGGACCAGCTCCTGGGCCACGCTGCAGTGCAAAGACGGTGGTTTGTGGTAAACAACAAATTTTTCGAGGGCTGGCTATTGGGAGGGGCTTGCATCGACCCCAATTTTCAGGGAAAAGGATTGGCCAATATTTTAATAAAGAAGGTACTCTCTGATCTGGCCCAAAAGGAATTGGATTTCGCCATTCTTTGCTGTGATGAAGAGAAATTGTCGGGTTTTTACCAAAAATTCGGGTTTGCCAAAATTGCTGATAGCGCTTTGTACCTTGAAGAAGGAAAAATAAGGACAGTAGAAGGTGATCGAACCCTTGTTATTGCCTTTAGTGAGGACTTTGACCTGGATGTTCTGAGGGTTGATCCCTTTCCGTTTGGTTTCGACTTTTGCTGGAGCAGGGATTGATATTATTTTTCAACCGGGGTTAAATATTAATTATGGCTGGCCTTAACTAACTTCCCCAGATTCAAATCTCTGTTACCTTTATTTTAGATTAAGTTGTGTAAATTGAGAAATTTGCCGCTAAGGAGGCGAGAAAAGTGGCAAAAATTTTCAGGGATGAAGTGAAAATAGGGAATTTCCGAATTGCATTTGCTCGGAAAGGAAGTGGGCCGGAGTTGTTACTATTGCATGGGGGTATTGTGGATAACAGGATGTGGAACAAACAAATAGAGGATTTGTCTGATGATTTCGATGTAATAGCCTGGGATGCTCCCGGCCACGGCGGTTCTTCTGATCCCCCCGAAGAAGGTTTTTCTCTTTATGACTACACCAAATGTCTTGCTGATTTCATCGAAAAATTAGAACTAAAAAAACCTCATCTTCTGGGTCTTTCCTTTGGAAGCGGGCTTGCCCTTGCTTTTTACAGTTACTTCCCCCAAATTCCAAGGTCACTTGTTTTGGCTTCGGCTTATGCGGGCTGGGCCGGGTCTTTGCCACCAGAGGTTGTTGAAGAAAGGATGGAAAAAGCCTATGAACAATCCTGGCTACCTCCCGAACAGGTTTTTCAAGCCTGGCTGCCAACCCTATTTTCTGATGATGTTTCAGAAGAAGTGGTTAAAGAGTTAAAAAGGTTATTCTATGATTTTCATCCTGCTGGCATGAGGGCCGTCCTCAATGTTTTTGGGAGAGTTGATCTGAGCCCGGTTCTTCCTACAATAAAAGTTCCCGTGCTATTGCTTTACGGGGAAAAAGATAAAAGGTCCCCACTGAAAGTTGGCCAGGAAATGCTGGATAAGATTCCGGGAGCAAAAATGGTTGTTATTCCCGGAGTAGGGCATGTCTGTAATCTCGAAGCTCCGGAGGCTTTTAATAAAGAGGTTCGAAATTTTCTCCGGGAGATTAATTAAAAACTATCCGGGAGAATAGACAGAACGACGATAAATATAAGTTAAAAGAAAAAATGCGGGGAAA
>SKTZ01000081.1 GCA_007122335.1 Bacillota bacterium
AGCTATTTTCCCTTTCATAGAAATCCCTCCAAACTGCCATTCTCTTGATTTTCTATTAAAACCTCCAGGTCACTGTTTCGGGAAATTTCCTTTAATTTAACACCAGAATTTATTGACCGCGTTAAAATCCTTAGAGTTTTCCCGGGCCCAAAAACTAAAAACTTTGCAAATCCTTCTTCGAACATTTTGTTTATTGTTTTCTCCCACAAAACGGGCATGGTTACCTGTTGAACCAACAGAGCCTTAATCTCTTCTGGATCACTAACTTTTTCTCCGGTAACATTGGCCCAAAATGGAAATTTTGGTTTTCGGATTGGAACATCCTCAATTTCTTGAGCCAGTCCCCTGGCGGCAGGTTCCATCAAACGACAATGAAAGGGAGCGCTTACATTCAAAAATACAACCCTTTTTGCTCCTTCTTGCAAAAAGGAATCCCTAATTCTTTCCAGTGTTTCCCGGTAACCCGAAATAACGACCTGTTCTGGAGAATTAAAGTTGGCAATCTCCACTCCCGTTCCGGATATTATAGCCTGGATTTTTTCCAGGTCAAGTTTGATTATGGCCGCCATTCCTCCCCGGTTTTCAGGCACCGCCTGGGCCATTAACTGCCCTCTTCTTCGAACCAGTTTTAAGGCATCGGAAAAGGCAAGGGATTCTGCAGCCACAAGAGCCGAAAATTCACCCAAACTGTGACCAGATAAACCCCAGGAACCGGGAATAAAAGCCCGAGCAGCCCTAAAAGCAGCGATGCTTACAGCCAGAATAGCAGGCTGGGCATTTTCTGTAGCCCGCAATTTTTCTTCAGGCCCCTCAAAACAAAGCCTGGAAAGAGAAAAACCCAATATTTCATCGGCCTCTTCAAAAACTTCTCTGGCCAGGGTGTGATTTTCATACAAATCTTGGCCCATGCCAATTTTCTGCGACCCCTGTCCGGGAAAGAGGAAGCCCAGCTTTTCCATCCCCTAATTTCCCTCCTATGACATATTTTATCCGGTCCACTCCACAATACACGAGCCCCATGTTAAACCTGCTCCAAATCCAACCAGTAGAATCTTATCCCCTGGACCAATTTTCCCTTCCTTCCAGGCTTCATATAAAGCGATCGGGATTGAAGCAGCAGATGTGTTTCCATAATTTTCTAGATTCATGAAAACTTTTTTGTCAGGAATTTTCAATCTTTTAGCTGAAGATTCAATAATTCTGATGTTAGCCTGATGGGGAATAAAAAGATCAATATCTTCAATGGCGAGGTTTGCATTTTTCGCAACTTTTTTGGCCGAGCGAGCCATGGCCTTAACTGCAAATTTAAAAACCTGATTGCCATCCATCTTTATGTAGTGAAGCCTATTATCAACAGATTCCCGGGATGCAGGAATAGCCCCTCCACCTGCAGGCATTTTTAAAAACTCTCCCCCCCCTCCGTCTGAACCCATTTCAAAACCCAAAAATCCCCCCTGGTCAACAGGCCCCATTACTGCTGCCCCGGCCCCATCGCCAAAAAGAACACAGGTATTGCGATCCTTCCAGTCGGTTATGCGGGAAAGAACTTCCGCCCCTATTACAAGTATATTCTTGTAACTACCATTATTAATAAACTGGGCGGCAAGGGTTAATCCATAAACAAACCCTGAACAGCCTGCTTCCAGGTCAAAAGCCGCTGCAGTAGGTGCGTTAAGAGCGTCCTGTAAAAGACATGCAGTTGCGGGGAAAACCATGTCCGGAGTAACGGTTGCAATTATTATTAAGTCCAGTTCTTCGGCAGAAACTCCAGCATTATCCAGAGCTTCTCGCCCTGCTTTCTCTGCAAGGGAAAGGTTTGTTTCCTCAGGGGAAGCTATTCGCCTTTCTTTTATCCCGGTCCGAGACCTGATCCATTCATCAGTGGTATCGACTTTTTTTTCCAGGTCTTTATTGGTTAATATTGTTTCCGGGAGGCTTGCCCCAAGACCAAGAATGCCCGCCTGAACTTTTTCCATTGGATTTTCTCAACTCCCTCGCCCTAGAATAATTCCTCCAGGGTTTTAACCACTCTTTTTTCCACCATTTCCTGTCCAACAAAAATGGCGTTTTTAATGGCCCGGGCGGAGGAACTCCCGTGGCAGATTATGACCGGCGCTTTCAGTCCCAGAAGGGGAGCGCCACCATATTCCTCGTAATCCATCCTGCTTTTTAATGTTACTAAAGCCTTCTTCATAAGAAGAGCTCCCAGTTTGCTGGTAATACTTTTTTTGATTTCAGTTTTTAATAAATCAACCAGGGTTTTGCCTGCTCCTTCCATTACTTTTAGAGTAATATTCCCGACAAAACCGTCGCTTATGATAACATCGGAGGTATCAGTAAAAATATCTCTCCCTTCAATGTTTCCAATGAAATTAAGTTCTTCAATCTTTCCTAATTCTTCGTAGGCTTCCTGATAGATTTTTGTTCCTTTTTTTGCTTCTTCGCCTACGTTCAAAAGTGCTACCCGGGGATTATCCCTGTGGTGAATTCTTTCCATAAAAACCCGCCCCATCTGGGCGAATTGGATCATATTTTGGGGTTTGCATTCTGAATTGGCCCCGGCATCGATCAATAAAGCCATCTGGCCAATTCCCGGAACAGGAGTGGCAATTCCCGGGCGTTCAATTCCAGGGGTTCTACCAATTAAAAAAATCCCTGCTGCCATGGTTGCTCCGGTGTTACCTGCCGAAACAAAAGCCTGAGCCTTCCCCTCTTTTACAAGCTGTGCGCACTGCATTAAAGAGGAATCTTTCTTTTCCCTTAAAACTTTAGAGGGAGCTTCGCCCATTCCCACAAGCCCCGGCGCATGAAATATCTCGACATTCCCGGGTTTGCCCCCATGCCTATCAAATTCTTTCGACAGAGCTTCAGAATCTCCTGTAACAATAACTTCCGGGCCGCCTCCCTGAGAAGCCTGAATAATCCCTTTAATAATTTCTCCCGGGGCATGATCTCCACCAAATCCGTCAATGGCAACCTTCAAATTACTCCCTCCTTCACCAAATTTTGCCGAAAAAAATACAAGATAAAGAAATTCCTTTATCTTGTATTTAAAGGACAAAAACCATTATACCTCAATTGCCTTTTTGCCTTTGTAATTACCGCATTCGGGACATACCCGGTGCGGAAGTTTTGGCTCGCGACACTTGGGACACTCCGCCAGCTGGGGAGCGGTTAATTTCCAGTGTGTGCGGCGCTTTCTTTTCCGAGTTTTGGAAACTCTCCTCTTGGGGACCGCCATTTTGCCACCTCCTAGTATTAATTCTCCAGATACTGGCGCAATTTCTCCCATCGAGGATCAATTGCTTCTTGTTTGCAGTCACATTGGCCCTGATTCAGGTTCTTTCCACATCCGGGACAAAGTCCCTGACAACCTTCACGGCAAATTGACTGCATGGGAATGCTCAAAACCAGGTGCTGGTAAATTTCTTGGGTAATATCAAGAACACTATTTTCATCAAGGTTAAATTCTTTCTTCGAATAAGTTTCAGTCAGCTCACGCAAAAAAGACCATTTGAAAGGTTCCAAACAACGAGTGCAGGCCAATTCAACTTCACCGGTTATTGTTCCCTGGACCAGTATTTCATCCTGAGTATTGGTAAGGGTAATCTTAACCCGGGGAGGGTGAGGGAAAATAATTTTCCGGGACTGAATTTCCATCTCTTCAATCGCAAAATCATCCTCCACAGTAATGGTACCACCTAGGGAGCCTAAAATGTCCTTGAGATTAATTTTCATTTAAACTCCTCCTTAAACCCTCACCCCATTATATAAGGAAGGTTATCCCTTGTCAAGAAGACCCGTTAACCAGTTCGTGGGTGTCTCTGGCTATTACCAGTTCTTCATTGGTGGGGACAATAAAAACCTTAACCTTGGAGTCCTGAGAGGAAATTTCCGCCAGTTTTCGGCGGGCTTTATTTTTTTCCGGATCAACTTGAATACCCAGAAATTCCATTCCTTCAAGAGCCTGCTTGCGAACTATATCTGAGTTTTCTCCAATGCCAGCGGTGAAAACAATTGCATCCAGACCACCCATCGCTGCAGCGTAAGCTCCAATATATTTTTTCACCCTGTAACAAAAGATTTCAACTGCTATTTTTGCCCTGTGGTTCCCTTCTTCCGCGGCTTCTTCAACATCACGGGAATCATTGCTTACGCCAGAAATTCCCAGCAAACCACTTTCTTTATTCAAAACATTCTCTACCCGTTCTGCATCCCATCCTTTGTTTTTCTGGAGGAAAGGGACAATTGCCGGGTCAATATCCCCACAGCGAGTTCCCATTACCAGGCCCTCAAGTGGCGTAAAGCCCATACTTGTATCGACTGATTTTCCCTGGTCAATTGCAGTAATACTGGCTCCATTACCCAGGTGAGCGGTAATGATTTTAAGATCTTCCATTTTTCTTCCCATTTCCCTGGCTGCCAGTTGAGCAACATATTTATGGGAAGTCCCATGGAAACCGTAACGCCTGATACCCAGTTCTTTATAAAACTCATAGGGAAGGGGATAGACAAAGGCTTTTTCGGGCATGGATTGATGGAAAGATGTATCAAACACGGCAACCTGGGGAACCCTGGGCAATAATTCCCGAACAACCTTGATCCCCGCCGCATTATGAGGATTGTGTAGTGGAGCAAGCCGAGAAAGATCCTTTATTTCCTTAAATTCCTCGTCACCTACAATAGTTGCTTTGGGGAAAGCCTCTCCGCCATGAGCAACCCGGTGACCTACTGCTTTTATATCATCGATGCTGTCTAATACTCCGTACTCCTCATCCTGGAGTATATCGATTACTTTCTCCACTCCTGTATTGTGGTCGGGAACATCTTCCTCAATTTTGGTTTTTTCCCCGGATATCTCAGCCTTGTGATCCAGGAAAGAACCTTCAATCCCAATTCTTTCAACAACTCCTTTAGCCAGAACAGATTCATCTCTCATGTCAAAAACCTGATATTTAATTGACGAGCTTCCACAATTTAAGACAAGAATTTTCATAAGTTTTGCCTCCCCATTAATTATTATGCTTTTACCTGCAATGCTGTAATCGCAACTAAGTTAATGATATCATCTACTGAACAACCACGGGAAAGATCGTTAACGGGTTTAGCCATCCCCTGCAGGATAGGTCCAACAGCTTCAGCCCCTCCCAATCTTTCAACCATTTTATAACCAATATTGCCGGACTGCAGGTCAGGGAAAACAAGGACGTTGGCTTTACCGGCAATCTTGCTTTCAGGAGCTTTTTTATTTCCAATATCAGGAACCAGTGCTGCATCTGCCTGGAGTTCACCATCGTACGCACCTTCTGGGTCCAGTTCTTTAGCTTTGGCAGTTGCCCGGGAGACTTTTTCCACCAGGGGATGTTTAGCGCTGCCCTTGGTTGAAAAAGATAAAAAGGCAGTTCTGGGCTCAAGACCTGCAATATCTCTGGCGGTCTTCGCTGAAGCCACACCAATCTCGCCCAGTTGTTCAGCATCCGGTTGGGGGTTTACTGCACAATCGGCAAAAATAAGTTTTCCGTCAGGAGCAAATTTTGAATCCAAAAGCATAATAAAAGCACCTGAGATAACCGAGATTCCCGGGGCTGTTTTAATAATCTGCATTGCTGGTCGTAAAACATCGCCAGTAGAATTATCTGCCCCTGCTACAGAACCCCCTGCATATCCCTTTTGTACCAGCATAGTGGAAAAGTAAAGAGGATCAGTAATTAGTTTCCGGGCTTCTTCCTTCTCCATCCCCTTCTCTTTTCGCATTTGATAGAGGGTTTCTGCAAAATCCTCTATTTCTGGAAAGGAAGCAGGGTCGATAATTTCTACTCCTTCCAGTTCAATACCTTCTTTTTTGGCCTTGCTTATAATCTCTTCTTTTTTCCCTAAAAGGATTATATGAGCCAATCCTTCCCTGTTTAAAAATGCCCCCGCTTCTATAATTCTTCTGTCCTGGCTTTCGGGAAGGACAATTTTTTGTTTTTTCTGTCGAGCTTTTTCCCTGATTTCCTGAATGAAATTCATCTCTGATTATACCTCCATTTTGAGTTAATACCTTCACAAATTAAACTTTACTACAAAAACAACCCATCTCCTGCTTATTTAAACAGGATTTGTTCCTGAAAAGGCGAATTCAGACAATTAGGGAGGGATTGCCTTTGAATACTCTGGGAGTAATTGCTGAATATAACCCTTTTCATAATGGTCACCTTTATCACCTGCAAAAAAGCCTGGAAAAAACAAATGCAAAAAGAACTGTTGTAGTAATGAGCTCAACTTTCATGCAGCGAGGGGAGCCCGCTATTTTTGACAAATGGAGCCGGGCTGAAATGGCAATTCACTGTGGAGCAGACGTGGTATTAGAACTTCCCCTCCCTTACGCCTGTGCAAGCGCAGATTATTTCGCCCGCGGGGCAACAAAAATCCTTAACGCTGCAGGCTGTAACCATATTGCCTTTGGAGCAGAAAATCCGGATTTAAAAGCCCTTGAAGAAATCGCCAGGTATATTTCCAGAGAACCTCCCGAGTTTTCTGAAGAGCTCAGGGCAAATCTGGATCAGGGGCATTCCTTTCCCCGGGCCCGCAGCCTTGCCCTGCAAAAATTTCTAAATATCAACCCGGAGCTAGTTGATAATCCCAATAACATCCTGGGTATTGAATATTTACGGTCAATTTTCCGGGAGAATTATCCTCTAAAACCTGTAGTTATTCCCAGAAAGGGTTCACCTTACCATTCGAAATCTCTGGGGGAAGAATTTCCCAGTGCTACTGCCATACGAAACCATATTTACCGGAAAAAACCCCTTGATGAAATGGAAAGATTTATGCCAGAGGCTTCTCTGAAAATCCTGAAAAGGGAAATGGAAAGTGGAAATGGACCCGTTTTTGCTTCTTCTTTTGACAAACCTCTTCTGGCCAGGCTTCGCGGTATCAGGGGGCAAGACCTTTCCCTTTATCCCGAGATTGCCCCCGGACTGGATAATCGCCTTTTACAACTGGCCGGAAAAACCACGGGATGGAATGATCTTCTAAGCAAACTACAGACCAGGTGTTTTGTTCAAACTCGCCTGCAAAGAATCTTTGTTTATACTCTTCTTGATATTACCCTTTCTTTCCGGGAAGAAATAAACTTTCCCCAGAGCCCTCTTTATCTCCGTCCTCTGGCTTTCAATGAAAAAGGCAGGCAGATCCTGCACGAATTAAAGGATAGGGAAGATTTTCCCTTAATAACCCGGCCAGCAATCCGCCGTCTGCCAAGAATTTTAGAAATCCAAAAAATGATTGATCTCGAATCAAGGGCAACTGACCTCTGGGCTCTTTTTGTTTCCTCACCTGCCTATCAAAAAAGTGGCCGGGATTTTAGAATTCCTCCCGTATCCCTGTCCTAGCAAACAAATAACCTCTGTTGAAAAACAGGGGTTTTATTTTTTCTTGTTTTGTTTTTTGTAATATTTCAGCAAAAACTCCTTTACAGGGTCCGGAACCAGGCCGTCGATACACCCTCCAAGGGAGGCAATTTCTTTTACCAGGCTGGAGCTTAAAAACCCATATTCCTGTGAAGTCATTAAAAACATGATTTCCAGGTCCGGATTGAGCTTTTTATACATTAAAGCCTGCTGGAACTCCTTTTCAAAATCTGAAAGGGCTCGCAAACCCCGAACAATATTTCTGGCGTTTTTCTGAACTGCGTATTCATTGAGTAATCCACTGAAATAATCAATCCGAACTCCCGGAATATCACCTGCAACTTTTTGCATTAATTCTACTCTTTCTTCCATGGAGAAAGTCGGGTTCTTGTTGGGGTTATTAAAAACCGCAACTATAAGTTCATCGAATATGTAGCTTGCTCTTTTTATTATATCCAGGTGCCCATTGGTAACCGGGTCAAAGCTCCCTGGATATACCGCAATTTTGTTCATTGTTTTCACTCCCTTTGCCAGATTAAAAGCCTTGTATCGCCATAAACCCGGTTTTCCGCCAGCCGCCAAAAACCGAGGTCAAACAAATCGGCCTGACTTGATGTTTCTAGAATAACAATTCCTAAACTCTTTAAGAACCAATTCTTTTCAATTAAGTCCAAAAACTCCTCGGGATTAATTAAAGCATAGGGAGGATCCAGAAAAATAATATCAAAAATTTCTCCTGAAAATCCCCTCTGTAATACCCTTTGGGCATCACCTTTCCAAATCCTGCTTTGCTCTTTAAATCCCGTTTTTTCCAGGTTCTGTTCCAGGATTTTTAGCACCGCAGGATTTTTTTCAACAAAATGAACTCTTTCTGCCCCCCTGCTTAAAGCTTCAATACCTATACTGCCGCTCCCGGCAAAACAATCCAGAAAAATGCTCCCATAAACTCTCTCCCCTAAAATATTAAAGAGAGCTTCCTTAACGCGGTCAGCGGTGGGCCGGGTATAGCTTTCCGGAGGAAGTTTCAATCGTCTTCCTTTTGCTTTTCCTGAAATAACTCGCAATCATCCACCTCCATCACCAAAAATTGTTCCGGTATAGATTTACCTGACAATATCTCCTGGAAAGCGCCTGTCGCTTTCATACAAAATTTGAACATACCGGGAAGCCTTTTCCCTGGCCAAGCGTAGTAATTTTTGGTGGGCAATCAGATCAGCGAACCGGAAGGGAGTAGCTCCATGCTGACGGGTTCCAAAAAAATCCCCTGCTCCCCGCAGGCGCAAATCTTCTTCGGCAAGTAAAAACCCGTCATTGTGCTCTACAAGAGCATTTAATCTTTTTTGGGCCAGCTCATCTTCTGCATCGGAAATTAATATACAGTAGGATTGATCCGCACCCCGGCCAACTCGCCCCCTCAACTGATGAAGCTGGGAAAGACCGAACCGGTGGGCATCTTCTATTAACATAATAGTTGCGTTGGGAATATCCACTCCAACTTCAATTACCGTTGTGCTAACCATAATATCAATTGCCCCGGCCTGAAAATCTTTCATGGCCTGCGCCCTTTTTTGGGCTGGAATTTGTCCGTGGATTAGCATTAATCTTAGCTCGGGGAATACCTCTTCTTGAAGGTAACGGAACATATCTTCCGCAGCAACCAGTTGCAATTTTTCTGATTCCTGGATTAAAGGACAAACAATAAAAGCCTGTCTGCCCTGCCCAACCTGTTCCCGAATAAATTGGTAAACTTTTGGCCTGACCGAGGTCTGTCGGACCCTTGTAACAATTGGTTTTCTACCAGCGGGAAGTTCGTCGATAACTGAAACCTCAAGATCCCCATATAGGGTTAAAGCCAGTGACCTGGGGATAGGGGTTGCGGTCATAACTAGGAGATCCGGGGTAATTCCCTTGCTTAATAAAGCTTCTCTCTGCTGAACTCCAAAACGGTGCTGCTCATCAATTACAACCATGGCCAGGTTGGAGAAGGTGACCTCTTCTTGAATCAAAGCATGAGTTCCTACAACAATATCTGCCTCCCCGGAAGAAATTGCTTTATTGTTTTTTTTCTTTTCCCGGGCAGAAAGACTGCCAGTTAGCAGGACTGTCTTCAGCCCGAATTCCTGAAAAACCGGTTCCATTTTATAAAAATGTTGCTCGGCAAGAATTTCCGTAGGAGCCATAAAAGCTCCCTGCCATCCATTTTCGACTGTTTTAAGTAAGGAAAGCAGTGCAATGACAGTCTTCCCTGCCCCCACATCTCCCTGTAAAAGCCTGGACATGGGTGCAGGTTTTTCCATATCCTCTTTTATTTCTTTCCAGACCTTTTCCTGGCTTGAAGTCAGGGAAAAGGATAGTGATTTGATAAACTTCCTGGTATGGGAAGGAGCTGCTTCATGGCAGTAACCTGTTTTTTTGCTTTTTTCTTCTTGCTTGCGGGAAAGCTTAACCTGAAAAAGAAGAAGTTCCTCAAAAACAAGCCTTTCAAACGCTTTTTTTCTCTTTTCCAAGTCCGAGGGAAAGTGGACCTCCCAAATGGCTTGCTGTCGATCGGGCCAGTCCATTTCTTTTAATAATTCTTCAGGTAAAAATTCCTGGATTGCACCAATATGTTCTTCCAGGACACTATTTACCCAGCGTCGGAACTGGTTTTGATTCAACCCCTCAGTAAGCGGATATAAGGGGACTATTCTTCCGCTGTGCAGGCCCCCTTCCCCATCCAGCTCAAAATTAGGGTGGATAAACTCAATTCGTTTTTGCTGTTCCCAGCTTTTATCACTGATCTTTCCACTGATCAGCACTTCCTGGCCAGTGGAAAAATTTTTAAAAATATAGGGCTGGTCAAACCAGGTAGCATAAGCAATCCCGGTCTCATCAGAAAAAGCGATCTTAAAAATATTGCGGCCCGACCGGGTCCTGATTTTATCCCGGGCTTTTACAACCCCAGCTACAGTTACCTCCTGGCCAGGCTCCACCTCGTTGAGCTTCTTTATCTGGCTACGATCCCGGTACTGGCGGGGAATATGGTAAAGGAGATCTTCAATTTTTTCGATTCCAAGTTTCTCCAGCATCTTTGCCCGGCGAGGGCCTACCCCTTTTACATACTGGATGTTTTTGTCCAGTCCAGTCACCTGCACCGCTCCTCCCAAAAAAAATCCTAATACATTCCCCTGAATGCATTAGGATTTTTAATATTCCCAATTACCTGGGTGTCAGAACTATTCCTATAGCTCCAGGGCCAGTATGGGTACCAACAACCGGGCCCAGCTGGCTGATTTCAATTTTCTGGGGCCCGAATTTTTCCTCTATGGCCTTTTTTAACCCATTTGCTTCTTCTTCGGCTGCAGCGTGTAAAATAGCCTGAAAACAATTGGGCCCATGTTCTTCAATAAACTCTCCAAAAAGATCAGCAAGCCTCTGCAAAACCTTTTTATGCCCTCTTATTTTCTCCAATGGAGCAACGTAACCTTCCCGGTCAACAGTAAGAATAGGTTTGATATTTAAAAGGGTTCCTAAAAGAGCCTGGGCCTTGCCAATACGGCCACCTTTCTCTAAGTATTCCAGGGTTTTTACCGAGAAGAAAATTTTCTGGTTCTCCTGGGTTTTTTCAAGTTTTTTGAGTATTTCTTCCTTGGAAGAACCTTTGCGGACTTCTTCAGCGGCCATTCGAACCTGGAAAGCCAGGGAAGTAGCTACCGTTTTCGAATTAACAGGGACGATTTCCACATCAGAAAATTCCTTTGCTGCCAGGACTGCAGCCTGGTAGGTTCCACTAAGTTTGTCCGAAATATGGATGGAAATAATTGTGTCAAATTTTTGAGCAAGTTCTTTGTAAATTTCCACAAATCCTCCTACTGAAACCTGGGAGGTTGTGGGCAACCGGTCAGAGGTTTTCAATTTATCATAAAACTTTTCGGGTGATATCTCAATCCCATCTAAAAAACTCTGATCGCCAAAATTAACGCTGAGCGGAGCAACGGTAATATCATGTTCTTCGGCCATTTGTTTCGTGAGATCAGAAGTGCTATCAGTAAGAATTGCAATTTTCTCCAATAGGGTCACCTCCAAATTATTCTACGGAAATTATAAGATAATAAAGGGGCTGATTTCCAGGGTACATCTCAACATCGCAGTCAGAAAACTCCTCGGTGATCATTTCTTTTATCTCTTCGCCTTTTTCTTCGGAAATTTTCTCTCCCCGATAAACAGTAATTAAAAAGTCTTCTTCATCAACCATTTTTTTCAGCAATTCCAAGGTAACCTTCCCAACATCAGTATTGGAAACAAGTATTTCGCCATTGGAAAGGCCAATTACATCGCCTTCCTTGATATTCATTCCTCCAACAGTAGAATCCCGGACAGCAAAAGTAACTTCCCCGGTTTTGATTTCTTCCAAACCTTTTTCCATCTCTTTAAGAATACTTGCAAAATCTTCTTCCGGATTGATTCTCATCATTGCAGCAATTCCCTCGGGAATTGAAGTAGATGGAAGGACAAAAATTTCTTTTTCAGTTACTTCTTTTACCTGTTCTGCGGCAAAAATTACATTTTTATTGTTAGGCAGTATTATGATCTTTTCGGAGCGGATTTTTTCACAACCCGCAGCAAGATCCTGAGTACTGGGATTCATCGACTGCCCCCCGGTAACAAGTTCATCTGCCCCCAGACTGGTAAATATATCACCAAGACCATCGCCTGCTACAACCGCAACTACTCCGAAGGCTTTTTCCATGGGTATTTCTTCTTCACTGGAAGTTTCGGGAATAGACCCGTATCTGTCTTCTATTTGTTCTTCCATATTATTGATTTTGACTTTACTCAAGCGCCCATATTGAACAGCATAATCAAGAACCTTCCCGGGGTTATTAGTGTGAATGTGAACCTTGGTAACTTCTGTCGAGCCTACAACAAGCATGGAGTCTCCGTATTGATTGAGATACTTCCTGATTTTCTCGAGGTTAATTTTATGCCCCTTAATCAGGAATTCAGTACAATATGCATATTCTAGTTTTTCCGCTTTAACACTTCGGGAAGGATCTGCCGGGGCAACTTTTTTCAGTTCTTTTTCCAGAGTACTATCCCCTCTCAAGGCACGAAGGTAGCCTTCAAGTATCAGGCAAAACCCACGTCCTCCGGCGTCAACTACATTTGCATCCTTCAAAACCTTAAGCATTTCAGGTGTTTTTTCCAGTGTTTCCTCAGCTTGCAGTAGAGTAACTTCAAGCAACTGCCGGAAATCATCGGTTTTTTCAGCTTCTTTTTTGGCCGCATTCGCAGCTTCCCGAACCACGGTGAGAATTGTTCCCTCTACTGGTTTCATAACTGCCTGGTATGCCTTTTTTGCCGCCTCCCCCATGGCGTAGGAAAATTCTTTTGGATTCAGGTGCTTTTTATTCCGAGCACCATTAGCAAAACCCCGAAAAATCTGGGATAAGATAACCCCAGAGTTTCCCCGGGCTCCCATCAAAGAACCATTTGCAAAAGCATCTAAAACCTTGCTAACTTCATTTTCTTCTATATTCTCAACTTCTTTTGCTGCATCAAACAGGGTCAGATACATGTTAGTTCCTGTATCTCCATCGGGAACCGGAAAAACGTTGAGGGCATCAACCTCGGCCTGATTTTCATTCAACCAGAGGGTGGCTGCAACAATCATCTTTTTCATCAGCGGGGCGTCGATTTTTTCTACTTTTTTTTCTGGAGAGGGATCAGTTTGTCTCACCAATTCTCACCCCCTGAACATATACATTGATTTTGCTCACCTGTAAACCAAGAATATTTTTCATGGTAAACGCTACTTTATCAATAATGTTGTTGGCTACTTCAGTTATATTTGTCCCATACTCTACAATAACATAAAGATCAATTACCAGCTTATCTCCCTCACTGTTTACAGCGACACCTCGACTTAAGTTTTCTCTTCCCAATAATTCGGCCAGGCCATCCTGAATTTTTTTAGAGGCCATACCTACCAATCCATAGCACTCCATTGCTGCTAGTCCAGCAATATTCGCAATTACTTCTTTGGAGATATGAACTTTCCCCAGTTCATTTTGAAATTCTTGGGTCATTTGAAGCTCCCCCTTTCCTATACTAACACCTTCTAATATAAAATTCTCCTTTAAACCGATGGTTCCTGCAAATACCCTTGCATCCATACCCCTTTGTGTGGTAGAATAAGGTGCTGTAAAGGAGGTGGAACAATGGCTAAGGTTTGCGCCATTTGTGGCAAAGGCAATAATACAGCTAATCGAATAATCCAGCGAGGAAAAGCAAAGCGCCTTGGCGGTGTTGGCCGTAAAACTACGGGTATCTCCCGCCGCCAGCAGAAACCCAACCTGCAAAAAATTAAAGCATTGGTTGGTGGTTCTCCTAAAAGAATAAAGGCTTGTACCACCTGTATTCGTTCCGGAAAAGTGGAACGGACATTATAAAGAGAGAGGGTAAACCTCTCTTTTTGTTTTCTTGACCTATTCTATCAGACCCGCCTTTAAAATTCAAAAAAACCAAACCCCTTATACCCTCTTATGCCCGCTTTAACTCCTGTTTTCAGGCAAAAACTGGGCTTAAAGGCCCGTATCCTTATAAAAACTTACTTAAATTTTTTTTAAATCCCTTTCAACCTATTCTTTTGGTAATAATCCTTTCCCTTCCAAAGATATCAACCACCTCGAGACAACATTCTTCTTCCTCTCCAGAAAGAGGGATGCTCACTTTTCGGGGGAATGGTGGCATTATCACTGCTTTTTTCTCCCCATCAATTAAAACATTGACCGTTTCCAAAAGCTCTTCTGCAGCCAGTTTTGCCAGCGAGGTTTCCTCTCTCAAGGGTTGTTCATAATCCTGAACTGCAATTACGACTTTTTCTCCTATTACTTCAATTTCCGCATCCAGTCTTCCCAGGGGAAGACCGGTTTGATCATAAAGAGGAAAAAGAAATAGTTTATTATTTATTTTGTCCAGTTTTTCCACCAGCGACCAGGGATACTGTATATCCCACCAGTGGAGATCCTCTTCCCTATCATATTTCTTTAGAGCTTCAATTTCCTTTTCGTCAGGGCTAAAAAAGGTTTTTGCCCCGAGAGAAGGATTTTTTTCGTAATACTCCTGCAATAACTCCCGGCCTTTTTCTAAAAGAAAGCTTCCATCTCGTCGAAACTGGAATTCACTTTTAACCCTTTTTCTGGCCAGAAAAAGGCCAAAATTGTTCTGGTCTATTCCAATCCATTTACGCTCAAGAGTATCTGCTGCCTCCAGGGTTGTTCCCGACCCACAGAAGGGATCAACAATTACATCTCCCGGATCAGAACTGCCCCTGATAATCCTTTCCAGGAGTGCAAGAGGTTTTTGGGTCGGATAACCAAGCCTTTCTCGAGCCTGGGAATTAATAATGGGAACTTCCCAGACATCTTCGGGAGCTTTCCCCCGTGGGTTAACTTTTGTTTTCCGGCCAAATGATACAACCCCTTTTTCAGCCTGATCCAGGGTCCCCGGGGAATAAGGGACTCTGATTTTTTCCAGGTTGAACTTGTACTTATCAGATTTAGAGTAAAAAAGGATTGTATCGTGTTTGCGCATATAATTTTTCTTGGTATAACCAGAGGGATCGTGGTACCACCAGATTATTTCATTACGAAAATTCTTCGCCCCGAAAATTTCATCCATTATTAATTTTGTAGCATGAACTACCCGCCAGTCCAGGTGAACGAAAATAGAACCAGTTTCTGTTAATAGGTCGCGGCACTTTTTCAACCTGACCCGGAGCATTTCCAGAAAGGTGGGAACCCCAGCGTTCCAGGAATCATGAAAACCCAGTTTTTCCACTTCCAGTTTTCCCGCCCTGGTTCTGACTTTGCTGGAAAAACGGTTCCCCGTACAGAAAGGGGGATCCATATAAATCAGGTCGGCCTGAATACCGTTTTTCAATAGCCAGTTTAACCAGGGATAATTATCCCCCTGCAACAGGAGATTCTCTCCCTGGTCTATTTCTTTTTCAGGAATTAAGAGGGGTTCCCCCGGGGGTGGGGTTGAACCCTTTCCGGGCCACTGCAGGCTGATATTTTTCACACTAGACACCTTCCTCAGTTTTCGTCAAGAAAGCTTTCCAGTTTCCTCTCTTTAACTTCTTTTTGGAGTTCTTCTTTAAAGCGGGAAAAATCAAACTGCCCAGCTTCACCCTTCTGCCTGTGGCGCAGGGAAACTTTTTCCGCTTCCATTTCCCGATCACCAATAGCGAGCATATAGGGAACTTTCTCTTTTTGGGCCTGCCGGATTTTATAGCCCACTTTTTCATCTCGCTCATCAACTTCAGCCCTGATCCCTTCATTTTCCAGTTCACGGCAAAGTTTGCGAGCATATTCTACGTGGTTTTCACCTATAGGAATAAATCTGGCCTGGACTGGGGCCAGCCAGGTTGGGAAAGCCCCAGCGAAATGCTCGGTTATTATCCCCAAAAACCTCTCCAGGGCACCAAAAAGTGCCCGGTGCAATAAAACTGGTCGATGCTCCTGCCCATCCCGACCAACATAAGTCAGGTCAAATCGCTGGGGTAACTGGAAATCGAGCTGAATGGTTCCCAGCTGCCAGCTTCTTCCCAGGCAATCTTCGATGTGAAAATCGATTTTGGGACCGTAAAAGGCTCCATCTCCTTCATTGAGCTGATAGGGGAGGCCTCTTTTTTTCAGGGCGGAGGCAAGTGCTTTTTCCGCCTGGTCCCAATCTTCATCACTACCCATTGATTTTTCCGGCCTGGTGCTTAACTCCAATCGGTATTTTAAGCCAAAGGTATTGTAAATTTCCTCTGCCAGGCGAATTACCCCCAGAACCTCATCGGTAACCTGTTCGGGAAGCATGTAGATATGAGCATCATCAATATGGAACGAGCGAACTCTCAACAGCCCGTGTAAAACCCCAGAAAGCTCATGACGGTGGACCAGCCCCAGTTCAGTAACCCGCATGGGAAATTCCCGGTAACTGTGAGGTCTGGATTTATAAATTAAAACTCCACCTGGGCAATTCATGGGACGAATTGCATAGTTGTCTTCATCAATTCTGGTAAAGTACATATTTTCCCGGTAATTATCCCAGTGTCCGGATTGATGCCACAGTTCTTCATTCAAAATCAGCGGAGTCCTTATTTCCTGGTAACCGTTGGCCCGATGTAATTCTCGCCAGTAGCGGGTCAATTCATTCCAGATTGCAACTCCTGCCGGATGCAGGAAAGGAAAGCCCGGCCCTTCTTCATGCATACTGAATAAATCGAGCTCTTTTCCAATCTTCCTGTGATCTCTTTTTTTTGCTTCTTCCAGGCGATACAGGTACTGTTTTAATTCTTTTCTATCGGGAAAAGCAGTTCCATAAATTCTCTGCAGCATTTTATTCTTTTCATCGCCCCGCCAGTAGGCTCCAGCTACACTGAGCAGCTTAAACGCTTTTAACTGGCCGGTTCTTTCCAGGTGGGGACCTCTACAAAGATCAAAAAAATCTCCCTGGCGGTAAATTGATACTTCTTCCCCGGGCTCCAGTTCTTCCAATAGTTCCAATTTATAGTTTTCGTTCTCTTTTTCCAGTAATTCTCTGGCTTCTTCTCTGGACAGTATTTCCCTTTCTAAAGGAAGGTTTTCTTTGATTATCTTTTTCATCTCTTCTTCAATGCGGCTTAAATCTTCAGGATTAATTCTTTCCTCCAGGTCAAAATCATAGTAAAAACCATCTTCAATTGCAGGCCCGATTCCAAGTTTGACGTTGGAATAAAGTCTTTTAACAGCCTGCGCCATTACATGTGCGGCGGTATGGCGATAGCTTTCCAGATTAATTTTATCCATTTCCTCTTCCTCCTTAATTTTAATAATAAAAAAAACCCTCGTCTCAAATGTAGAGACGAAGGTTTCGCGGTCCCACTCTACTTGGCTCGGGTTAAGCCCTCTCTCCAGTAATAACGGCCTGCGCCGGGCCTGCTTAATCGGGAAAACCCTTTCAGCAACCAGCTCTCGGGTGGTATTCAGTGCGCTTTCCTGAGGAAAACTTCCAGCCCTGGTTTTCCCTCTCTGCCAGTAAGGCACACCTACTCTTCCCGGTCATAGCTTTTTTGCTTTGCCTAATTTTACCCGGTTTTTTTTCTTTTGTCAACTATCGAGTTTTAAAATTTAACCCTGACGTTTTCTCTTTCTTCTGCTTGGGCTTCGAAATAGGGTTCTTCTGAAAAATTAAAAAGCCTTGCCAGGATTAAGGTCGGGAACTGCCTGATTGCAGCCCGGTAGGACATAACCTTATCATTATAATTTCGCCGAACCCTTTCGATACTGTTTTCAGTTGAAGATAATTCCTGCTGCAACTGGAGAAAATTTTGATTGGCCTTGAGATCCGGATAGGATTCCGCGACAGCGATCAGACGCCCCAGGACACCTCCCAGCTGGTTTTCAGCATCTATTCTCTCTTCGGTATTTCGCGCTTGGGTTACCATGTTGCGGGCTTTTGTTACTTCTTCAAACACTTCTTTTTCATGCTTGGCATATCCCTTTACTGTCTCAACAAGATTCGGGATCAGGTCAAATCTCCTTTTTAACTGGACGTCAATCTGGGCCCAGGCTCCTTCAACACTGTTCTTTTTTCTAACAAGAGCGTTATAACCCACAAGGCCCCATATTACAATTAAAACTATAACAATTAAGAAAATTATCATTCCAATTCCCCGCCCTTCTCCTTATATTTTTCTTAAATACAGTACTAAAAGGATAGTAAAATTATACCAGTATTTTTTCCAGCCTGTCAATTATTTTCCAATACCAGCCTTTTAAGAATATCAATTGCAGACCAAATCTCTTCTTCGGTGTTAAAAAAACCGGGGCTGAAACGCAAAGTTCCACCGGGAAAGGTTTGCAGGGCCCTGTGGCCTGCTGGACAACAGTGCAACCCTGACCTAACAAGAATTCCCTCCTCACCCAGTTGATGCGCCAAAACCCCGGTATCCTGCCCTTCCACAGTAATGGAAACAGTATGAACACTATCTTCCCCGGAAACTCCTATAACTTTTACACCTGTAATCTGGGCAAAACCTTTTATTAATTCCCTGGCCAGGATTTTTTTCCTGGCCTCAACCTGTTCTATTCCTTTCTCCTGGATATACTCAATTCCCTTTCTCAATCCTATTATACCGGGAGTATTGGGAGTTCCGCTTTCCATTTTGTCAGGTAGAAAATCAGGTTGGAATTCACTGTCAGAAATACTGCCTGTTCCCCCCTGGATAATGGGTTTAATGTTTCTTGCAGCCCTTTCACTGAGCAGCATCCCTCCAGTTCCAGGAGGACCCAGTAACCCTTTATGCCCGGTAAAAGCAGTTACATCAATTCCTGCCTCCGGGGCGTCAATAGGAATGCTTCCCGCAGTCTGAGCTGTATCAACAACAAAAAAAGGATTACGTTCTTTTAAAACCGCTCCTACCCTGGTCACGGGGATAATCTGTCCAGTAATATTGGAAGCGTGGTTAACAACAACAACCCTGGTCTGGGGTGTGAGCAAATTTAAGAATTTATCTTCAGAAAAATCGGTCAGGGAAAAGGGGTAAACTGAAAGGGAAATCAATCCCTTTTTTTCCATGGTTTTTAAAGGTCGCCAGACTGCGTTATGCTCCAGATCAGATGTAATTACATGGTCACCTTTTCTTAAAAGTCCATAGAGAGCAAAATTTAAAGCCTGGGTTACATTCTGACTGAAAACAACATTTTCAGGTGAATCAGATCCAAAAAAACCCGCCACCGTTTCCCGGGTTTTCAATATTTCTCTTCCTGCTTCTAAAGAACATTCGTATCCTCCCCGTCCGGGATTGCAGCCCACTGCTTTTAGGAAATTACTCATCGCTTCAATAACAACTGGTGGTTTGGGCCAGGAAGTAGCTGCATTATCAAGGTAGATTTTTCTGGTCACGTTAACTCGCTCCTTTCTTTTAAAAACAGGAAAAATTTATCAACCCAGCCGGGGAAGACCCTCCTCGGGTTGTAAACCACATAAAAATTCCGGTATAAATCGAGGCCCTTGATGAAAAATTCCCCCAGTTGATCACCATTCTTTAAAGCTACCGAGGAAATAACACTAACTCCAAGGCCCTGACGGACATGGTTTTTAATTCCTTCCAGGCTGTTAATTTGCAGGTAAATTTTAAATTTTTCCAGGGGAAAACCCATTGCAACCAAGCCCTCACTGAAAATTTTTCTGGTAGCAGAACCAGGTTGAGGGACGATTAAATGGCTTTCCAGTAAATCTTTAATTTCTATTTCCTTACCCTGCCAGGGATGTCCCCCCGGGATTATTCCAACCATTTTATCCCGATAAAGCAAAAACTGGTCCAGGTCTTTGCCCAGCTCCCCTTCCCCGGTTATCCCCAGATCGCTTTGATAACTGGCAACCAGTTCCCGGGCTTTCTGGCTGTGGGTAAGGTTAATAGAAAAGGAAATACCCGGGTTTTCTTTTTTAAATTCCCCCAGCAAACCTGGTAACAAATAGGTTCCAGGAGTGGAAGAAGCCCCTATTTCTATTGTTCCTTTTGATTCAACATTAAACCGAGAAATTTTTTCCAGGCCCCTAGCTTTCATATTGATTATGTCCCGGGCAATGGGGAAAAATTCTTCCCCGGCTGGTGTTAAAACAACCTTTCTCCCTCTCCTCTCAAAAAGAGAGGACCCTACTTCCCTCTCCAGCTTTGCCATATGGGAGCTAACCGTTGGTTGAGTTAAAAAGAGGGTTTCCGCGGCCCGGGAAAAAGTCCCTTCTTTAACTACTTCAACAAAAATTTCTAATCTGTGGAAATCCAAACCAGCCTCCCCCTTTTTTATTGCTTGTATCTATATATTATATTTATTCTATTTATATTTGCAATTTACTTTTTCCTCTTTTTGCCTTTATAATATTTACAGTGGGAAAAAAAGAGGAGGTTGCAATGAGCAGCAATAAACTCGTTATTATCGCAGGAATTATTGTCGGTTTGCTTGGTTCTTTTCTGGTTTTGTGGGGCAATCCCCTGAATATGGGAATCTGTGTTGCCTGTTTTGTAAGAGATATAGCAGGAGGACTGGGGCTCCATCGAGCAACCCCGGTTCAGTATATCAGGCCAGAAGTAATTGGGTTTATTTTAGGATCCTTTATCCTCTCTATTTTTACTGGAGAATTTAAACCCCGGGGAGGTTCAGCCCCCTTAATTCGGTTCTCCCTGGGAATTGTCATGATGATAGGGGCCCTGGCTTTTTTGGGGTGCCCCCTGCGTATGCTTTTACGCCTGGCAGCCGGGGACCTGAATGCCCTGATCGGTTTTTTTGGATTTGCTGGGGGGATCTGGGTCGGGAGCGAGTTTTTGAAAATGGGTTTTTCCCTGGGCCGGAGTCCAGCTTTGAACAAAACCAATGGTTTTATTGTCCCCCTTATTATGGCTATTTTATTGATAATTTTTGTTATATCTCCCGGAATTTTCCTTTCCAGTACCACAGGACCGGGCTCTTTAAAAGCACCTCTATTACTGGCTCTGGGAGCAGGTTTGTTAGTGGGAACCCTTGCTCAGCGCAGCAGGCTCTGTACAGCTGGCGCCTTAAGGGATTTATTCTTAATAAAAAATCCTCATCTGTTTTATGGTATTGTTGGCATCTTTGCCGCAGCTTTGTTGGGAAATATTATCCTGGGGAATTTCTCCCTTGGTTTTTCCGATCAGCCCATAGCCCACACCGATGCTATCTGGAATTTCCTTGGTTTGGGATTGGTTGGCTTAACTGCAGTAATGCTCGGGGGCTGTCCTCTCCGCCAGTTAATACTTGCTGGAGAAGGTAATACCGATTCCGGGCTGGTTTTTATGGGTATGCTTGCCGGAGCGGCCCTTTCTCATAACTTTGGTCTGGCAGGCTCCCCTGCCGGTCTGGACCTGCCCGGGCAAGTAGCTGTAATTATCGGTTTTATTTTTACCCTTGCCATTGCAGGTAGTGTAATATTTTTTAATAAAAAGTAAAGGAGGCCGTTAATAATGAACGAAATTACTATAGACGCCCGGGGGCTTTCCTGTCCGGAACCTGTTTTAAAAACCAGAGAACAAATTCTTAACCAAGAAGTTTCCGAATTTAAAATCCTGGTTGATTCAGAGGTTGCCCGCGATAATATTTGCAACCAGGCCGAATTAGAAAGTTTTTCTTTTTCCATAGAAAACCAGGGTGAAGATTACCTGATTACTTTAAAACGAAGGAAAAAAAATGGATAAAAATCATTTCTGTGCTATTACATTTCCCAGCACTCACCTTGCTTTGCGTTGGGAGACTCTGGCTATAAAAGAAAATTTAGAAGTAAAAATTATCCCTGTCCCCCGCCAGATCAGTTCATCCTGTGGACTTGCCGGAAAATTTTCCTGCGAAAAACTGGAACAGGTTTTAAATCTCTGTACAGGAAAAAATATTGATTTTGAAAATATCTATCAGTTTCCTGCCGAGAAAAATGGAAAACCCCAATTAATCAAATAAAAAAGCTGCTTAATCCCTATCAATATTGGATTAGCAGCCTTTTTTGTTTTCTATAAAATTTTCCCGGAATAAACTCATGGCGATGTCTTTTTTTTCTTTTCGGGATTCTTCTGCTGCCAGAGCCAGCAGGTGGCTTTCTAAAGATGTATCCACTCCTGAAGAAATTTCCAGTTTTTCTCCTTGGAGAAACCTGGTAAAGCTATCCATCAACCCCAGGTCTCCTCCGCCATGATCGCCCCTATCAGGAGCCAAATTTATTTCTTCCTTTTCCTGTCCAAAAATTTCTACCACGATTTTCCCGCTTGCAAAATCACCCCTTATTTCACCCTTAGTTCCAAAAATATTTGTCGTGCGGTTGATTTCCCCAGAAAAACCAGTGAGGGCAAACTGCACAATTAAATCATCCTCGAATTCCATTTCTACAGTTTGCAGATCAGGGACATCATTGTCACAGGCAAACACACATCTCCCGTAAGGACCCTCTTCCAGGGCTTTTTTTATCCCCTCTGGAGTTAAATCCTCAGTAATCGCTGTTACCGGCCAGTCAGTATTTTCGGCAAGGTAAATTTTTGTTGCAGAATAGGCGCAGGTTCTTTCCAAAGAACATTGCAGGCATCTGTCCCCGGCCTCCCGGGGTTTATTCTCAGAATTAAAAAAGGAAAGCTGACCCCTAGATCGCAGTATTGTACATTTATGTGGGAGCCACCACTGCAAAAGATCAAGGTCATGACAGCATTTGGCTAAAATTATCGGGCAACTATTCTCTTCTTTTCGCCAGTTACCCCGGACAAAGCTATGGGCAAAGTGGAAGAAACCAATTTTTTCGGTATGTTGAACCAGGCGAACTTTCCCAACTACCTTTTTATCCAGGATCTCTTTAATTTTTTTATAAAACCTGGTATACCTGAGGACATGAGCCACAATAATTTTCTCTGGATGGGCCTGATTTGCCCCGGTGAGATCAAGCAAATCTTCGATTTTTGTTGCCATTGGTTTTTCTAAAAGCACTTTGCACCCTTTCTGCAGGGCTTTTAAAGTTGGGGCAAGGTGGTCTCTATCCATTGTGGAGACAATTACCCCGTCCAGGTCTTCCCGGGCGGAAAGTAATTCTTCCCAGCAAGAAAAAACATCACCAGATTTTAGGCCGTGTTCACCGGCCACAATCTCGCGACGCTCTTTTATGGGCTCGGCCAGACTAACCAGTTTCAGCCGTTTTTTATTCTCGAGAATGTATTTACTATAAACTCTGCGGCCCCTGTTGCCTGCCCCCAGTAAAGCCAAACTCTTTGGACTTTCCATATTATCACCTTTCAAATTTCAAAGTTGGTGTGTCCTCAAAGCGGTATAAACGGCCGTGGGGATCAAGCCTGATCGAAAGATAATTTTCCTCAACAGGGAGGATTATTTCATTTGTTCCCCGGGCGATACGGGGGTTAATAACCCTTGTTCCCCAGGGGTATTCAATAATTATATCTACTAGATAGCGTAGTTCTTGATTACTGGTAACTACAAGGTAAAGTTGATCCTCGGAACCCTCGATTAGCTGTTCAATAAAGAGTTCCACAGGAGTAGAACCCTGAAGCCAGTGCCGGAAAAAATAGGAGTAATTTTCTTGGAAAATTTTTTGGGCAGAAATTTCCATTGCCTTGACCAGATCGGTTTCTGTGCTGCTCCTGATTTCCCTGATGAATTCAAAAAGAGTTTCTTCGCCATAGGTCCTTTTTATTCCATCAAGCATGAGAACACTCTTGTAATAAGGAACAGGGGAATATTCCAGGTAGGAATACTGGAGCAGGGGTTTGGCTGCAGGGGCCCTTTGCAGGCGGCCTGCTGCATTTCTAATCCTGTTATTATAATCCAGTTCTCCAAAACGCTGACCGGTACTCCAAATTGCAAGGTATTCGGTAAAACCTTCCATATACCACTGCCCACCCCAGAGATTGGCCAGGGAGATTGTTTCAAAGTGAAACCAGTAATGCCCAATCTCGTGAGCCAGGAGCGTATGAAAATCCCGATTTTCCGGATTTTCTGAGTATTTTTCCAGGGAAGCCCGATTAAGCAAAACCAGGCCATCTGGATAGAAAGTACCCCTTTGTTGGCTGTCAACAATTGCCAGGGTAAAATTTTCAGGGCCGGCGGGACCCAATTTGTTATTGAACTGGCTGAAAATATCATCAGCGAGTTGAGCCAGGTTTTCGTTAAGATGTTTTAATTCCGGCGGTAAAAACAGGGTCATAAAACGGGAGCTACCTACATAGGAAAATTCCTGGTAGGGATAAAAAATAATTGAAGAAAGCATTCCGCTCTGCCAGATACTTTGGTTAAAACCATCTGCTTCCCTGACTTCTAAAAGTTTTCCACCCGTTACCCCCAGCATTGGTTGAGGGGAATTTAAGCGGACAACCTGGTTGACATCCCGGAAGTTTTCCAGATAAGGCCCCAAAACCACTGGCTGCCAGAGCGACAGGATATCAAAATAGGCTCCTTCTACCCGGCTGTAACCGGGGCTTCTCTCAAAAATCCCTTCATGAGGGCCTTCGTACTGCAGGGCCAGAGTAAATTCTTCATTCCTCAGTTCCTGGGGAACTCCAATAAATTGAAGTACCCACATCTCGCGGGAACTAATTTCCCGGCCATTAATTTGCATGCCCTTAATTTCCAGGTGGGGAGAAAAAGCGAAAACCAGAAAAGACCTGGGGTTTTGGGAAGCAGGAGAAATTTTTATTTCAACTGCAAAATCCGCCCGGGCTTTTTCCGGATTATAGGTAATTTCCATTTCCATATTTTGCACATTGTAAGTTCCCAGCAGTTTAGCTGTCTTTTCCAGGATTACAAACTGAAATTGCCGGAAAATCACGAGCAAAAGCAGGGCAATTAATATAATCAAAACTATCTTGTAAGCTCTTTTCAAAGAAAATCACCTTAAATCTGGGCGATAGTAACGCCTTAAATTTACTATCAATAAATTTATACTAAAATTTAAATTTTCTAAATTTCATCTGGACGTTCACTGAATACAATATCTTCGGAATCATAGGTGAATTCAATTAAATGAGGGCCCATATAAATTGGGGCTTCACACCTTAAAGCCAGAGCGATACCATCACTTGGCCTGGAGTCAATTACAATCTCTTTATCTCCCTGCTTTAAATATAATTCAGCATAAAAGGTTCCATCATTTATATCACAAATAACAACTTTTTCAACAACAGCATCTAGATTGTCACATACTGAACGCAGGAGATCATGGGTCATAGGACGCGGAACTGCCTTGCCTTGTAAAGGTAGAGCAATTGCCTGAGCTTCAAAGGGTCCCACCATTATGGGCAAAAAATTCTTTTCTTCTTTATCGGCAAGCAGCACAGAAAAACTTCCATCTTTAATCAGGGCTACAGTTTTTACCTTCATTTCCAGCATCCTCTTCACCTCCCTTTCCTCTATTATACAGGTGTCCAGAAAACAATACAACTTTATTCTTTTAAAAACCGGGGTTTTAACAACCCCGGTTTTAAACAATCTGTATACAATTTCAGGCTAAGGGAAAATAAAACCCCTTTTGATCTTCCAACTTGAAATTTTAAGAGAAGATTACTGGCCAAAGAACTATTAATCAACGGAAGTAGAACGAACTGAGTAAACCTTTTCTTCGAGGTAGCCAATCCTGACCTGAAAAAAACCGCTGAACTTTTGATCGATTTCCTGTTCTCCCGTATCAATTTTTAAATTCCCATCGGGAATTGATTCGAGTTTGCTTTTGGAAGCTATGATTGTAATATCTTCTTTATTTATTTTCCGGAGAACCTCGGGGCTGAATTGTTGATTTCCCCTCCCAAAAACAAAACCCTGGCCGCCTATGGGTGTAACCACAATTTTACATTTACCCTTTTTTTGCAAGGAAAGAATATCTTTTTCACTTACATCGAGAGCAAGGAGTTTGCCATCTCTAACCACATCTACTCCCAGAAGGGTATACTCAAGATTGAGCTTTTCCATGACCCGCCGGGTGGTAGTTCCCGGACCAATCAAATAAAAGGTTCCTTCTTCCATATCTTCTACAACCCGGTCGGCTATTCCGTCCAGGATTGCCTCTTGTCCTTCTTCCTGAACTCCTGTTTTTAACCCCTGGATAAGTCGATTATCAGCAGGAATTTTTAAATAGCCAAAAAGTTTTGCTGAAACTCTTCCCTCCCTGAAGGCTTCTTCATCAATATCCATAACTTCGGCTTCCACCAAATTTTCTATATCACCCCGGAAAAAATTCAAAAGAAGTTGCCCGGCATCAGCCGGAGTGTTGGCAAAAACCCCGGAGTGAATTTTAACTCCGGCAGGAACACCTAACACAGGAAGAGCAGCATCAATTGCTTTAAAAATATCCCTGGCCGTTCCATCCCCGCCCACAAAAACAATCAGGTCCACCCCTATTCTCTCCAGTTCCCGGGCAGCATTAACCGTATCATCGGAACTGGTTTCTCCATCATTAATTTCAAGAGAAATAACTTCGTATTCAAGTCCCAATTCTTGCAGGATGTTTTCGCCCATATCCCCAGGACAGGTCCAAACCTTTATTTTATCTTTCAAGTGTTGAAGATTGGACATGGCTTTTTTTGCCCTTGCGGGGGAAAGAGGTGTTGCTCCCCTTGCTCGGGCTTCAGCGAGGATATCAGGTCCGTCGGTTCCCTTTAAGCCTACTCTTCCTCCCATACCGGCGATGGGATTGACAATAAGTCCTAATTGTTTCATTTAAATTTCGTCCTTTCCTCGTCAAGTCCTAAATATTTCTTGCCTATTCCAGTTTGAATTTTTCCACCATTTTCATTAAATCATCAGCCTGTTCTTTCAGTTTTGCACCCGCCCGGGCTATTTCCTTATTACCTTTTTGATTGCTACCGGTAATTTCGTTGACTTTTTCCACGTTATTTGCAATCTGATCGTTGGTTGCTGAATGCTCTTGCATGGCAGCGGCTACATCCCTGAATAGTTCGGACATTTTCTCATTTACCCCAACCATTTCCTCCGTGGTTGATAATTGTTCCCGGGTTGTTGATGCTACTTCCCCGATCAGATCATTAATTTTATCCGCCGCAGCACTGACCCTCTTGCTCTGTTCGGCTTCCTCATTTACGTTTTTGGTAATGGATTGGATACCTCTAGTTGCTTCTTCCACTGTTACAAAAATCTTTTTAAAAGCTTCTCCGGTCTCCCGGACCAGGACAACTCCATTTTCAACTTCCTCCTGGCCTTTCTGGCTGGTTTTGACTGCCTGAGAAACATCACCCTGAATGCCCTTTGTTAACTGTGCAATATCTTTTGTGGCTTCCTGGGACCGATCCGCAAGATCCCCAGTGGCTCCAGCGACTACCGCAAAACCTTTTCCGTTTTCACCTGCTCGGGCTGCTTCAATCGAAGCGTTCAAGGCGAGTAAGTTTGTTTGTTCGGCAATATCATCAATAACTTCAATAATTTCTCCAATTTTACCTGCTGAATCTCCAAGGGAATTAACCACCCTGGCCCGTTCCTGGACTGCTTTTTTCAGTTCTTCAATTCCCTGGATAACCTTTTCAACCTTTTCCTGGCCTTCTCTTGTCACGGAATAAACTTCTTCCATTTGTTTTTCTGTGGCCGGGTAACAGTAACGGATTCATTTATAGCCGCATCCATTTCCCCCAGGGATTCAGTAACCCCGCTAATTTCATCAGTAACTTTCTGAATGTTTTCCGCGACAATCTGGAAGGTAGAATTCATATCCCGCGCACTTTTAACTTTACCCTCAGAGTAGTTAGCCTCCTCCTGAACATTTTCCGATGATTGATTCATTGATGCATTCATTTCTTCAATACTTGCCGTCAAATCCTGAATTGACTCATTCTGGCTTGTAGAATCGGAATAAAGTTGTTCGGCAGTAGTCGCAATTTTCTAAGAGGAAAAATCAATTTTAGATGAGGCTTTTTAACTTTTTCCTGGCTTTCCTGTAGTCCATGGACCATTTTAGCAAAAGCCTGGCTCATCTGTCCAATTTCATCCCTGCTTTTTATTTCAGGTTTAACCGTCAGATCACCCTTCTCGGCTTCCCCCATCTTACTTCTTATATCCAAAACCGGTTTTGTAATAGAAGTGGAAAAGAAATAACTTGTTCCAATAATTACCATGATTCCCACGGCCATAATCAGCATAATTCCCCACCACAAGACCCGGGCTTGAGAATATATTTCATCCTGATCAACCTTAATTACAATTCCTGCAGGCATCCCACCCAGTTGCAAAACTCCCATACTCCCAAAACGTGGTTACCCCGGAAACCTTCATATTTTGCCTGGTGGATAAAATCCATTTCTCCCTGGTTGATTGGTCAGGCCAGGATGCTAACTTCTTCAGATTCAATATTCTCCTGAAGAGCAGAGCTTCGGTCAAAGGGTTCCTGCCGGGTATTTGTAAGGACAAGTCCTTCAGAGTTAATTAAAAAAGCAGGACTGGTTTCTCCAAGACTGCCTACTCCCCCGCAGATCATTTCATCGATAACCGACCGGGGAAAGGTAATATCAACAACTCCCAGAAGGCGGTCCCTACCTATTGGAGCTGTAACCACCATTGCATTCTCCCCAATTTCTTCAGAGAAGAAAAATTCGGACCAGCCCACAGAACCACTTTAAGCTTCTGCCACAAACCTTTCTTCTTTCATTTCCAAACCAATTTCATCTTCGTTTGTACTGTAAACAATTTTTCCTTCGGAATCAGTTGCAAAAAAAGATAAATACCCGAATTCCTGTATAACAGATTCGGCAAAATTTTCAAGGACGTTTCGCCTGCTTCTCCACATTGAACTTTCCAGGTCATAACCTGCAAGCCTTAAATAGTCAAGGGTATTATTCACATCTGCGGTTCGGGAAATAAAAAGGGCATCTCGCTCTCTTTCCGTAAAAAATCCTGAACATTGGCCGTTACCTGTTCTAAAAACAAGTCATTGGCCTTCAGGACTTCTTCCCGAATATTATTTTGTGAGGATCAGTAGCTGATAAAACCCATTCCCAGCATGGGCAAAAGCCCAACGATCAAAAAAACCAGCACCAGTTTTCTTTGTAGTTTGTTAAACATTAAGCCACCTCCAGATACTTTAAAGGGCAGGTTTTTTTGGATTACCGCATTGCCTTATAACTATTGAAAGAAAAAACCTGATCAAGATTTTTTCTTTTCCTCGGGCCCTGTTTTTCCTTTTCAGGGTAACCAACCGTAATCAATAACCCTACTTCTTTATTATCGGGTATCTGGAGAATTTTTTTTAATTTTTTTTCATCAAACCAGCCAATAATACAAGTTCCCAGCCCCAAACTCGTAGCCTGCAGGCAAAAATGCTGGGCAGCTATTCCCAGATCAATAAACTGAAATTGCTTCTTTTTAATTTTACCTCCCAGGCGTGATGTTAAATTTCCCGGTTCACAGACAACTACCACAATTACCGGAGCTTTTTGGACAAAGTGGTTTAGAGGAAGAAGGGTATTACTCGCAGTTTGGGCAACTTTATCCCTGATTTCGGGCTGGTCCACAATAATGAATGTCCAGGGCTGGGAATTACAGGCCGAGGGAGCTAAAAGAGCAGCCTGAACGCAATTGAACAGTTTTTCCCTTTCCACTTTTTGCTCCAGGTAATCCCTGATGCTTTTTCTTTTCTGAGCTAATTTTAAAAAATTCATTCCTACCACCTTTTAATTTCTTGGAGGTGCGGGGCCGAAAAACTGGTAATAATCTACCCGGATATTCCCGTTGAAAAGTTTCCTTTTCTTGCTGGCCTTTTTACCGAAAAATCTTTCAAAACCCGGGTGAGCACTCAGAACATAAAAAGACCAGGTGTCCAGTTTATTAAAAACTTTCCCCATTTTTTTATATAAATCTTCGGCATTTTTCACTTCTTCCAATCTTTCTCCGTAAGGAGGGTTACAGATTATTTTCCCGTACTTTTTTCGGGAATTCACTTCTTGGAGTTCCTGTTCCTGGAAATGAATTGCTTCCTCCAGTCCAGCCCTGGAAGAATTTTTCCGGGAAATTCTTACTGCTTTAGGGTCAAAATCATAGCCCATAATATAATAGTCTCGATCTTTATTAATTTTAGAAAAAGCTTCGTCCCGGCTGGCCTTCCAGAGTTTTTTGCCCAACTGGGGCCACTCTTCTCCAGCAAAGTTCCTATTCAAACCAGGAGCAGTATTTGTCCCAATAAGCCCGGCCTCAATTGGTATTGTCCCCGAACCGCAAAAAGGATCGATCAGGGGAATATCTGGTTTCCAGCGGGCCAGGTTAATTAAAGCTGCAGCAAGAGTTTCTTTTAATGGTGCTGTGCTCCCCGGTTCGCGATAACCCCTTTTATGAAGCCCAGGACCCGTAGTATCAATAGAAATTGTTGCAATATCTTTAAGCAAAGCTACTTCGATTTTATATAAAGGTCCTGTTTCTGCGAACTGTTTTATTCCCGTTTTCTGCTTCATTCTCTCCACAATAGCCTTTTTTGTAACAGACTGACAGGCAGGCACACTGGAAAGCTGTGATTTAACCGATTTTCCCTCTACGGGAAAACGGGCTTCAACTGGAAGAATATCCGGCCAGGGGATCTCTTTAACCCCTGCAAAAAGCTGGTCGAAGGTTTTTGCCTCAAATTCAGCCATCTTCAAGCGCACCCTGTCTGCAGACCTTAACCAGAGGTTCGCAAGGCAAATATCCCTCTCTTTTCCCTTAAACTCAACCCTGCCATGTTCAATTTTCAGATCACCATATCCCAGTTCCTTTAATTCCTGGGCTACAACAGCTTCCAATCCAAAGGTCGCTGTGGCAATTATATCCAGTTTCATTATTAATCATCCTGACTTGCTTAATTATTTTTTTTCCGAAGGTTTCTGGGGATAGAAAAAAAGGGCCATTTCATAAAGTTTTGTATCTTCGTCCAAAACAGGTTTGGATCTTTCCATCATTTCCTTTAAAAAATCTTCTAACTTTAGCTTGGCCCAGGCAAAATCATCTGGCTCAAATTTAAATTGGTGGAAACTGATCCGCCCCCGTTCAATAAATTCGTTATCCAGGTGGGCCATGGTCTGGGCAAAGCCCGCCAGGCGGTCAACCAGCATTTCTCTAAAAGAATCCATTCCCTCTTCTTTTTCCAGCAATTCTTTTTTTATCCGGTAATATTTCGCAACAGGCAAGTAAAACTCTTCTCCTTCTTCGGTAAATACATCGACGAAACCAATGGCCAAAAGCCCGTGCATGTAGCCTTCAATTTCCCCCGGTTCTATCCCCAAAAACTCGGAGAAATCTCCAACAGTACAGGCACCTTTTTGTTCCATTAATTTAAAAATTTTCTGGTGGACAGGGTGAGCAAGAGCTCTAATCTGTTCAATCTCTACAATATCCAGATTATCCAGCCTGGGCTCCCTTTTTTTATTCAAGATAAAACCCCCTTCCAATTCATTTACCCGTGACTTCCCAACCAATAACCAATCTTTTTATAGCTAGCTGCAGGGGAAGTCCCCTTCTTTCCCAGCAAGAGGCTCTGAAACGAACTTCCCAGGTTTGGGCTGGATCCAGCCCGGCAAAACTATCTGTGGAACTGTTATTCAACAAAAAAACATGTTCAGGTTTTTGCTCTTCCCCTTCCTTCTCGGATCCCTTCTGCCCTTTACCCAGAATAACCTGTAGTCCTGCAACTCCACCTGAGGTCAAAACCTCCCAATCCAGGCGAATAAAAGTAACACCAGCTTCAGGTGGAATATTATCTAAATTTTCCAGGTCCCATTTTGCCGGGTAAGACCAAACATTGGGGTGAGCAACCTGTAAAACAGCGGGTTCTGTTTCCCAGAGGGTTATAGTTCCCTGTTGAGCAGATCCCAGGGCCTGACCCCCCGTTAAAATTATTATTATTAAAAACAAGCCAGCTAATTTTTTTAACATAACCATCCTTCCCTTTTTTACCCCTGGATACTAACCAGTGGTTCTCCAAAAACAAAAAAGCGAAGCCTGATTTTCAAGCGGGACGCAGCATATTCTCTAACAATAAAAAAGGTAAAATTATCTTTTTCAACTCTTGTAAATTCATCTTTTTGAGCCGGTTCACCTGCAGACACGGCAGGAAATGGGGTATAACCTCCTCAGCCCCCGTAAAAGACTTTTTTAATCGTAAAAACCCTCCCCTTCTTTTCCAGTTTTTTCTCCGCCCGGGGTGTAATTTCAATTTCCACTAAAATCTTCCTCCTTCCAGATCAAGCAGTTTTCTTTTCAGGGACAACCCGCCACCAAACCCAACTAAGTCCCCGTCGCTACCGATAACCCGGTGACAGGGAACAATAATTGCGAGGGGATTTTTATTGCAGGCGCCCCCAACAGCCCGAGCTCTACCCAAACTTCCCAGTTTTTTTGCAATTTCTCCATAAGTTCGGGTCTCTCCATAGGGAATTTTAAGGAGTTCCTGCCAAACTGAACGCTGAAATTCTGTCCCTGTAAGCAGGTAAGGTATATCAAAGCTATACCTTTCCCCTTCCAGGTATTCCGATATCTCTCGGGCTACTTTTTTTAAAAAAGGATCCTGGTTTAAATCTATTTTTTTCATTGCCCCCTGAAGGGAGCCAGGCAGGTGCAGGGCAAACAATTTATTTTCTTTCCAGGCTGCACCCCAGCACCCCCACTTATTTTCCAAAAAAATACCGTTTTTCATTAGAAATCCCAATCCAATCTAGGTTTTGGCATTAAAAAAACCTGGTCAAGTTCCTCTAATAGATCTTCTGATGCACAAAAATCACCGCTTAAACCCAGGCCCGTTGCAGGTAAAGCTCCCATCCACATTCTGGTAAAGGCCCCAACTGAAGCTTTTAGGGTAGGCAGGTTGTTTTGCAAACCACGTTTTATTTCCGATTCAGCCCCAATGGTCAGGTGATATTCTCCTCCTATCCCCTGCCATTCTTCTTCCGGAGGCAAAAACTTTTCAACTGGATCCATTAATTCCAGGTTAAAAGAAACTTCTCTCCCCGGCAGATGCGTATTATTTATACAGCCTTCCAAGTCCAAAATTCGCAGCTGCCAGTACGCCAGAGCCCGGTTTTTAACCTCAAACTTTCCACCTTTGGAAATCCTCGAGCTTTTCATTGGCTGTCTGAGGAAATCCTGGAGCTGCACTCCGGAAGGTTCAGCAATTCTAACCAGGTTAATCTGATCCCCCAAGTCCCGAAGCAGGCTCAATAATTCTAAAAACTGTTTATTTTCCCTGTATACAGTCCAAAGCACGTTGTAAGGTCCGTGTTCAACATCATCAGGGCTAATCCAAAAATGATGAGTGAGTTCTCCACTATCTGGATCGCGAAAACCAAGGCCAAAACCACTGTCCTTGTATAACAGATCCGTTCTTGTAACTTCAGGGGGGTAGAGGTTAACCGAACCATGTTTTTGCAGCCTTTGCAACCTGTTTTCGTGCATTTCCTGAAAATCTTTAGCTCCCAGCCGACAGGGAGGGCGGTTCGATCTGGGAACCTTAAGTTCCGCAGGATCAAAAGATAGGTGATGTTCATAGGGACCGGTACCGAATCCCAGGAGATTGTAATAACCCTGTTCAAACATGCCCAGGCCGGCTATTTTTTTCCCTGCAGCAGCCTCCCTGGCCAGGGCGAGGGCGGTGACTTTTCCTGCCAGGCCCCTCTTGCGGGAAATCCTGCTGGTGGTAACTGCGGCAACTGCATGCAGTGGAAGTTGCACTCCATTGTAGTTTAAATCTCCAGAAATACTAAAAACAGAGGCTTCAGCCGCTCCATTCAGCTCTACAACCAAAATTCTGGAACTCTCCACAAAAAATTTAAAAATTTCTTTGTCTTCTTTCGGCTCCAGCCAGCCGATTTCTTCCCAGGTTCTCTTAATTTCCTGAAAATCTTTTTCAATATATCTTCTGATTTTCATAACTTTCTCCTTGCCTTTTAATTATTTTTCCTCCCGGTGTAATAAATAAGGGTTGCGTTGAGCAGTAGGCATAATAACCAGGTCCTGAATATTGACATGTTCGGGGGAATTTACAACGTAAAATACAGCATCTGCAATATCATCGGGTTTCAAGGGTTCAAACCCTTCATAAACTTTTGCTGCTCTTTTTTCATCCCCTTTAAATCTGACCCGGGAAAACTCCGTTTCAACCGCCCCGGGATCAATACTGGACACCTTGATTTTGGTCCCATAAAGATCAATGTTCATCCCTTCATTTATGGCCCGGACCGCATATTTTGTTGCACAATAAATATTTCCCTGGGGATAAACCATGTGCCCCGCAATACTCCCGATATTTACCAGGTGCCCCTGGTTTCTTTCTACCATAACCGGCAAAATTACCCGAGAAACATTAAGCAGACCTTTTACATTGGTATCAATCATTCTATCCCAATCGGTGAAATCACCCTCATGAAATTTATTTAGCCCACTGGCCAGGCCAGCGTTATTTATCAATATATCGGGCGTAAGGTCTTCTTTTTTTAGGGTGCCGGCCCAATCTTTAACTTTTTCCCGGTCACAAACATCAAGTTCATAGGTTTTTACAGTTATTTTGTTTTCCTTTAGCAGTTCTTCCCGGAGAAGATCGAGTTTTTTCTTGCGCCTGGCAACTAATAACAAATTTGCTCCGTGGGAGGCGAAAATTCTGGAACAGGCTTCCCCGATGCCCGATGAAGCCCCGGTGATTATAACAATCTTTCCCTTAATTCTGTTCATTTCGTTCCCTCCGTTTTTGACTTTTTAATCATTTTTATTGCCCCGGGTCCAAAACCAGGCAACAGCCCAGCCAGAAAAAATTACAAAAATAGGGATCCCCAGCATGGGGTGGGCAAATCTCCAGCCCACAACACCTATCATGAGGGCAAAAAGAACCGCTCCTGACATTTTCAAAACATCAAAAATAAAACATCTCCGACAGCGGGCTCTATTGGTTGCGGGTCTGCTAAAACAGGTTGAACAAAATTCTTCAGTGATTTTTCCCACCTCCCATATTGTTGATAGTATTTAATTCTCCCATCCCAGTTAATTCCCTTTTATTTAACAACCCCTATAAAGGGGGAAATCCCCCCAAAGGGGGGATTTTACCACCAGCCAACTAAAAAACCCAGAACAACTCCTACAAGAACCTCAAACGGAGTATGTCCAAGCAGTTCTTTCAGGCGGGCTTCTTCAATTTTTTTATGCGCCATAACTTCTTCCATAATTGTGTTTAAAATCGCGGCCTGTTTTCCTGCGGCCCTGCGGACTCCGGCAGCATCATATAGAACAACCATTGTAAAAACCAAGGCTATTGCAAAAACAGGTCCATCTACACCCACATCTTTCCCTAACTGGGTTGTTAAGGCAACTGTAAAGGCAGCATGAGACGAGGGCATACCACCTGCCCCAACCAGGCGCCTGAAATCAAAGCGTTTGTTTTTCCACCCATAAATTATAATTTTAAAAATCTGGGCGATGAACAGGGCCACTAAAGGCCTGACAAAAAACACTCTTTTCCCTCCTTAGGGCTGCAGGACTTTTTTCACCTTGGCGATTGCCCAGTCCAGATCTTCCCTGGAAATAATAAGGGGCGGAGCAAGGCGAATTACATTCTCGTGAGTTTCCTTGCAGAGGACACCTTCTTCTTTGAGTTTTTCACAGTAAGGACGGGCCTTTCCTTTTAATTCAATTCCTACAAAAAGTCCTTTGCCCCGGATTTCAACTATCTCGGGATTTTCAATAGTTGCCAGTTCTTTCTGCAGGTACTCTCCCAGTTCTAAAGATCTTTCAACAAGGTTTTCTTCCTTGATCACTTCCACAGCTGCTCTTCCACAGGCACAACCTAAAGGATTTCCTCCAAATGTAGAACCATGAGAGCCAGGATTAAAGAGGTCCAAAAGAGAACCATCAGCAACAACAGCTGAAACCGGTATTACTCCTCCTCCCAGGGCCTTACCCAGTATATAAATATCGGGAGTTACATCTTCCCAGTCACAGGCGAATAATTTTCCGGTTCGACCAAAACCCGTCTGGATTTCGTCAGCCAGGAAAAGGACGTTATTGTCCCGGCAAATTTCTGCTGCTTCTTTTAAATAACCTTCGGGGGGAACAACTACCCCTGCCTCACCCTGAATTGGTTCAACCAAAAAGGCAGCTGTATTGGGGCCAATTGCTTCTTTTAAGGCCTCGATATCTCCATAGGGAATAACCTTAAATCCGGGAGTCAGGGGACCAAAACCCCTGTAATAATTGGGGCTGGAGGAAAAAGAAATTACAGTAGTGGTTCTGCCGTGAAAGTTACCTTCACAAACAATGATTTCCGCTTTGTCTTTTTCCACCCCCTTTACATCATAAGCCCAGCGGCGAACGCATTTAATCGCTGTTTCGACAGCTTCTGCCCCTGTATTCATAACCAGGGCCCGGTTTTTCCCTGTTAGTTCGGCTAATTCCTGGCAAAAGGGACCCAACTGATCATTGTGGAAAGCCCTTGAGGTTAGAGTAACCTTATCCAGTTGATCTTTAACTCTCTCAATAATCCGGGGATGCCGATGTCCCTGGTTCAGAGCTGAATAAGAGCTGAGCATATCCATGTAACGATTTCCTTCGGGATCTTCAACCCAGACCCCTTCTGCTTTTTCGATTACAATAGGTAGCGGTAGATAGTTTGGTGCCGAAAACTGCTCGGTTACTTTTAAAATTTCTTGCGTTTTCAAAACATTCACTCCTTGTAAAAATAATTAATAGCGGCAAAATAAAACCGCCATAGCAGGAATTCACCATAAACCTGCTTTTTCCCTTTTTCCCCCGCAAAAAAACCCTAACAATTTTCTCCTGCGAGAAAACCAGTAGAAAAAGCAAGCTGTAAATTGTAACCTCCGGTAAACCCGTGGATATTGATTAGTTCCCCTGCGAAAAATAACCCTGGAACAAGTTTTGATTCCATCGTTGCTGGAATAATTTCACCGCATTTTACCCCTCCCATGGTAATTATCGCTTCAGACCAGTCCCTTTTCCCCACAACTGAAAAGGAAAGGCTTTTTAGCACTTCCCCGATTACCTGTCTCTCTTCCCGGGTTATATGGCTTGCAGGTTTTTCCCAATCCAGCCCCGTAAATTTTATCAGGGGGCTTATTAAATCCCTTGGTAAAAGACCGCCCAATATTCCCCGGAGATTTTCCTTACTTTTATTTTCCAGGTCTCTCTGCAGCCTCCTGTCCAATTGTTCTGGTTCCAATCCGGGTTTCAGGTCCAGATCAAGAAAAAATTCTTGCCCTGATTTAACAAAAATACTTGCCGAAAGGACCAGTGCTCCGGAAAACCCATTTTCAGTTATATCTATCTCTCCGAGTTCACTGAACAGGATTTTCCCCCTTTTGTCCCTGAGCTTCAATCCAACATTTCTTAATACCAGGCCAGCGGCTGGAGCAAGGGTTATTTCTTTAACTATCAAAGGGACCAGCCCGGGTTCGGGGGTTTTAACTTTATGACCAAAATTTTTGGCCCAGGTATACCCATCTCCTGAAGAACCTGTTTGGGGGTAAGAACTACCTCCAGTTGCTAGGATTAAATTCTCAGACTTAAATTGGCCCCCCTCGGTAAAAATTGAAAACTTGTCGCCCTTTTTCTTACACTCCAGGACCCGGTTTAAAGGTTTAAGGTCAACTCCATTTTTTTTCATAAACTCAACCAGGGCATTTCTAATTCTGTGGGCATCATCATCAACCGGGAAAACCCTCTGCCCTCTCTCTACCTTTAACCCAACTCCCCTTTGTTCCAGCCAATTCATCAAGGCCGAAGGAGGAAAAGCATTAAGGGCCGAATACAAAAATTTCCCCTGGGGGAAGAGATTGGCAATGTGATTTTCAATGTCTGTGGCGTTTGTTATATTGCAGCGCCCTTTCCCGGTGATTAATAATTTTCGACCAAAAACTCTATTCCTTTCCAGAATTGCAACCCTGTGCCCACGTTCAGCAGCAGTTCCTGCTGCCATCATTCCTGCGGGTCCTCCGCCAATAACCACAGTTGTATAATCCATTTTAAACCTCACCATCTATTATTTCCTGGTAAAAAAACCAGTTTTTTATTCCTCCCAGGTGCCTCGAGCAAGCTGCCGTAAATAGCTTAAAAGGACTTTCCTTTCTTTGGAGCTTAAATCACTTTCGGCCTTTCCTTCCTGGACAGCTTCGACTTTTTTCTGCCAGAAAAATAATTCCTTTTTTATAACTTCTTTGCTGAAATATTTCTCTTCCCTCTGGAGATATTCCCCAACCGCTTTACCTATCAAGTTAGTAATCTGTTGATCCTTTTCAACGGCCAGGTCACTTAATTTCTTCTCTTCTTCTGGGGATAAAATGTAGGTACTACCATCCGCAAGAGTGAATCCAAGGTCTTCTCTCTCTTTGGTTTCTTCTTTTTCTTCAAATTTAACTTTTTCCAGAAAGCGATCCAGAGTTTCATCAAGGGCCTGTTCCAGGCGGGATGTTTTTTTTGTTTTTCTTTACCATTTCTGCAGCACCTCCTCCGCCAGTTGCAGATAGGCCCTGTAACCTCGGGCCCGGGGGTCAAAAAAATTTATGGGTTCACCAACAACCTGGGCTTCTCCCAGGTGGACATTTCGTGGAATATAGGCCCCCAGGATTAAAGGAGAGTATGCTTCGCTTAAAGCCCCGTGAATCATCTGATGCAGCCTGGTATTGGGCTGGGCCTCATTATAAAAAAGCCCGAGAACCTTCAGACTCTGGTTAACATTCCTTAACCGCAATCGAACCACGGTCAAAAAGAGCTGTTCTAACCCGGTAATTGAAAAATGCCCTGCTTTTATGAACACCAGCACGCGCTCCACTGCAGCAAAAACATTTAAGGTCAAGCGCCCCAGGGAAGGAGGAGAGTCCACAACTACAAAATCAAATTCTCCTTCAATCTGTTGCAGGTTTTCTTCTAATCGATGGATGGGAAGGGAGTCTGCTTCAAGTCCCGCTAGACCCAAGTGGGCAGGAACAATTGATAGGTTGGCAAACCCTGTTTTTTGGGCCGCTTCCCTGATTGAACACTTTCCTTCGAGGACATCCGCGGTTGTCCATTTAACTTCTTTTGTAAAAATTCCTACTCCAGAAGTTGAATTCCCCTGAGGGTCCATATCAACCAAGAGCACTTTTGATCTGCCTGCCCATAACGAAGCGAGGTTTATAGAAGCAGTTGTTTTGCCTACCCCCCCTTTTTGGTTGGCAAGTGCAATTGATTTCATCGGTGTTAGGCCTCCCAAAATAATTGGACGATATGTACTCATTCTCCATTATAAAAACTATTCCTTTTGATTATCAGAAATTAAAAAGGGCGCCTTTGTGGCGCCCTTTCTTTAATCACTCTTTCCAGCTTTCTCCACTTCTTGCGGGGTTTCCTTGCCAAAATATTGATACATGAAAAACATTCCAATAGTTAAAATCAAATAGCCAATGGCAAATTCGCTGCCAAAATTAAAGCCTAATCGGGGAGCATGCATAACGCCAATCCCGGTTAAAATAAAAGCAGTAAAAGAAATAGCGGTTCCTCTGAGCCAGTCCCTATCGATACCAAAAACTGCAAAGGCGCCCCAGACCAAGGCAGTAAACATTGCTCCCTGTCCAAGGGCTTCAACTGCTGGATATTCTGCCATGAAAGTTTCTGGATCAAGCCCTCTGAAATTAGTCGTAAGGTAATTTGCAAGATAGGGGAACATGGCAAGTGCAACTGCGGGAGAGTGTCTTTCCGGGCTGGTTACAAAGGCTTTTCCTACCATTACAATCCCTACGTAAACAAGAATTGGGGCAATTACCGGTCCCGGGATTATTTGAGCGATTACTGCGATAACTCCAAAAATAGCAAATAAAAGGAAGGCTGCACCATTTAAGACACTATAACCACGGCCTGCTTTCATTTCCTTGGCCCCGGTTGAAGCAATGTAAACTGTTGTAGGGAATACGCCGCCAAAAAGGGCTCCAAGTATTGTTCCCGCCCCATCCACAAGCTGGCATTCCCTGACATTGTAGTCATCTCCCAGACCTGCAACTGCTTCAACATTATTCATTGTTTCAATAAAGTTATAAAGGGAAATGGGGATTACAGCTGCTAAAACACCAACCCCGATCATCTCAGCAAAACCTGTAAATCCGGCAATTGTTGGTAAGGGGAAATAAAAACCAAAGTGGGTAAAGCCTTCGGAAATTCCTGCCGGGTCAGCTCGGCCCAGGACATATGCTAGGACGGTTCCAATTACAATGGCCAATAAAGAGGCAGGAAGTTTAAAGGGCATGGCATGCCGCCCAACCAAACCTATAACAATGATTGCTAAAACAATGGACCCGACAATCGGCATTTCAAAAGTCTGGAAGAAAAGTTCCCCGCCGATAAAAGAAATAGCTACACCGGCAAGGGCACCAACCATTGCTGCCCGGGGCAGGTTGTTCCGGACCCAGGGACCAATAATACTCCCCAGCACTTCAATAATACCACCAAGTAAACACGCCGCAACACCAATCTGCCAGGCTCGTTCATGATCCCCATCAGTTGCCGCAAGAGCTGCCCCCAGGACTGCAAAAAGGAAAATAAACATCGGGGGAGTGCTTATCCCGTAGGATAAAGCGGTAACATCGGTCCTGCCCTCTTTCTGAGCCAGCCTTTTCGCCATGTAAGCATAATAAATATTCCCAAAAATAACTGCGATAGCTGCACCAGGAATTACCCTTCCAAAAACAATTGAAGTTGGAAAGCCCTGACCCAGCATAACAGTAGAAATAATGAAAAAGTTGGCCAGGTTATTCTGAAAAAGAGCAAAAAAACCATCAACATCTTCTCTCTTAAACCAGGGATATGTAAGATTGCCCATATTCGACCTCCTTTCTAAATTTTAATCCATATTATATTAATTTATATACAAACGAAAATTATCCTGCACATAAAAAAAAAGGCCCTATTTTAAGGGCCTTTCAGCTATTAATTGGTGTTAATTCTCAACTGTTTTGTATCCTTATTCCATTCAACCTCTACTTCATACCCCAGGGCAATAACCTCAGGCATAACCATGGTTCTATCACCATGTAAAATAGGATGCATTTCAAAATTCCAGTGCTTGCGGTTACCGTAGGCAACATTGTTATTCAGCTGGATAATTATCCTGATTTCCTTTTCTTGGTCAACCATGGCTACCGTCCGGGGATCCTCAAACCAGTGAACTTCAGCTCCAAGGGCATTAAAGACTGCACGAAGTGGAATAAGTAAGTGCGCATCTCTGATAACCGGGTCTACATCTGTCTGTACGGTCTGTCCATTAACTATAATCTGGATTTCACTTAGATCCTGGCTGGAAAATCCGGTTACATCAATTGGGAAATGCAGTTCATTGTGTTGCGCTGCAAGAAGAGTTCCCCCAAACAAAACTGTAATCATAACAAAAATTAAAGAAATTTGAAAAATTTTTCCCCCAAACATTTTTAAAACCCCCTTTTAAAAAACTCAAACCCTATTACAAACCGATTGATTTTTGCATTAACCCCCCCGGTTGCTCAAAAATTACCCAAACCAAGAAAGTTTTTTTTATCAGAATCTGGATAGAATGGGTTAATTTATTATAACACGCGAACAAACGTGCTGCAAGACACCCCGGAAGAATATTTCCCTTTTTATAAAAATTTCAATTTTTTCCGATAATAACCTTAGGGTATTCTTTATAGTATTACCTTCTTTCATTTTCCCCATCTCTCAAATTTGTCTTCACCTCTTTCTTGAAAAACTGAAGGGTTTGCTGGAAAAATGGAAAATATTAAATTTAGAATAAAGAAACGGGTGGTTTTTATGGAAAAAACAATCCTCTTTGTCGATGATGAAGAAGCTGTTTTAAGAGCTTTTAAAAGATGTTTTTTGTTTTCCGACTATCCAGTCTACCTTGCTTCCAGCGGAGAAGAAGCACTTGAAATTCTTTCCTCTACTCCAATTAGTGTTATCATTTCTGATATTAGAATGCCCCAGATGAATGGATATTCTCTATTAAAAATTGTCCGGGAAAATTATCCCGATGTAATCAGGATAATCCTTAGCGGATATGCTGACGAGGAAATTCTGGTTAAAGCTTTCCAGAAAAATCTGGCCAAGATGTACCTGTTAAAACCCTGGGATAACGAGGAATTATTAAAAATGATTGAAAGTTTTTTTAGCCTCGAGAAACGCCTGCAGGGAAAAAACCTTCCCTTCCACCTCAATCATTTAGAGGATCTCCCTCCCCTGGGTTTTACTTATTATAAAATTCAGGATTTAATTGAAAAAGACCGCTCAATGGATGAAATCGCTGCGGCCATAGGAGAAGACCCTGCAATAGCCGCCCGCTTGCTAAGGGTTGTAAATTCCGCCTTTTACCGGGTCAATACCGGTTCAATTAAAGATGCCCTGGTTTATCTGGGGCTTATAAATACAAAAAATATAATTTTAACCTCCTCTGTTTTTGACTGGCTGGAAAAAGATCGGGTAGGAAATTTATACCAGGAAACACTCTGGCGACATTCCAGCCTTTGCAATAAAATTTCCAATGTTTTATTTCGGCACCTTTTAAACAAAGAAGTCCCGAAAACCCATGCTACAGCGGGCCTTTTCCACGACCTGGGCAGGGTTTTTCTGGTAAAGTATTTCGGGGAAAATTATCCTAATAAGAGACCCAAGGATAACCAAACAATCTCCAACCAGGAAAAAGAAGTCCTGGGAATAGATCACTCGGAGATGGGAGCTTTCCTTCTCAACTGGTGGGAGCTTCCTCTGCCAATTATTGAAGCTGCAATGTACCATCATCATCCTCTGGATGAAAATATTATTCACAAAGAACTGTTAGCAATTGTCCACCTGGCGGATTATTTTGCTCACAAAATAATCCGGGCTCGCTACCAATCTCATATCTACCCTCAAATATTCGATTTTTTCGGCGTAAGTGAACAGGAAATTGATGCAATTCTAGCCACCAAAAAAGGGCTTAGATAATCACCTGTTTTTCTCACTGATATCCAGGCCGGTTTTTGTCTGAGCAAGCCCTCCTTTTGCTGTTTCTTTTAAAGATGAGGGCAATAAACGACCAATTTCAGCCAGGGCATCAACCACTTCATCCGGAGGAATCACACTTTTCAATCCACCTCTGACCAGGTCTACTGCAAGCAGGGCTTGAACAGCGGCAAAACCATTTCTCTTAACACAGGGAACTTCGACCAGGCCTCCAACCGGGTCACAAACCAGGCCCAGCATATTTTTTACTGCCAGGGCAAAAGCCTGGAAAACCTCTGCTTCTTTTCCCCCCAGCATATACATGGCCCCGGCTGCCGCCATTCCACCAGCAACGCCGCATTCTGCCTGACAACCACCAGCAGCACCGGCCATCTCAAGTTTTTCACCAACAACCATACCGACTCCGGCGGCTATCAATAAACCTTCTTTTAACTTTTCATCCCCAAGCTTTTTCTCTTCATCCAGGGAGAAAAATACCCCAGGAACAATTCCCGAAGAACCACCCGTGGGCAGAGCTACTATTCTACCCATTCCTGCATTCTCCTGGGCTACAGCTATGGCATAAATCGCTGCTTTAATTGCCCCCGTCCCAGCGAAGGAACTGTTATCAGCAAAAAACTTTTGCAAGATTTTGCTTTCATCCTTGATCATACCCCCCGGGGTATGCTTTTCTCTTTTTAAACCCGCTTCCAGGCTTTCCCGCATCACTTTTAGCCTTTTTTCCAATTCATTAATAATTGTTTCTCTTTTTGACCCGGTTTCTTCTATCTCTTTTTCCAGAACAACTTCCACCAGGGATAAATTCTTTTCCCTTGCTAATAAAAGCCAGTTTTCAAAAGTCCAAAGCGGTTTCACCTGATCACCTCACCCGCGGGATATAACGGCAGCTCTCTACAAATTCTTTCTGCCGAATTTCCTCAATTAATTCTTTTTCCAGGGAATCGTCACATTCAATTGTCATTGAGGCCAGCCCCCTGGGCTGACTTCTCTCCAGGCGCATATAAGCAATATTGATATGTTTTTCAGCGAGTAGAGAAGCTATTTTCCCGACCATTCCCGGCCGGTCATAATGCAAAATCCAGAGCGAAGGGTACTTGCCATCCAGATGGACATCAAACCCGTTTATTTTTTCCACGAGAATATTGCCCCCACCACGGGAAGAACCTGCTAATTCAATTTTTTCTTCTCCGTTCCAGAGGACAATTTCCAGAGAATTGGGATGGCCTGCTGCCTGCTCAATTGTCTTGATTTTATAGGACAAGCCCTCCTCTGCTGCAATCTCTAAAGCCCTTGGGATACGAGCGTCTGAGGAATCCATGCCCAAAAGTCCTCCAATTACAGCCCGGTCCGAACCAT
>SKTZ01000078.1 GCA_007122335.1 Bacillota bacterium
ACCGCGCGGGAAGTAAATATCAATATAATTGCACCCCTTGTCTTTACCCTGGATGACCCCCAGACCATTTATAACGGTGCTTTTATTATCAACCGCCAAGGAGAACTTGTTGGAACCTATGCCAAAAATCATCTCTGGAAGAAAGAAGCCCTCTTTTTCACCCCCGGCAGCGACCTCCCGATATTCAAACTGGACGATATTCCCTTCGGAATCCTGATCTGTTACGACGGAGGCTTCCCCGAGGCTGCCCGGGCTCTCGCTATCCGCGGGGCAAAAATTATTTTTGCTCCCTCGGCCTTTGATAAAAACGATAGTCACCTCTGGGATATATACTTCCCCGCCCGTTCTTCTGAAAACGGTTGTTTTACCGTCGGAATTAACAGGACAGGAAGAGAAGGAGACATCATTTTCTTTGGTAAAAATAAAGTTGTTAACCCCGTGGGCCACCTGGTCTTTGAGGGAAGAGATAATTCGGAAGAATTGCAACTGGTAACCATCAACCTTGAAGAAGTTGAACAAGCCCGGGAGCGTTTCCCCTTCTTAAGGGACCTCCGCCCCGACCTCTATTCCGGTTAACAGGAGGCCAAAATGATCTGGGCAGAAATAATTGAGATCAGCAAAATTATTGACTCCCCCCAAATTGATCGGAAGGCTGTTCAGGCAGCCTTCCCCCCCCAATTTCAACCCGAGATCACATCCCAGAACAGTGATGTTGATCTTGTAAAAATAACAATCCCCGGTACCCGGGGCCGCATCAGGGGTGGTGACCAGCCAACCTTAGGGATTATCGGGCGTTCAGAAGGAATTGGAGCCCGCCCGGAAGTCAAGGGCCTTATTTCCGACAGCGATGGAGCAATCGTTGCCCTGGCAACTGCCCTGAAAATTTCCAGGATGTTGGAAAAAGGAGAATCCATTGCAGGAGATTTAATTTTCACCACCCACCTCTGTCCTCGTGCTAAGATTATGGAGCACTACCCGGTACCATTTGTCATCTCCAAACTGGATATGCAAAAAGCTATTGGTTTTGAGGTTGATCCAGCCATGGAGGCCATACTCTCCATCGACGCAACAAAAGGCAACCGTATTCTAAATCAAGGGGGAGTTGCAATAACCCCCACCCTGAAGGAAGGATATCTGCTGAGAGTATCCGAAGACCTTTTGGACACTTTGGAAACGATTACCGGAAAACCACCTTTGGTCTTACCCCTGACCACACAGGATATTACCCCTTATTCCAATGGCCTCTACCATATCAACAGTATCATGCAGCCCGGAACAGTTACCAGTTCGCCAGTTGTCGGCGTAGCCATCACCAGTGAAACAGCTATACCCGGATGCGCAGCCCATTCCACCAATCCTTCTGACCTGGAAACCGCAGCTCGATTTGTCCTTTCTACAGCCCAAAAATTCGCTCAAGGCCGATGCAGTTTTTATGACCCAGAAGAATTCCAACTGATCCAGAAACTTTACGGACCACTAAAACATCTAACCCGGAAAGAAACCAATATTCAAGGATCAACCTCAAATTAACTTGTTGGAAAACCTGGTTCAAACCCCTCATAACCAAACCAGGTCTCAGGCAGCCCCATGGGCTGCCCTTTTTTTTCGAAAACAAAAAAGGGGGCCTTGCCCCCTTTAAATTTTTTCTGCCGAACCAAATTCGCGGATTTTTTCAATTACCGTTACCTTGATCGCCTCCCGGGCAGGTCCAAGATATTTGCGCGGATCGTAGAGTTCAGGTTTTTCTTCGAAAATCTCCTTTACCCGCCGGGTGAAGCTGAGCTGGTTTTCCGTATTAACATTGACCTTGCAGGTTCCAGCCTTGATTGCTTTTTTAATATCAGCCGTAGGAATACCCGTGCCTCCGTGCAGAACCAGGGGACATTCAGTCATATCACGAATTTTTTCCATCCTCGCAAAATCAAGGTTCGGTTCTCCCTTGTAGGGCCCGTGTACTGACCCGAGAGCGGGAGCAAGAAAATCCACACCTGTTTTTTCAACTAATTCCACGCATTCCTCGGGGATTGCGTATGCTTTTTCTGCATCCTTTACAATTATGTCATCTTCCTCTCCACCAATTCGACCCAGTTCAGCTTCAACCGAAACTCCCAGGGCATGAGCAACATCCACCACCCTTTTGGTCTGGGCGATATTTTCTTCCAGCGGAAGGCTGGACCCGTCAAACATTACCGAGGTAAAACCAGCCCTGATAGCCTGCACACACTTTTCAAAACTGGATCCATGATCGAGGTGAATAGCGACTGGAACAGTAATCCCGTATGTATCGATTAGTGCTTTGACAATATCGACTGCTACCCGAAAACCTCCCATATAACGGGCTGCTCCTTCTGATACACCACAGATTAAAGGAGAACGTTCTTCGTCCGCTGCCTGAAGGATCGCCTGGGTAAATTCCAGGTTGTTCAGGTTGAACTGCCCAACTGCATAACTTTCAGCAAGGGCTGTTTCCAGCATTTCCTTCATCGAAACCAGTTGCATCTAGTTACCCCCTATCAACAAAATTTAATTTAAACAGTTAAGGGAATAGCGGTGCCCGCAAGGGAAACCGCTACCCCTATTATTATATATTCTCTCCAGATATGTTTTTACCTTCATGGAAAAAAGACCGGCAGAACCGGTCTTTTTATTGGTTATCTCCGGGGACCAAAACCCCGCATTCCTCCGGAGAAGCCGCGCCTGCCAGAAGTTCTCTCCCTGCAGAAACAATCTTCCCGGGAAAACCAAGGAATTTTCCATTCCTCTTCTTCCCTTGCCTGGAGACGCTCCATCATTTGCTCGTATCTCTCTTCGGTGATCAGGCCTCGTTCGAATAGTCCTTCGATAAATTCTCGCTGCAGCTCTATCCTGCGCTCCCAGTATTCGGTAATGAAGTTTCTATCTTCTTCCGAAAGTTCATCATGGGCCAGGACAGGGAGCATTACAACGACCAGGAGGGCAAGAACCAGTACCCCGATAATTGTTTTACGCATTTTTAATCCACCTCCAAGGTAATTTTGTATTCCTTACTTCCTATTATAAAGGTGGATTTTGAATTAATTATGAATTGGGGATAAATATCCTAAAAATCGTCCCAGATCCTTTTTCCGAATCCAGTTCAATACTTCCCTTCATCAATTCTACCAGTTCCCGGACAATAGCAAGACCGATCCCCGTTCCCTGTTCTTTGCTTCCCTGCCCCCGGTAGAAACGTTCAAAAATATAGGGGCGGTCTTGGGGAGTTATTCCCGGGCCGGTATCCCCAAACTCTATTTCAATTCCGCTTTCCCCGGCCTTAATTAAGCACCAGATTTCATCCCCGGGAGAGGTGTACCTTCCCGCATTTTCCAGGAGATTCTGTAAAACCTCTTTAATCAGGCCGGGATCACCCTTGAACTGTTTTTCATTAATTTCCCAGCGAAAATTCCTCTCCCTCTCCTCTAAATCACGTTTCCACTTCTCCAGGTACCCTTTAAAAGTTTCTTTGGGAAAGAACTCCATGGTTTCAAGGCGCCGGCTTTCCACCCGGGCCAGCCTCTGCAAATTCCCGACCAGCCTGATCAACCGGTTTACCTCTTCTTCCAGCTCCTGCAGGTGCTCGGTATCCGGTTTGATTACTCCATCCTGCATGCCCTCGATATAGTTCTGGATGGACATCAGAGGGTTATGCAGTTCGTGAGCAAGATCCGAGGTCATTTTTTTCCTTAAACTCTCCAGGTGTTGAATATTGCTGGCCATCTGGTTAAAAGTGTCTCCCAGGTCTTCCAGTTCGTCCCCAGTCTTTAAATCGACCCGCGTTTCCCATTTTCCCCTGCTGAAACGGCCCGCCGCCTGCTGTAAAATGTTAAGGGGTCGGGTTATTTTCCCGGCGCTAAAGGCACTCAGGAGCAGTGCTCCGCTCAAAGAGATAATCAGGGCTATCAGAAGGGAGCGGCGGATTGAAGCCTGAAAAGCTATTTCGCTGGGAGTCCACATTTCCGATCCAAGGCGGGACAGCAGAGTAATTTCCAGCTCCTCTCCTCCGGCCTGAACCACTCCACTACTGGAAAAAACCTTTCCTTCTTCTTCGGCAGAAGCCCAGCCCCGCCTCATCATGGGCATCTGCTCCCGGCTATCGAAAATAACTGCTCCCGCCTGATTTCTGATAATTATCCCCAGGTCTTCTTCCATTCGGAGCAGCCTGTTTATGGTCATGGAAAAGCTTCGCTGGTCAAAAACACCTTCCTCAGTAGTGAAAAATTCCAGCAGACGTTGATGTCTCTCAATAACATTTTCTTCCAGGTAGCGGTCAAAATGACCTCGAAAAGCAATACTGCTGATGAGAGTAAGGGTAACCAGGGAAAAGAGAACCCCAATGGCCAGAATTAGCATCAGTCTACCCCGGATACTTTTCATTTTTCTTTCCTCCCGCTGAATTTGTAGCCCCGACCGTACAGGGTCTGGATAAACTGCCCTGCTTCCAGGCCCATTTTCTTCCTGATGTTTTTTATGTGGGCGTCAATTACCCGGTCAAATCCATCATAAGCGGGGCCATGGATTTTTTCCAGGAGTTCTTCCCGGGAAAAGGGACGATCCGGATTTTGGGCCAGTAAGGCCAGAACCCGAAACTCGATCTGGGTTAAATCGACTTTTTCCCCATTTAAAAAAACCTCCTGGCGGTCTAAGTCAAATACCAGCTCTCTTCCTTCCACCGTGAATGAAAGCTTCTTAACCCTGGGGGTCTTGCCGGCCCGGCGCAGCAAAGCCTGGATCCGGGCAACCAGTTCCCGCAGGCTGAAGGGTTTAACCAGGTAATCATCCGCACCCAACTGCAGCCCCTTTACTCTTTCTTCTTCCTCCCCGTAAGCGGTAAGCATAATTATGGGAAGATTGGAACCTTTTTCCCGCAGCCGGCTGCAGATTTCTTCTCCCTGGATCTTCCCGGGGAGACGGAGATCGAGAACCAGGAGGTCCGGTTCTCCTCTTTCCAGGGCCTCCCACCCCTCTTCGCCGGCAAGAAACCACCTGACCGAAAAACCTGCTTCTTCCAGGAAGGCCCGGGTAATTTTGCCCACCTTCTCTTCATCTTCGATCAAAAATATTTCCTGCATGACCCTCACCCCTTTTCAGAATATCACTTTCGGAGAACAATAACAATTATTTTTAAATTATGGTAAAATTGATCAGGGGGATAATCATGCAAGAAATTCCCGATAATGCAGTTCGCCACAAATCAATAATCGAAGATTTTTTGAGCCAGCACCTGAAAAATGGCAGGTTCCGGGGAGCGGTAATTGGTTTAAGTGGTGGGGTTGATTCCGCAGTTGTCGCTGCCCTGGCAAGGAATGTCCTGCCCCGGGAGAAAATAAGAATTTTTTTTCTCCCGGAAAGGGATACTTCGCCAGAAAGCAAAGAAGATGCAGAAATACTTTCTGAGCACCTGGGGTTGGAGCTATTAACCTTTGACCTCTCAGCTGCCCTTGCTGCGCTGGACATTTACAAAAACCCAGCAGCCCGGGTAG
>SKTZ01000046.1 GCA_007122335.1 Bacillota bacterium
AGGATATCCTGAGGAGGGATTTCAATGAAAACTCTGGGGTTAATTGGCGGCATGAGCTGGGAATCCACCAGCGAATATTACCGGATTATCAATCAGGTTGCGCGAGAAAAACTGGGGCTGGCCCGTTCTTGCAGGAGTATAATATATTCATTTGATTTTGCGGAAATTTCTGATTTGCAGCACTCCGGAGACTGGGAAACACTTACCAAAAAAATGGTGGACATCGCGGTTCTCCTGGAAAAAGCCGGGGCGGACCTGGTTTTAATTTGCACCAATACCATGCATGTTATGGCAGGGGAAGTTCAGGAGGCGATAGGAGTTCCCCTTTTTCATATTGCTGATGCTTTAGCGATGGAGATTAAGGAAAAAGGAATGGATAAAGTTGGTTTACTGGGGACTCGTTTTACAATGGAAAAAGAATTTTATTCGAAAAGATTAAAAGAAAAACACGGGATAAAAACAATTATTCCTTCGGAAAAGGACAGAGATATTGTCCATAATGTTATCTACAATGAGTTGATTTCGGGAAAATTCCTGGAAAAATCTGCCGAGGAGTTTTTAAAAGTAATTGCAAAATTTAAAAATAATGGTGCTCAGGGGGTAATTCTGGGATGTACAGAAATCCCTCTTCTGCTTAAAGATGTAAAAACTCCTTTACCACTTTTTGATACAACCAGGATCCATGCCCAGAAAGCTGTAGAATTAAGCCTGGAGGAAAGTTAGACAGTTTTTTAGAAAGAAACCTGAAAGTCAACAACTGTTAGGAGAGGATTTAATTGCTTATAGAATTAGAGCCATCTCAATTTAGCAGATGTGCTAAAATTACCAATCCCCATGGACACCTTGAAGTGAGGGCTATAATCGGGGGTAATAATCCGGGGCGAGTTTTTGTTGAAGATGAAGAAAAACCGACAAGCGGGCTGGTCTGGCTGGGAAATCATGATGGATTTTTCTTTATCGGAAACGAAAAAAACAGTGAGTTCAACCGAAAAGTTTCCAGTTTTATAGACCGGGTTATCGCCCCTCAGGCTCAGGAATTTGGCCTGGAGTGGTTTGAATGCTTTGGCAATCATCGGGGTTGGGAAGACCAAATCAAGAATATTTTTTTTGGACGGGAGATGCAGACCTGGAACCAGAGAGTTTTTACTTTACCGAAAGGAAAAAGTGTTATCCCTGGCCATGCTAATCCCGGGGAAGGTTTTTCATTAATCAGGTTGAGCCCTGAAAATTTTAACCCTGAGATCTCTAACTATCCTTTTTGGCTTAAAAGGGTTTGTGAGTTCTGGGGAGAACTGGATAGTTTTTTTACCCTTGGTTTTGGTTATGGTATCCTTCGAAATAAAGAAATGGTGGGCATCTGTTTTTCAGGCTTTGCCCATGAGGATATGCACGGTATCGATATTGAAATCCTTCCCTCATTCCAGGGGCGAAAGCTTGCCCAGTTAATGGCCAGATCTTTTGTTCGGGAATGCCGGGCCCAAGACCTTTCTCCCTACTGGGATTGTATGGAGGGGAATAAAGCTTCGGAAGCTGTAGCCAGGAAGATTGGTTTGGTTGAGTCTTTTTCCTACCCGGGTTTTGAATTTGCCTTATAACCCGAAAAAGGATATTTATTTAAATGCAAAATGGATTTATATGGGTTTTACCGCTTTCTTCACCAGGAAAGCGGTTTTTTGTTGAAGAAAATAAAAAAAATGGTGCAAAAAACAGGGGGTATTGTATAAATATTTTGAGGGGAGGATTTCCCTCTTTTCCCTTCTAATAATTCGAATTTGGAAGGGAGAAAGATCGGAACAAAAAAATTAAACAGAAAGAGGGAGTGAAAAGTGAAAAAAGCCTTAGGATTTTTGCTAGTGATGTTTCTCTTAATGGGAGTTTTTGTTACTCCAGGGGTTCTGGCCCAAAGGGAAGGTGAGTACGGCGGAACTTTAATCCGGGATGCTGCTTACGGAGACCCTGAAAACCTTGATCCAATTGTCCGAGGAAGAATCAGTGCGATGATGGTTACCATGAACCTTTTCGATGGATTGGTAGCCCATGACCCGGAAAGTGCCGCCGTAATCCCGGCAATCGCGGAAAGATGGACCATCTCAGATGACGGCCTGGTTTATACCTTCTACCTTCGTAACGACGCTTATTTCCACAACGGACGCAACATCACAGCCCATGACTTTATTTATTCCTTTGAGAGGCTGGTCGACCCGGTAAATGCATCTCCACTCTCCTTTTACCTGGAGGGGGTAATTGGAAAAGAAGCTTTTGAGGAAGGAACTGCCGACAATATCGAAGGATTAAAAGTTCTTGAAGATTACGTTCTGGAAATAACTCTGGAAGGTCCCAATACCTCATTTCTTGTTCCCCTGGGTTTTCCGGCAGCAGGGGTTGTTCCCAAGGAAGATGTTGATCGACTGGGAAGAGATTTCGGCCATCAGCCTGTTGGTTCTGGCCCGTTTAAATTTGTTAGCTGGACCAAGGATGATCGCGTGGTGCTGGAAGTATTTGAAGATTATTACAAGGGTAGAGCCTATTTGGATGGCCTGGTTTTCCGGGTTATTCCCGAAGCTGCTTCCAAGGAAGCAGATTTTAGGGCTGGCAACCTGGATGCCTTCATCGCACCCGCGTCTATCTACCGCAGGGTCCGCAATGACCCGGCTTTTACCGACAAGATAACGACAGTTGCGGAATTCTTTACCCGGCATATTGGTTTCCACACCCAGAAAGAACCTTTTAACGATGTTCGGGTTCGGCAGGCCTTTAATTATGCCATTGATACCGAAGCAATAATTGACATCGTTTTGGGCGGGAAGGGAATTCCTGCAGTTGGTTTCCTGCCTTCCAGCAGTTATGCTTTTAACAAAGAAATGGAAGGTTACGGTTATGATCCGGATAAAGCCCGGGAGCTTTTAGCTGCAGCAGGATATGCTGATGGAGTGGAAGTACCCATTATGACCAACGAGCACCCCGAATGGGGACTGCCAGTAGTTGAAGGTATCATGGGTTATCTCAGCGACGTGGGCATAACCTTAAAGCCGGAGGTCATGGAAACCGGTGTCCTCTATGACAGGATTAGAAATGGAAACTATGTTTCTTATATTTATTCTACGGGTGGAGATCCCCACCCGGTTGATTATCTTTATCGCTTCCACACCAGCCGCCAGGAAGATATTAACCGTTACAGCAATCCCGAACTGGATGCCCTGCTGGAGGAAGCAAAACGGACTGCAGATGACCAAAAAGTAGTCCAGATGGTTCATGAAATTGACCAAATGATCCTGGAAGCCGCTCCAATTTATTTCTTCCATTACAATATGGCTGTTATGATGCATCAGGATTATGTATACGGGATCAAGTCTGCTCCTATTGACATGGCTATGCAGGATATGTGGGATGTGTGGATGGATCCTGCTCCCACTAGATAAGTAACCTATAGATCCAGGGGCCCCGCTGGGGGCCCCTTTTCATGATAGGGAGGAGGAACAAAGATGTGGGTGTATATATTGCGCCGTTTATTGCAAATGCTGCCAGTTCTGATCGGGATTACTTTAATAGCATTCATTTTAATGAATATTGTCCCCGGAACGGCCATCATGATGATGATGGATCCCCGGGCTGCCAATATACCTCCTGAATTAGAGGCCCGGCTCCTCGAACAATATGGTTTATTGGACCCTTTACCTATAAGGTACCTGAAATTTCTGGGGAACGCTTTAAGGGGGGACCTGGGTTTTTCGCTGCGTTTTAACCAATCTGTTACCAAGATTGTAATTGAAAGGCTTCCTCCTACGGCATTGCTTGCTGCTTCTTCAATTACCCTGGCCACCTTTATGGGGGTACTTCTGGGAATAATTGCTGCACTACGGAGGGGAAAATTAACGGATACTTTTGCCATGATCATTTCCTTAATAGGGGCCTCGATGCCCGTTTTCTGGTTTGGGATTTTAATGATCCTCCTTTTTTCAGTTCAACTGAACTGGCTGCCGGCATCAGGATGGGGTTCCGGGGGGATTAAATTTTTGATTATGCCCACAATTGCCCTGGGATACGGTTTCGCGGCAATTATCGCCCGGGTAACAAGGTCTTCAGTTTTGGAAGTTTTGGGTATGGATTATATCCGAACCGCCAGAGCAAAGGGTCTCCAGGAGAAGGTAGTTATTTATAAGCACGGGATGAAGAATGCTTTGATCCCGGTAATTACCGTGGTTGGAGGCCAGGTGGGAAGGCTTCTCAGTGGAGCAGTGCTAACTGAAACAGTTTTTGGCTGGCCTGGTCTGGGACGGTTACTTGTTGATTCTATCCAAATGCGTGACCTACCAACTGTTCAGGGCTGTTTGATTTTTATTGCTGTGGTTTTTGTCCTGATAAACCTAATAACTGACATTTTCTATGCTTTGCTGGATCCAAGGATCCAGTACAGGTAGGGGGGCTGGAGATGAAAAAACAACAAGAACAAATAGGAATATCTTATGGATTCGGAAGGGAGTTTCGGCGCTTTTTCCGGAGTTCTTCCGCTAAAATCGGGGCTTTTTTAATCATTTCCCTTGCCCTGATAGCACTTTTTGCTCCCCTTTTGGCCCCGCATAATCCCTATCAGCCTGATTCTCTGCGCGATGCCTTCCAGGCTCCCAGCAGCAAATTCCCCCTGGGAACCGACCAGTTAGGGCGTTGCTTATTGAGTCGGATCATATTTGGAACAAGGATTTCGCTGACGGTTGGATTGGTGGTCCAGGGAATTAGCGTATTTATTGGAGTTACCCTGGGATTGCTTGCTGGGTTCTGGGAAGGAAAAGTTGATGACCTGATAAATGGTTTGATTAATACCATGTTTGGTTTTCCCGGGTTTTTATTTGCCCTGGCGGTTGTAACTGCTTTGGGGCCGGGAATTTATAACATGTTTATCGCCCTTGGGCTTGTGGGCTGGCCTATAATCGCCCGGGTGGTTCGAGGCCAGGTTTTTTCGGTTAAAAATAAAGAATATGTTGAAGCAGCCCGGGCTATTGGGTGTAGAAATTTCCGGATTATATGGCGACATATCCTCCCCCAGTGTATTTCTCCGGTTTTAGTTCTGGCAACCCTGGGGATGGCTACTGCCATAATGGCTGAGGCTGGATTGAGCTTTCTTGGGCTTGGAGCCCAGCCTCCATCCCCCAGCTGGGGAAGTATTATTGCCCGGGGCCGTGATTATATCTGGGATGCCCCCTGGATTACTACTTTCCCCGGTATAGCTATTTTCCTGACGGTCCTAGGGTTTAACCTCCTGGGCGATGGTTTAAGAGATTTTCTTGATCCCAGGTTGTAAATCAAAAAAAGGCCCGGTGCATTTTTGCACCGGGCCTTTTTGTGCGACGGGCAGTCACATCCGTTGTGGAATAACGCAACAATATTGCTGAAAAGAATGGCGACTACGTTACGGTGGTAAAACGGGTCGAGAGTTCGGAAAGCAACAATCTCGGAGGTGAAAGTCCTCCCCCGGGAGCGGCGGTGCAACCCGGGAAG
>SKTZ01000042.1 GCA_007122335.1 Bacillota bacterium
ACTTCTTCTGCAGGCAAAAGGGGATGGCGTGCAGATTTTAATCTAATTGGTCCCTGGGAATTTAATTCCGGTTCTGAGCAATTATATTCCTGGGCCAGGTGAGCTTTACTCATAACAAAATCAAGATGGGCTGCCGCTTCAAGGCCAAAGGAAATCTCGGAAGATTTCCCAGCAATTTCTGCGGTTATGTCTTTTAATATCCTGTAAATCTCTGCTTCCTCTTCCCTTTCCAGGCTCCCCAGTTTATTATTCATTTCAACAACTGCCTGGGGTTCCACAAAAACAGTTTGACCACTGGAAGAACGGTCATGAATTATTCCCGGGAGGGAACCTTTTTTATCAGCTCTGACTGGAAGAACAAATCTATCTCTCCTAATGGTTACCACCGGGTCCTGAATTATCTTTTCTAACTTTGAGTTATGGAGATAAGAGTCCATTTTCTCCCTGATCCGCTGGGCAAGAACCTTTATCTCCCGGCGGATTGAATTTAATTTGGGAGAGGCGTCGTCTCTGATCTCACCATATTTATCAACGATTCCATTAATCTTTTTCTCCAGAGCAGAAAAGTCAGCAATTTCAAGTTTATAGGCCTCAAGGGCCGGAAAAGACCAGCCTTCATCATCATAATCTGCGAAATATTTTCTGATCTGTTTAAAACCATACAGGGTCTGAACAATATTAACTATGTCTTCAAGGTCAAGAACCTGCCCTTTTGCAGCTCTTTTCAGGGGCCGGCGAATATCCTTAATCCCTCCGAAGGGAATGGGCCCATTCAGAATTAAGAGTTCAAGTCCCTGGGCTGATTCCTTGATTTCCCGGGAAACAATGTTCATTTCGACTTCCGGTTCTAAATTCTGAGCTTTTTCCGCTCCCAGCTCCGTTGCAGCTTTTTCGGCAAGTTTTTTTATTATTTTTCCATATTCCAGCTTTTCCAGGGTATGTTTTTCCATTATTTCTCACCACCTATCCGGGATAACTTTTTCCCGGGTAAATCCTCAAAGGATTTTGTGTTAATAATTTTATGGGCAGGAAGGCCAGCCCTGCGGGCTTCCACAACCGCATATCTCATGTATTCCATGTTTTGATCATTATGAGCATCACTGCCCAGGCAAAATTCCAGGCCAAATTCCAGGGCCAGGTGGATTAATTCCTCTCCCAGGTCTCTTCGGTCGGGTGCTCCATTAATCTCCATTGCCGTCCCACTGGCTGCGGCACTGGAAAAAACCTCTTTTAAATCTACGTCAATACCATCTCTATTGGGAAATAACCGACAGGTTGGATGTCCCAAAACCCTTACCTCCGGGTGCGAAACAGCCCGGACCAGCCTTTTGGTCATCTCCTGTCGGGGAAGCTTTAAGCCCCGGTGAATTGAAGCCATAACCCAGTCCATTCGATCCAAAAACCGCTGGGGAACATCCAGAGAGCCATCCATTTCAATATCCGCTTCAATACCCGTTAAAACATATTTTTTCCCCAGTTTTTCATTTAACCTTTCAATGTATTCCATCTGTTCCTGGAGAGCCGCAATACTCATTCCTCCGGCAAATTCCAGGGCCATAGAGTGATCGGTTATCACCAGGTACTCATACCTCAGACTCTGAGCTTTTTTAACCATTTCTTCGATGGTTGAACCTCCATCACTCCAGCGGGTATGGAGATGAAAATCCCCTTTAATTTCATTGAAATCAATTATCTTTTCAACGAGAGAAAAGTCCTTCCCGGTCTCCAAAACCCGGTGCCGGACTTCCGGCGGGGGATAGGGCATCTCGAGTCGGGTATAAATTTCTTTTTCTTCCTGGAAAAAAACCTTTTTCCCCCCATAAAAAAAACCTTCATCAATTAAATTAAAACCTTTTTCCCGGGCTATTTTTGCAAGAAAATCCCAGTGGGAGGTTGGTCCAGTAGTTTTTATTAACTCCAGGGCATATTCTTCAGGGGGCACTAATTTGACCTTTAAAGGCACTCCCCCGGGGAGCTCAAGCTTGAGCAAGAAATCTTCACTAACGGTACGGGTTTTTATTCTGGGCAATAAACTGATACTTTCCCTCGCTATTTTGAATTCCCTGGTTCCCAGAAGTATATTGATACCATCTACCAGCTCTTCTCCCCGCCGAACAGCTCCAGTAACTCCAATTTTTTCCACGGCGGGTATGTTTTCGACCCGATTTATAAAAGCCTCTGCTTCCGATTCAGCCAGAGACAAAAGGAAGTGTCCTCTCTCTCTGGTTTGCTGCAGAAAATCTTTAATGTCCTTCTCCACCTTTGCACCAATTCCTGGAATTGTCCTTAATTCCCTCTTCTGAACAACCTTTTTCAGTTGCTCTTTTTTGTTTATTCCTCCCCATCGGTAAATACGATAGGCGGTTTTTAAATCTATTCCCGGGATTTCCCGGATCTCTAAAACCGTTTGGGGAGTATTTTCAAGTAAATTTTTTAATAAAGGAGTTTCCCCCTTCTCTAAAAAAATTAAGACCTCCTCGGCTATTTTTTCTCCAATCCCCGGAATTGTTTTTAAGTCAACCTGATCAAGGGGTTTGGAAAGGGAGGCCAGTTTGCGGGCTGCCCTGCGGAAAGCCCTAATTTTATGGGGGTTAGCACCCTGTAATTCCAGGAGGTCAGCTATTTCCTCCAGGTGCCATCCCACCTGTAAATTTAACATTTCTTGTTCCTCCTAAAAAAACTGATCATTATTTTGAAAAAATCTATCGATATTTTCCTGAACAAAAGGTGTTAATTCAAGGAAATCTTTTGCCAGGCGGGAAGCCTCCAGATGTTCAATTAAAACCTCGTAAGGAACACGAGAAAGAACCAGCAGTAAAAGGTAAATTACTATTCCACCTTTTACCAATCCTAACCCTGCTCCCCCAATACTGTCAAGGACCGCTAGAAAAAGGAACTTGGTTAATTTCTGTAATAGGAAACCAAAAAGATTAATCAAGGCACTAATAACCATGGTGATCAAAACAAAAGCAACAATATTTCCTAAAACAGGCGGAAGCAGAAAAGTTTCCTGTAAAAACTCGCTAACTATGTGGTACCTGTACAGAGCAACAAGGACTCCAAGCCCTATTCCAAGAAGGGCTGCAGTTTGCTGGAGAAAACCTCTTTGATAACCCCGGACAAGTGAAAGGAGTAAAATGGCCACAATTCCAATATCAACCCAGAAACCTTCGGCCATAAGGATCACTCCTCCCGGGCAAAAAAATCTTGGAGTTCTTCATTTTCCTTTTTTAACCGAACAAATTCATAACCCAATTCCATCAAGGCAAGAATTAATAAACGGTTTTTTCCCAGATGGGGGTATCTTTCCTTTATATCCCACAACTGAGAATCAATCAGGTTCGCTGCTTCTTTTATCTGGTCCGGGCTTTCCCCTTTAAAGGAATATGTTTCCCCGAGAAGGTCCACTTCAACTTGATTCTTTCTATTGCCCTCTCTTTTTTGGACCATTAATAAATCACCTTCTTATCTGCCCGTTTCTTTATTTATCTTTCTAATAATACCTTCAAAATTCCTTCTTTTTCGTGAAATACCCTCCCCTTTTTGGGGAGGGTATCGACTTACTTCCTGATTTCAGCCCCGAATTGGCTTTTCGCCTTTTCAATTATTCCCTCAACAATATTGTCAACTTCAGAATCTGTAAGGGTCCTTTCTTTGCTCCTGAAAACCATTCGGTAGGCGAGACTCTTGCAGTTTTCTGGCACCTGTTCCCCCCGGTAAAGATCAAACAGGGTAAGCTCTTCCAGTAACTGCCTTCCCTCTTGTTTTATCAGGTTAGCAATCTGGGCCGCTTGAGTTCCTTCCTCAATGGTAAGAGCTAGGTCCCGGCTGATGGCAGGATAGCGGGGAACCCCATCGTACTTCGGATCAAGACAGGCTTGAGTATAGAAATTTTTCAGTCTCATCTCCATTACCGCAACTCTCTCAGGAAAACGATGTTTTTCCTGGAGGGTGGGATGGAGTTCACCAATATACCCTACCTTTCCACCATTTAAGATTATTTCTCCCTGACGCCCCGGGTGAAGAAAATTATAGTTGCTTTTTTCCAGTGAAAATTCCCCTCCCAACTCGGACTCCAGCGTTTCCAGAATCCCTTTGAGTGCGAAGAATTCCGGAGCAACAATTTGCCACTCCTTTTTACTTTCTGCCCCCATTAATAAAGCAGCAAGAGCAGGTGTCTGCTCTGGCCCATCCCCTGGAAAGACATCTCCCAGTTCGTATAGCCCGGCTTTTTTCACCTGCCGCTTGGTATTAAATTCAAGGGAACGCAATAGGCCGGGTAAAATTTCCTGACGGAGACTGGAATTATCTACACTGAGAGGATTGGTCAGGGCAAGGGGTTTGGCCAATTCTTGGTCAAAATTTTCATCTTCATGAACAAGGGGTAAGTTAAAGGTTTGATGAAATCCAGCTCTTCTGAATATTTCCCTTATTTTTTCTTCCAGTTCCTGGTTAGGTCTTCGCCGCCCAATTTCCATATTAACCCGGGGCAAATCCTCAGGAATCTCTCCATAACCGTAAATTCTGGCTACCTCTTCAATTAGGTCTGCTTCAATGCTGATATCATTGCGGAACGAAGGAACCTGGACCCGGAAAGCCCCTTCCATCCTCTTAGAATCCTGGACTTTGAAGTGGAGTTTTTCGAGGATGCTCTTAATTTCCATCCGCGAGATATCTGTTCCCAGGACTTCATTTACTCGCCGGGGCCGAATCCTTAACCGGAGAGGTTCTTTTAACTTGGGATAATTGTCAACAATTCCTCCAATTACCTCGCCCCCGGCGATTTCAGCCATTAGCTGAACAGCCCTGCGGGAAGCCCGGGTTATATTCTCAATATCGATACCCCTCTCAAATCGATGGGAGGAGGGACTGTGCAGGATAAATCTTTTGGCAGTTCGCCGGATGGTATAGGGATCAAAGCTGGCGGCTTCGAGCAGAATATTATTGGTTTGGGAGTTTATTTCACTTTCCAGGCCTCCCATTACCCCCGCCAGTCCCAGTGGTTTTTGAGCATCAGCAATAACAAGATCTTCCTTAGTTAGTTCCCTTTCCCGATCGTCAAGGGTAACAAGTTTTTCTCCTTTATTCGCTGTTCTTACTACAATTTTCTTATCCTGAATTTTGTCATAATCAAAAGCATGCAGAGGTTGACCCATTTCCAGCATTACGTAATTGGTAATATCAGCGATATTATTTACGGGGCGAATACCTGCTGTCATCAGGCGAACCTTCAGCCACCAGGGGGATTCACCGACTTCGACACCTTCAACAATTCTGGCAGTATAACGCGGGCAGAGTTTGTGGTCTTTAACTTCCACGGAAATCAGGTCCTCAGCCCGCCCCGATTCCTGATCTTCCTTAATTTGGGGATATTTAATTTCCTTGTCAAAAGCCGCAGATAGTTCGCGGGCAACTCCGATTAGATTAAGCGCATAACCATAATTGGGAGTTAAGTCCAGGACAAAAATCTGGTCATTAAGGTTAAAGAAGGGGGCAAATTTCTCCCCCGGTACCGCGTCATCGTCAAGTACAAAAATTCCTTCAGCCCTTTCCTCCTGGAGCTTCAATTCATCCGCAGAGCAAATCATTCCCTCGGAAGCTTCTCCCCTGATCCTGGTCTTTTTAATTTCCTGACCATTGGGTAAGGTGGTTTCAGCAGGTGCAAGGACAACTTTCTGGCCCTTTTTAACATTGGGAGCTCCACAAATAACCCGGAAACTTTTTTCTCCCACCCCAACACTTACCAGGGTTAATTTATCTGCTTCAGGGTGTGGTTTAACCTCTTCCACCAATCCAATTAAAAGATCATTATATATTTTACTCCAATCCTCAATATAATCAACCTCCAATCCCAGGAGAGTAAGTTTTTCGGCAACCTCCTCCGGAGACAGGTCCAGGTCAATATATTCTTTTAACCAGTTATAAGAAATTCGCAACTTTAACCCTCCTTAGAATTGTTTTAAGAACCGAAGATCGTTATCCCAGAGGTGGCGGATATCCTCAATCTCATACTTATACATGGCCATTCTGTCGAGACCCATTCCAAAGGCAAAACCAGTGTATTTCTCAGAATCAATCCCCGACATTTCTAAAACCCTGGGGTTCACCATTCCAGCCCCCAGGATTTCCAGCCAGCCAGTTCTGGAACAAAGAGGACAACCCTCACCCTGGCATTTAAAACAGGATACATCGACTTCAGCACTGGGTTCAGTAAAGGGAAAATAGGAAGGTCTGAAACGGACTTCCCGCTCTTCTCCGAATATTTCTCTGGTTACTTCAATAAGGACGCCTTTGAGGTGACTGAAAGAAATTCCTCGATCAATTACCAGCCCCTCCAGCTGATGGAATACTGGAGAATGAGTTGCATCCAGTTCATCAACCCTGTAACATTTTCCCACGGTTATAATCCTGATGGGAGGGCCCTGTTTTTCCATGGTCCTGATTTGCACTGGTGAGGTATGGGTTCGAAGAAGAAAATCTCCTTCAACGTAGAAGGTATCCTGCATATCTCTTGCCGGATGGTTTTTAGGAATGTTCAGAGCCTCAAAATTATAATAATCGGTTTCAACATCTGGCCCTTCTTCTATGGAAAACCCCATCCGCAAAAAAAGGTCCTCGAGTTGGCCAATAATAAGTTGCATGGGATGGAGGCGACCCCGGGAAACCTCTGCCCCGGGAAGAGTAATATCAATAGTTTCTTTTTTCAACCGTTCTTTTTCTTCCTCTTTTTTTAGTTCATTTAAACGGGTCTTTAATTCCCCTTCAATATTTTCTTTAACTTCATTGGCCAGTTTGCCAACAACAGGTCTTTTTTCTGGGGAAAGTTTCCCCATGCCTCGTAAAACAGCAGTAACTTTACCGTTTTTACCCAGGAACTCAACCTGTAGTTTCTCTAATCTCTCAATATCATTGCTCTTTTTGATTTTTTCCAGAGCTTCTTTATCCAGATCTTTGAGTTTTTTTTCCATGAAAAGAACCTCCCTTATAAACTAAAATACCCCTCGCCAGCAAGGGACGAGGGGCCGCGTTACCACCCTAATTAACCGTTAGGTTCACTTAAACCCCATAACGGAGGGAACCGGACAGCCTACTCTTTTTCAGCCATCACCTCCGGAGAGAAATTTCACCGGGATGTTTTCAGAGAGCTTCCAGCCTCAGACTCTCTTTCTCTTGGGAAAACAGGCCCCCGACTACAAACTCCTTCTTCGGCACAATAAACTATATTACATTGCGCTGGATCGTTCGGAAAAGGTCAGCAGCCTCCGGTATGCAAGATAAGCACTTACCGAACCAGTCCGCTCAAATAATCTCCATAAAAAGAGCGGGCAAATCTTCAAAAGACCACTCCCTTTCCCCTTTTATTTTATGATTATACCACAGTTTCTAGGGGTTGGCAAGTCAGGTTGACCCTCAGGATTTCATTCCAAAAAGCAGTACAGCACCTGCTGCAGCAACATTCAGGGATTCGACTTCTCGGGTCAGGGAAATGGAAACGGAAGTAGTAGGGACTTCTTCAAATTCCGGACTAAACCCTCTTGTTTCGTGACCCAGAATTAATGCACACTTTTTCCCGAATTCAACCTGGCGATAATCCTTGCCTCCCCGGGGTTCGGCTTTATAGATTAAAAAAGAACTTTCCATTTCAGTAATAAACTGTTTGGTTTCAGGAGAAGGTATTTCAGCTAAAGGAATTTTAAAAATTGCGCCAGCTGAAGCCCGGAGAGCTTTGGGTTGATAGGGATCTGCCCCTTCCCCGAGCAAAACTACCCCACCAAAGTCAGCACCTGCAGCAGTCCGAATAAGAGTTCCCACATTCCCCGGATCCTGCAACCCATCTAAAATTAGCAACCTATTTTTTCCCAGTATATCTTTCCAGGAAAAAACAGGCCTTTTTATCCTTGCGACAATGCCCTGAGGCGTCTTTGATGGAGCTATTTTGGCCATAACTTCTTCGGTTACAACTGTAATTTCCTCAGGAAAGAGCATTTTTTCCTTTTGCAATAGTTCTTGGGTTGCCATTACCTCCAAAAAAAGGATCCCAGTTTTCTGAGCTTCTTTAATCAGGTTAGGGCCTTCAAGGATAATCTCTCCAGTTTCTTTTCTTTTTTTCCGGTTGTGCAAACCGGCCAGGTACTTGACCCTGGGGTTTTGGCGGCTACTTATTTTTTCCATCCCTATTTCTCCTCCATCTTCTCCAGGTCATCATTATGCCCTATTACCACTAGGATATCCCCTTCAGATATTTCGTCTTCCGCAATAGGAGAAGGGTTTATATCACTATTTCTCATAATTGCAACCACATTAACCCCGAAGCGGGCCCGAAAATTTAATTCGGCTAGGGTTTGTCCAACCCACTTGTTTTTTGCTTTTATTTCCATAATACTATAATTTGGGGCCAACTCAAGGTAATCCTGAACATTTGAAGTCAAAAGACTGTTGGCCAGGCGGCTCCCCATATCCCATTCGGGAAAAACAACCCTATCTGCACCGACTTTTTTAAGAATTTTCCCATGAACCTTACTCTTCGACTTGGAAATAACACAAGGAACCCCTAATTCTTTTAACATCAGGGTTACAAGCGTATTCGCGTGGACATCATCCCCTATCGCCACAATTGCTACATCAAAATTTCCTGCCCCAATGGATTCCAGCGCACTTTCATCGGTGGCATCTGCCTGAATTGCATGGGTTACAATCGGGGAAAGTTCTCTCACAATATTTTCGTCTAAGTCAATAGCCAATACCTCATGTCCTCTTTCAACCAGGCCCCGGGCTACACTTTCTCCAAATCGACCCAGGCCGATTACAAGAAAATCTTTTCTATTCCTGGGCATAATTAATTTCTCCTTTCAATAAAACTAACCAACCATAACGTGTCCTTCAGGTAACCTTCTTGGGGGAGTTTCTCGCTTCATGCTTAGAGCAATGGCAAAACTCATTACCCCTACTCTTCCAATTAACATGGAAATTATCAAAATTGCCTTGCTGGGGGTAGCCAGATCTTCTGTTATTCCCATGCTTAAACCAACAGTACCAAAAGCAGAAGTGGCTTCAAATAATAATGGAAGGATTTGTTCATCCTGGAAAAAACTGAGTCCCAGAGTGGATAAAAAAACCCAGAAAAAAGCAAGAATTGTTAAAATAAAGGCCTTAATTACTGTCCAAATATTTAGTCTCCATTTCCAAACCTCAATATCGCTTTTTCCCCTAACAAAAGAAATTAACCCAAATACCAAAATGGTAAGGGTAGTTGTTTTTATACCCCCTCCGGTTGAGCCCGGAGAGGCTCCAATAAACATAAGGGCAATAACCAATAAAAGGGTTGTTGGTTTCCAGAGACTCGTATCAATTGTATTAAATCCCGCAGTTCTTGCTGTGACGGAGAGAAAACTTCCTCCAAGTAGTTTCCCACCAAATTTTAGTTCTCCCAGGGTTTCGGGGTTATTCCATTCCAGTGCGGTAATGGTAAAGAAACCAATAGTAAGCAAAATCAAAGTCATAAAAAACACCATCCTGGCAGTAAGAGAAAACCTTTTTCCATTGGCTCGATAAAAAATCTCTACCAGAACAGCAAAACCCAAACCCCCAAATACAATCAGAGTCATTATTACCAGGTTAATCATAACATCGCCGGTGAAATTTTCCAGGCTGTTTCCAAAAATATCAAAACCAGCATTATTAAATGCTGAAACTGCGTGGAAAATAGAATAATAAAAAGAATCCCAGCCTTCGAAAATATTTCTCAGTCTTAACCATAATAAAAAAGCCCCAGTCCCCTGAAAGACGAGGGTAAATGACAGAACATACTGCATTAACCGAACCAACCCGGAAATATTATACTGGTTAAGGTCTTCCTGGATCAGAAGTCTTCCTCGTAAGGAAATTTTTCTACCCAGGATCAGGGCAAAAAGTGTAGAAAAAGCCATAACCCCTAATCCCCCGAGCTGGAATTGGATCAGGACAACAAGCTGCCCAAATAAGCTTAAATCTTCTTTTGTGCTAACTACGGTAAGCCCGGTTACACATGTAGCCGAGGTTGAAGTGAAAAGTGCATCGATAAGAGTAAGACTTTCAGATCCGGACGAAGAAACGGGTAAGGACAAAAGTACAAACCCAGTAAAAATAACTATAACATAACAAATCACCAGAATTTGGACCGGTGTTAAACGGTGCATCCACCTATTATTTCCGTTCCTTAGATTATATTTCACATAATCACCGCCCAGACAAACCCCTCCTCCAAATTAAGGAAGAGGGGCTATTTACTATTGACCATTTTTTGCAACGGAAACCAGCTGGCGGAAACCTTCCTGGTCATTTACAGCCATATCAGCAAGAATTTTTCTATTAATCTGGACATCTGCCTTTTTTAACCCGCTGATAAACTTGTTATAGCTCATGCCATTCTGGCGAGCGGCGGCATTAATCCTGGCAATCCAAAGGCGGCGAAAATCTCTTTTCTTTCTTTTTCTATCCCGGTAAGCATAACTCATCGATTTGATGAGCTGCTCCTGGGCGGGACGATATAGCTTGCTTTTTGAACCAAAGTAACCTTTGGCCAGCTTTAATACTTTTTTCCGGCGGTGCCGGGCCTTGGGCCCTCTTTTTACACGCGGCATTATTAACCCTCCTTAATCCTAATTATGCGGAAGTAATTTTTCAATCCTCTTTTGATCTGCAGCTGAAATTTCTTTGGGCTGCCGCAATTGGCGTTTCCTTTTTCCTGTTTTTGCAGTCAATTTATGTCTGCCAAAAGATTTCTCATGGATAAATTTCCCGGTCCCGGTTTTCTTGACCCTTTTAGCAGTTCCCTTGTGTGTCTTCATTTTTCCCAATTCAATTACCCCCTACTTGTTTTCACTGATCGGGCTAAATATAGCAATCATATTGCGCCCTTCCATTTTCGGCTTATTTTCCAGTTTGCCCAGATCTTTTATACCTTCTTCAAACTTATTCAATATGTCATGTCCCTGGTCTTTATGGGTTATTTCTCTTCCTCTAAACTTAATGCGCAATTTAACCTTATCTTTATTTTCCAAAAATTTTCTGGCCATGCGCAGTTTAGTATTAAAGTCATGTTCCTCGATTTTTAGTCCCACCTGAACTTCTTTGACATTTACTACATTCTGGTTCTTTTTTGCTTCTTTTGCTTTTTTAGCCTGTTCATACTTATATTTTCCATAGTCCATTACCCGACAGACAGGTGGTTTGGCTTGGGGAGCCACTTCAACCAGATCCAAGCCCTTTTCGCCGGCCAAATCCAAACCATCGTGGATAGACATAATTCCAACCTGTTCTCCATCAGCATCAATTACGCGAATCTGGCGAGACCTAATTGACTCATTAACCCTGAGATCCTTGCTAATCTTATTTCACCCCCTATAAAATTAAAAAAGATGGCACGCAAAGCCATCCGCAAAACAATCTTTAACCCAGTGAGCTTTTGCTACTAGGTGAGAAGCGGAGGCTTCTGCTTTGTTGTTCCTTTGATAGTATACCACAACCCTAAATACTGGTCAAATACCACCCGCTAAAAAAATAAAAAAAATCTGGACCAGGCCAACAAAAAACCCCAGTAATCCACCAAAAAGCTCAATGAACCTTAATTCTCGCGATGCAATGCCAAAAACCAGGCTTTCAACTTCCTTTAAGGGCAGGTTTTTGATTTTTTCCCCTACAAGGTCTGCAAGGTTGCTATCTTCAATCAGTCGGTGAGTAAGTCCATTACGAATTTCCTCGATTTCATTTTTTATATCCTTTTCCAGCACCTTTTGCATCCCGTTTAAAATGCCGGTCTGTAGGGTTGCGGGTACAAATAAAAACCAACGGTTGATTTTACCCTGCAGGAATCTTTTTAATGCTTTCTCGGCTTCTTCTTCCAGACCCAGGTTTTCCCAGTGTTGAGTCATGGTTTCTCGGTTAAGGATCTCTTTTTCTAGTGCTTTCCCGATTTTTACAGCAATTTCCTCCTGATAACGGGGAAGAAGTCCTTGAATTTTAAATCTCCCTATTTTCAGAACCCGATAAGGACGGAAAAGAGATTTAATTGCCAGCATATTTGTTCCCCAACCAATCAAAGCTCCTAAAAAAGGCAAAACCCAGTAAATATTCATCCGCTTAGCCTCCAAATAGTTTAACCCTGGTCAATTAGAACTGCCCGGCAGGGTGAGCCATCCCCCTTAGCTATTTTCAAGGGAAAGGCCGCAAGAATATAATCCCCTGGTTTTACATCCTCTAAATAGAGTCCTTCGAGGATAGCAATACCATTGGAAAGCAGGGTTGTATGAACCGGATAATTTTCACCTTCCCCCCGCTCAACAGTTATAAAATCAAGGCCAACAAGTTGTATCTGGTTTTGAACTAAAAACTCTGCCGCATCAGCAGTAAAAACGGGGTGATTTTGATTAAAATCCCCTTTTTTTATCAATTCCCAGCCCCGGGTTTTGCAGATAATTCTTTTTAATCCTGCCCCCAAATGAGGTTTTAAATCCAGGGCAGAAATTTTCTCTTTTGCACCAAAATCAATTATCCGGACCGGCCCATAATAAATGTCAAGAGGCATTTCATCAATAGTCTTTCCTTCCCGGATAAAATGGGAAGGAGCATCTAAATGGGTTCCACTGTGAGAACTCATTTCTAATCGACTCAGGTTACAAAGCTCCCCGGAATCCAGATCTTTAATTCTTTCGGTGGAAAATGGAGTATCGCCTGGATAAATAATGCTATCTGGAGCGAGAGACATAGAAATATCAATTATCTTCATGCTTACTTCTCCTTTCTAAGCACCTAAAATAAAAAATAACTCCCCGCAGGGAGAAAAAAAATGGTGCACCCTCCCTGACTTGAACAGGGGACCTCCTGCATGTCAAGCAGGCACTCTGACCAACTGAGCTAAGGGTGCACATCTCTCTAAACTTGGCATTATTATTATAATATATTTAACTGAAGATGTAAACCCAAAATTTTGCTAAGAAATAGTTTTTTATTTCACCCTCTTTTTATTCTTCTTGAACCATTGGCCGATCGGCTAACTGCAGGAATTATCTGGATTTTTCTTGACCTGTTGTTTTGCACTCGGTTATAATCAAAATATAACTGATAAAGGAGGTTGCCATGTTCATAACTCTCGCCTGGATTAACGTAGCTCTTATGATAATTGCCTCGCTTCTTTTTATCACCCGCAGGATTTTTAAAAACCTGGGAGATAAAAAAAGCCCTTTTGCTCTGTTCTTACGAAGGATTATGCCTTTACTGCAAAAAATTCACCCGATCATTGGATTAAGTTTCATTGTGGTCAGTTTTATCCATGGATACCTTGCACTGGGATTAATAACCCTTCATACAGGATTACTGGTTTGGCTTACAGCATTACTTATGGGAACTGTTGCCATAGTGGGGAAAGGGTTAAGAATTAACCAAAAAACCTGGTTGAAAATTCACCGCCCTCTCGCTCTTCTACTCTGGGCTTTATTTTTTCTCCATTATTTTAACCCCTGGCTAATCTAGGAAAAACTCCCCTTTAGTAAAAAACTTGTGCCTGTTTACCTCTAGGGGAGTTCTTAGAACTATCCAAAGCTATTTTATTTATTCAACTTCTGCATTTAAAGAAGCTCTGCTGGAATGACGTGTCCTGATATTTTGAGAAGAGTTATGGTAAGCCAAAATTATTCCAAAACTATCTTCCGGGCTTAATCCCGAAAGGTTATACCCCTGATCTTCAGGAAATTGAAGTGGGTACGAAAATTCCATTATAACTAAGTCATCTTCCATGGTGATAAAAAATTCCTCAATTGCAGGTTCATCAACTGCAGAATGAGTCCTTCCAACTGCAACATCGTCCCTGATCAAACCTTCTTCCCCATCAAAGTAACCAATGAACATGTTGGAACCATGCATTCCTCCACCCGGATTGTTAAAACCAATGGCTATCCAGCCCCCAGTTTTTACAGAAAGGTGAACGTACATTTTTTCCCCGTCATGAGCAAGATAGAGCTTGTAGGGCTCCTGTTCCCAGGGTTCTTTGGGGTATCCTTCAACTTCTCCATTTATCTCTAAAGCTTCTTCAACCCGTCCCATTATCAATAAGGTTTCAGAGCAAACACTACCACTAAAGGCAAAAACCAAAACTAAAGCAAACAACAATAACTTAGCCAAAAAAACACCCCTTTCGTTAATCTTATCTGTTATTAAGAAACATTCCCTATATCCCGTTAATTTCCTCTTTTTTATATTTTATCTTCTTTCGGTTTCTCTTGACGCCCTCCCTCTCCTCTTGTATAATAAAGGTGGCTCTGGGGGCGGGGCGAATAGCTCAGCTGGAAGAGCGCTTGGGTCACATCCAAGAGGCCACAGGTTCGAGTCCTGTTTCGCCCACCAGAAAAGCGGAAATAGCTCAGTGGTAGAGCACAACCTTGCCAAGGTTGGGGTCGTGGGTTCGAATCCCATTTTCCGCTCCAAAAGGGCGGCATAGCCAAGTGGCTAAGGCGGAGGACTGCAAATCCTCTATTCCCCAGTTCGAATCTGGGTGCCGCCTCCAATGTGCCGGGATGGCGGAATTGGCAGACGCATCGGACTTAAAATCCGGTGGGCATGACTTGCCCGTGCCGGTTCGAGCCCGGCTCCCGGCACCACTGAAGATAAAGGTTCTCATAATTGAGAGCCTTTTTTCTTTGCAAAAATAAAAAAAAGCCAGTTCCTAAACTGGCCTGTAAAATTTTTTATCTTTAATAAATTATAGATCAACCCCATCCTCAGCATCTTCAAAATTGGGGTCAACAAAAACAATCCGGTGGTTAACTTCCAAAAATCGATCCCCTTCAAGCAAAAAGTGCCCAATTAATAAATCCTGGAAAAACCAGGCCTGTCCCATATTTAGATGTCTCATAGCAACTGCTCTTCCCCATTCTTCGGGCTCATCTTTGTAGAGCTCTACTCTCCAGTGCATTTGTTTATCGTGATAATTGCCGTAAGATGCCACAAGGGCTTTTTCTATTTCCCGGAATCTATCCAGGTAGAGGGAGGTCTGGCTCAGATTTTTCTCGACAAGCTCATAGGTTCCCTGGAATAGGCCGTAGGAGTCGTCAAATTGATAACTAATCTTAACCTCATGGTCAAATTCGGTTCCCAGATAAATCAGTTTATTTTCTTTTTGTTCTACAAGCTCTGTAGTTTCATTCTTGTCTTCATGCTGATAAACCTGTTCCAACAAAATTCCCCACTCCAAACCCCTGAAACCATTCCTGTTTTCTTCTGCAGATAAGGAAGTACCAATTAAAACTATTGCTCCCAGGACTAAAAATAGTATTACCAGCTTTTTCACTATTTCTCCTCCTCTCTCAACTTTATTAGTTCTAATTATCCACCAATTCCCCTGCTTTTTTCCTTATTATTTCGGAAGAAATTTATTTGTTTTTACTCCTTTAATAGTAATAGCTTTAAGGGCAACAAAAACAACCCTGTCCGGGTTATTCATAAACGACAGGGTTGTTAATTTATTTTAACAAATTAAGTTTGTAAGAAAGCCCATGTTTTCCACTTGAATCTAATCTTTTTTCCAGTTTTAAAGATTTTATCAACCAGCATGGCCTCTCCCTACAGCAGAAATGTAATCTTCAACTCTGGACAGCTGCACAGGCAGCTTTTTCAATGTTTCTTCCATATTAACGACCTGATCTTTCCGAGCAATTCCGGACATCAAACCCGTAAAACTTTTTTGAATGGGGTCAGATGCTGTTTTTTTCTGCTCTTCTAAGCTGTCCAAGGGAATGCTTGTTACCTTGAATTTTTCTCCCATGGCGTCTTCAAATAATTTAATAACCTCGTTTGAAGATAGGGCTGCAGGTCCTCCCAGGGGAAGAATCGAATCGTAGACAGAATGATTTTCTACAGTTTTTACAGCGAATTTAGCCACATCCTTATAGGAAATCCAGCTTACCTTATTATCCCCTGAACCGAATACCTGGGCCTGTTTTTGAGGGAAATCAAATCCAACAGCAGGGCTCAACCAGACCTCCATAAAATATACAGGCTGTAAAATGGTATATTTCATTCCGCTTTCCTGTATACTTGCTTCTACCTCTCTCTTTGCCTGCTCTAAAGGAATATCCGGAGAGAGTTCGGGAAAAGAAACAAATATAAAGTGTTCTACACCCTGATTTTTCGCAACATCAACAAGGGATAACTGCCCGTCACGATCCACCGTCTGAATACTGTCTCCTTCCTGCCTGGAAAGGGTGCAAGAAGCAGTTGAAATTACTGTCTGGCAATCCATACAAGCATCTTGAATAGATCCGGGGTCTTTTAGATCTCCATATACCACCTCCGCGCCTATTTCCTTAAGATTTTTAACCTTTTGCGGATCAGAAGTCTGCCGAACAAGGGCCTTAAATTGTTTTCCCTCTTCTGCCAATAGCTGGCAAATCTCATTTCCAACCAGCCCAGTTGAACCAACAACGAGAATCATTTGACTTTCCTCCCTTTTATTTTTTTCAGTTAACCAAACCCCAAAAAACGCCAAAAAATCGGAACCACCTCCCTGATTAACAGAATTTTTGTGTTAAATAAAATACCCCTAACCGGGTATAGAAATAATTTCTACAAAGGCCAGGGACATTATGAGAGAAAGAAAGCCTTATACAATAGATCTTTTTATTTTTCTTATTATTCTAAATATTCTGTTTAATTTTCCTTTTTCCTGCTCTTAAAATTCTTTTCCCCAAAAACTCATAAAATTCAGGACCATCTCCAGACCCTTACTTTTGTAGATCTCAAAAAACACCGAAAGAAAACCCATTTTTACCTTTTCCCGGCTTTTAGCAGGGTCATTTTATCGTGGTTAAAATTAATTAGCACCTAAAAGTTTACTAAAAAACCTTTTTAAAATCAGGCTGAAAAATACAACTCCGACCATCACAGAATAAAAGATAAAATAGGTTGCATAAGATAGATTCTCAAAGAATAGAAAAAACCAGAGGGATAGAAGGTAAAAAACCTGGCCCAAGCGGATCCATTCTGGTTTTAGAGATATTCCCTGGTCATCGTATAATCGTTCCCTGTCATCCAGAATCCAGACCAAACCTCCCCCCAGAATAGTTAGGGCGAGGATCATCAAAAAACCAATCCCTGGATTTAAGCTTAAAATATAGCCCGGGGAAAACAGCCCAAAAAAAAGGCTTCCCAGGAAAATCCCCAGGGAAAAAAGGGCATATTTTCCTAAAAACGGGTTTTTCCCATAACGAAAATAGGAAAAACCAAGGGCAAAACCAAAAAGCAAAATATATACACTGTTGGACTGGGAAAAAACCAGAAAAATCGTTACCGCAGTAATTACAAGTAAATCAATGTAGGAAGGAGTTTTCCCGCAAATTTTGGAAATTAAACGGATTAGTAAAACCATCCAAAAAATTACCCCGAGTTCAATTCCCTCCAAAAAAGGTGCCCCCAGGAGGAAAACTACTCCGGCCAGGAACGCGGATAAATCATTCGCGGGATCAATTTCCCGGGCTAAGGCCCAGCACAAGAAAAAACCACCAGCAATCAATAAACTTTTCCCGGGGTTTCCGGAAAAAAACCAAAAACCTCCAAATATAATTACAGTTAAAATTGCCAGCCAGCGATTGGTCTGGTAAGTAAAATCAATTTTTCTTCCCAGAGAAAATCCCAGCATAGACTCCCTCTTTTCGTTTTAATTTTTTTAAACTAATTCCCCGTTGGAAAACTTCCCAAAAGTACTTTGATGCCTTTTTCAACCTTACCCCTGCACCTATTTTACTTCGCTACATCATTAGAGTCAAACACTTTATTTAATCCTGGTTACCCCTAAATCCCCGTGAAAAAAATATTCAAACTAAGTAAAAATCTTTTCCCTATTTCCTCCGGAAGGAATTGAATAAACCCAAACGCGTCCGGGTTGAATTTTGTTCATGTTTGCCAACCAAGGGAAATTTTCTAATTCGGGAAAAACTAACCAAGCCTGAAATTACTTTCCCCTCCCAAAAACCCTATTCCCAATCACTGAATTTAAAAAAATAACCCTTCCTTTCCAGTGCTGGAGAGGAGGGTTTTTAAGTTCTCAAACTGAAACCTTTTTCCCCTTTAAATTTATAAAATGATCCCACTTTTTCTGATCAAGGGGGCGGTCAAAACTGCGGAAACCAGCAAGTTCAAATCCGTGTTTTTCCGCTTTTTCCTGGACAAAATTCATATCTCGCAGGTTTAAATCCGTTCCCAGACTCATATTGCGATATTCTTTTTCCAGGGCCATTATAAAGGTTTCTGACATACAGGCATAGGCAAGTCCGCGCTCAAAACCAAAACTCCATCCCCAGTCAGGTTCCCCGGGGACCTTTATCACCCCACCGTCAATTACCAGGACATCCTGTCTTGTTTTTTCAACTTCCCGGCTAACATTGGGCGGTCTGGATAAATCCAGGACAACGGCTCCTTCTTTCAACATATCTGCAGTAATAAATTCTCCAAGGGAACTTGTAGCGATTACAGCTACATCCGAATCCGGGAGACAATCGGGGCAGGAAGAAGAAAGCCGAATAGGGGCTTTTCCTGCTTTGTGGACCCCTTCAGCCCACTGCAAAAATCGGGAAAGAGGTTCAGATGAGCGGGGAAAATTGTTTTGCTGCAATAGCCAATGACCGATGGAACCAACCGGAAATTTTTCTCCTTTTTCCAGCCTTTTGGCCAGATGTTTATAAATTCGGGCACAGCCTTTTAACAACCTTTTATAGGCCTTTTCTGGATGGCGGGGATTACCAATCAAATTCAAACCGGCAACTCTTCCAGCTAAAAGGAGAGAAGCAGCACCCCCGATTGCTCCCGTGGCTCCAACAACACTAACCCTTGATTGAGACAGAGGGAGGTTAATTTCTTGCGAAACTTTCTCCACAGCATTTACAGCGGAAACAACCGTATAACTATTTCCGGTTGTTACGGGAACCCCTTCTTTTCTTAGATGCAAACCACCCCTGCTTACAACAGAAGTATAAGCCCCCAGCCCCACGATTTTTGCCCCTCTTTCCCGGGCCATTGCAACAGCCCTGCGAACTTCTTCGAGGGCTTCTTCCCCGGGCATTTCCATTAATTCTTTAGCAGTTCGGGGAACTATTATAAAATCGCCTCGGGCTGTATTTCCAGTAGAAGATTCAATCCGGGCTTCCGAAACCAGGAAGGGTTCTACCAGGTCGTTCCATCTTCGGGTTAACTCTTTTATGTCAACATCTTCCAGCCCTAGCAGGCTCCGGTCAAAATCCCTGTAATTCTCAATATCCAGGGGGTGGGCAACAAAAGCCCAGCGTCCCTCATCGGGTTCTGCAGGTAGAGGCTTCCGAAGTGGTTTTGCTTTAATCGCCTTGGATGGGTTTGGTTGACTAGTGGTGAGGTGTTTGAGAATCGCTGCAGTATTACCCCTGTCCAGGAGATTCGCCATCCTTTTGATCCCCTCCAGGGCAAAATCAATTTCTCCATCAGTTACTGAAAGAGGTGGTTCAATCCGAATAACTGTATCTCCGTTTAAAGTTGGCGCCACCCTTATTTTCTCCTGGCATAACAGGTGACTGGAAAGAACAGGAGTAATCATATCCTGATCACCCATTATCCCCAGAAGGGTTTCGGGGAGATTATAGCGGGAAACCTGAAAATCAATTCCCAGTAAAAATCCCCTTCCCCTGATTTCTTTAATAACTCGGGGAAATTGCTCTTTAATTTCCTGTAATCCCGCTTTTAGGCGGGCTCCCTTTTTCTGAACCTCGCGCATTAACTGGCCATCGTTCTCAGTGAGAACATCCAGAACAGCTAAACCCACCCTGGCTCCCAGGGTATTCCCGGCAAAAGTAGAAGAATGTTTGTTGCCAAAATCATCTGTAAAAGCATCCTGGGTTGCAAGCACTGCTCCAATGGGAAAAAGCCCTCCCCCCAGGGCCTTGGCCAGGGTAATAATATCAGGGAAAACCCCTTCTTCAGAACATAAAAATAAGTGCCCGGTTCGACCAAGCCCGGTCTGGATCTCATCAAGAATCAATAAAGTCCCGTACTCCTCACAGATCTTTTTGGCTTCTTTTAAATAACCTTCAGGGGGTTCCACGATGCCCCCTTCCCCCTGGATAGGTTCCAGGACAAGGGCCGCAATTTCCGTTCCTTTTTTCTTAAATATCTTTCTTAATTCTTCAATATCTCCAAAATCAACAAAACCAAATCCTTCTACCGGGGCAAAAAAAGGAGTTTGATAAGTATCCCGGCCGGTTGCAGAAAGAGAACCCAGGGTTTTCCCATGAAAACCACCCTTTGTGGCCAAAATACCTTTCCTTTTGGTCCGGGAACGGGCCATTTTAATAGCTGCTTCCACCGCTTCCGTTCCACTATTGGTAAATGTTACATTCTCAATGCCCGGAGGAGCAATTTCAACCAGGCGCTGAGCCAATTCTCCGGCAGCGCCTAAAAAAGAGGGTTGAACGAGACTTGGCTCCCCTTTCTTTTCGACTTCCCTTAAAACTTTCCAGATCCGTTCTGGATTGTAACCAAAAGGAAGAGCACCGTAGGAGGCTACCATATCCAGGTACCTGTTGCCTTCCTTATCATAAAGCCAGCTGCCCTCACCCCGAACAAAAGTTTTATCCATATTCAATGACTGCAACAAACTTCCCAGGGTGGGGTTGACATGTTTAATAAATGGGTGCACAGTTTCACCTCCAAAAGGAATATGTGCACAAATGGTGCACACCCTCATATCAAATGATACTAAAAAACAAGAAAAAAAACAAGGCTAGAAAAAGCCCTGCTGAAAAAAACAATTAAATAAACTCTTTTTCCCCTCAAAAACCCATATAAAAACCTTTTAATCAGTTTTTCTGGGAACCTCCTTGCTCCCCGAGGTGTGGAAAAGGGTAAAACCCTGAAATTCTCCTGCTTCCTCCCAAAATTCTATTTGGGCAAACATCATATCAAGCGAAAAAATCTTTCCTTCTTTGGGAATTAAAAGAACCGGGGGTATATTTGGTAAATCAAGGTTCAACATACCTTTTTCATAAAAAACTTCCGCCACTCCCCCGGGAGAATAACAAAATTTGCCAAGGAATGCTTCGGCTTTTTCCCTTTCCATAAAATAGGTTTGCCCCGAACTGATCAGATCATCAAAAACAATGCCCAGGTCGCTCGTATTTAATCCCCTGGAATCCAAAGAAAAAATTTGTTTTCCTTCATTTTCTCCTGTTGCTATAAGAATTTCTTTTTCCAGGTCAATTTCCCAGGAGAGAGAAAAATCCCCATTCCAAGCCATTAATATCTTCCTTCTCTCCGGTAAAAAAACAAGAGAAATCCTTGTTGTAGCCTGTCTGGTCTCCCATAGGGCTTTCCATGCATCCTGAACACTGAACGTTTCTCCTTCAGCCAGAATAATTTCTTCAAGTAACAGGTACCGCGGACAGGTAATCTCCCCGGGGAGATAACGACTATTATAAAAATTTGTCATCAGGCTAAAATCTCTGGATGTTTCAACGACAACAAGCCCATCTTCCTCAACTTCAATGACCATAGCCCCTCCCCAACGGTCTGCAAGATGCAGGTGGAGAAAAAAACCCGGTACTGCAAAAACCTCCTTACCCTTGAGATATCCTTTAATTTCATTAATATTCCTTGAGTTAGCCAGTGCCCATTGGAAAACTTCAGAAATATACACTCCTCTTTGACCAATAGAATAATTGTTTAAAGGCGGTACTGTCTGCAGGGAAGCCATCAGCCCTTGACAATTCATCCCCATGGTTTTCCTATAGTTACCTTCCATCCTGTACTCCAGGGTAAAATATTTAATATCCCGTCCGCTCCGGTGAATAGAAAAGCGAGCCTGATCCGGTGGGAACCAGTCCAGATTGGAACCGTAAATAGCCTCCTGGCCAAAAACCGCAAAACTGGAACAGGATTGCCCGGACGCGGTAAATAGAAACAAAACCCAAATTAAAAGAAAAAGCAGGGTTACAATTCTTCTCATTTTTATAGATCTCCCTTTTTCACGGCATAAAGCTTTGAGGTGCTAAAGCCAGGTATAATAAAAATGTATCGGAAAAAATCCAAACCAGGGAGTAAAACAAATATAGGAACTCTTCGCCTCCCTTGAACCAGTTTTTACGGGAAACCCATAGAACCGTTGCTGTTGCAACAACACCCGAGAAGAGCATTAAACCGTTATCCGCAGGAGGCACGGTGTAAAAGAGGGGAATATATTCCCGAAAAAGGAAAATTAGGATTATTAGAATACCCAAAAATTGAAAACAATTTATTTTCCCTAAAAGTCTGTTTTTTTGTAAAATATATAGGATAAGGCCAATAAAAAATATGGACAATCCATTCCTAGCAATTAACCCCAGAGATGCGATAAAACTATAGAGAACCATTAAAGAACCCTCGATGACAATACTACCAAATCCCTCCTCAACAAACCAGAGTTGCCAGTTGTGGTACCATTTCGCCGAACCAAGTTTGCTGCTGGTAAGACCCCAGATCCTATCGTTACTACCATCTACCCGACGGGCCATCATAACAAAGTCGCCTTTATGGTTGTTAATAACCCGGGCCAGACGGTTACTGCTGTATTCATCAGTAATTCTTTGTGGTTCCAGCAAAATATCTCGTTCACTGTCCAGGTAAGTATACATTAAATTAAACTGCCTTCCAAAATAATCTTCCCATACAATGCCCAGTTCTCCCTTTTCATTGGAAAAGAGATTTCCGAACAGGGGGAAATTCCTTCCCTGGATTCTCCAGAGAGCTTCTAAATCTCCATTTTGGCCTATACGGGCTAATTTAACAGTTGACTGGATAATATTAAACCCAGGGTCCCAGATAGAATCAGTCCAGGTAATATAAATTTCTCCAGCATCGTTAACAAAAAAATCGGCGCCCGGGTCCTCCCGGTAATAAATTGGCTGACCGTTATGTCTACCAAAATAATATGATGCGAAACCAATTTTTTTTGGCTCCTGATTTTTTAGTCCCATGGATTCAAGATCAACCGCCTGGTACAGGGCGATTCCCCGGTCGTTTTCGCTTCCCTTCCATTGCATGTGAAGAGTATTATCAGGACCAATTACAAATCTGGGCAGGCAAAGTAAATTCTCACTTTTAAAAACAAGGAAAGGTTCTTTACCTTTTTTCTCAAACCAAAGCCGGTATTCTTGCTCGGCTCTTTCTATATAAGTAATAAATATTTCGCCGCCATGAACAGTGGCAGCAATATCGTGGTTGCGGGAAATATTTTTCCCCAGAGGGGAAAAAGTGATTTCTCCCCCCTGAAAAACCAGGTATGGCTGATTGCTGCCTTCTTCTCTAGAAACCAGCCCAAAAACAGCTTCTTCCCCATACATCCCCACCGGGAAAAGGAATTCAACCTGCATCTCTGAAAGCAAATCAATCTCCGCTTCCTGGATTTTTTGTAAATTTTGATCCAGCTTTAGATACTCCAGCCCACTACCCCGACCAGGCTTCAAGCCCAAGTAGTGTAAGTTCTGGCCATCACCCCAGAAAAATACAGGCCTGAAATCCATACCTCTTTCCCAGTTAAAGAATGATCGAGGAGCATACTTGATATTTTCTTCATTTTCTTTTTCCTGGAAAGGCAGGGCCAAAGAAATGGAAATTATCCCAATCACCAATAATAGGCCCAACAAACCAATTTTCCAGTTATCTTTTAAGAGGATCAAGGGAACCGAACACCCCTTTCCCGATAAGATTTGCTGCGAGGACTACTAAAAAAATCATCACAATGGGGCCAATTGCTCTAATATCCCTACCCGCATTCCCCGCTAAAAAACCCCAGGTATTCGTTTCAATAACTTTTAAATATCCCAGAGAAGACAGCAGAACCATATTACGGCCAAAAAGGATCAAACCCTGGCCCCAGATAAGAGGAAAAACATTCCGCAAAAGATGATTCCCCAGGATTTGAAAACGTGAATTACCCAGGGCAAAAGCAGCTTCAACAAACTGATATTCTTTGATAGCTAGCATTTGAGCCCTAACAATTTTCGCGAGTTCGATCAAGCCAAAAGCCGAAAGGGCAAAGATTATAGCAATATTATCATCAGCTATCATTCCCATCAATAAAAAAACCAGGAAAAAAGTTGGCACAGAAGTTAATAAATCAAAAATTGACATCATTCCCCGGTCAAAAGGTCCCCGGATAAAACCCATAATTACCCCGAAAAAAGTCCCAACAAAAACCCCGATTAAAGTAACAGTAAAGACCAATTTCATGGTTTCTCCCGCGGTAACAAGTACTACGGTAAGGACAGACCGACCTAAATGATCAGTCCCAAAAATGTAATCCAGGGACATTGGCTCATTGCGATTTCTCAGGTCAGTAGGAATATCATCTATGGTTTGATAACCGATACTCGAATAATAAGCGAAACCAAACCCTATTCCTACGAATATTATTAAACCCACAATTATACCTGGCTTTACAAGGTTGCGGAGAAATTTTCGGATTCCCAGCCAGTTAATTTTCAATGAAGGCAGACTAAATTGAAAAGAAGTATTACTGTTTTCCTTTCCGGGCACTTCATCAATTTTTCTCAGGAAGGGATACAATACTCCAATCCCTGCAATTAAAACTCCCAAACCAATAAAAAACCAGAAGGGGTTCTCTGCATTTTCATATAGAGGAGCCAGCCTCCAGTTATAAAAAATCATTATCGCCAAAAAAACTGCTCCCAAAAGCAGAGAGTTTTTAAAGTTCGAGGCTTCTTTTTCTCCCTCCAGGGGATTTCTTACCCGGGGGTCTACGAGGGAGTAAAGGAAATCTGAAATCAGTGAACCTAAAAGGCTCAAAAAGGAAACAAAACCGGTAACAAAAAGAACAACGTAAAAATCACCCATGTGACTCACAACATTTCTATATACAAGGGAACCCAGGCCAGGCCAGTTAAAAAGTCTTTCAACAATAACCATTCCTCCAAAAAAGAAGGGGAAGGAAGAGAAAATAGCTGCCAGGATTGGAATCATACTATTCCGGAGGGCGTGCTTGAAAATTACAACCCTTTCCTTTAAACCCTTGGAACGAGCCGTTCGAATATAGTCTTCTTGCATAACCAGGGAAACAGAGGTTTTAACATGTTCGGAAAAAGTAGCAATATATCCAAGGGAAATGGTAATTGTAGGCAGGATTAAATGTTTTAATCTTATTACAAGAACATCAAACCAGTTTAAATCCCGGCCGAAAGTATAATATCCTCCAACTGGGAGCCAGCGAAAATACACAACAAATAATAAAATCAAAAGCAAACCCACAGCAAAATCTGGTATTGAAATGCCCAACATGGAAAACCCATTAAAAAAACGGGTTAGAAGACTCCTTGGTTTTAAGGCACTGTAAACCCCAATCACAAGACCAACTATAACTGCAAATAATAGTCCAGGGATAATTAAATTCAGGCTCACCTTCAACCTTTCCCAGAGGACTTCGGCCATCGGAGCACCGGCACCTCTGGTGGCTCCTCCAACTCCACCCCAATTGCCCTGCAGGACTTCGGCCATCCAGGCAAAATAATGCCGGGCGGGAGAAACATCCAGTCCGGCTGAACTCCTTTCCCGGGCAATATCAAAAATTGAAGACGACCGGATTGGAAAAATCCGGGACATCCCCCCTGGAGTGATAGATACTAATGTAAAAACAATAGCCGTCATAAGAAACATTAAAAGCAGGACTGTTATAACTCTTCTTACAAAAAACCGGTTCAATTAAAACACCTCTGCTTTTTTTGCTAATAGGTAATTTGTCATATTTTTTTCTAGGGGCTAAAGGTTCCCGGAGTTATAGCCAGGAGGAGAATAAAAGAATCCAGGAAAATCCATAATACAGTATAACCAAGGTAAACAAATTCTTCCCCACCTTTAAACCACTGCTTGCGGGCAACCATTATCACCAGCAGGGTAGAAATAAGAGCGGAAAAAAGCTGTAACCCAGCAGAGGAAGCGGGAGTAGAATAAAATAAAGGTAGGAATCCCCGGAGGGAAATAATTATCGCTAAAAGCAAACCGCAAAAAAGGAAAAAATTAATCCTTCCCAGTATCCGATGCGACTGGAGAATGTAGAGCAAAACCGCAATCAGGGCAATTGCCAGACCATTCCGAGCCAGTGTAGCTACCGCAGCTATTAAACTAAAAAGGGAGATCATAGCTGTTTCTAAAAAAATACTTCCCAGGCCATCCTGAACAAACCAAAGCTGTAACCTTTGACTCCAGCCGGGTGGGGCCATTTCCCTACTGGTTCGAGCCCAGATTTCGTCTTCCCTGCCATCCATTGTTTTCCAGAAAGTAACAAATTCCCCATCAGGGCCTTTTTCAACCGAAACCAGGCGGTGATTACCAAAAAATGGGGTGAACCGCTCCGGGGAGGAAAAATACTCCAGTTCTGGGCTATAAGAAGAAAGCAACAAATCAAAACGGCCTGCAGAATAGTCTTCCAGAAGAATATTTACATCTTCTTTTTGATCAAGAAATAACTCACCGAAAGCAGAAAAATTTGTCCTTCCGGAAAATGTCCACCGCTCCAGAATTTCCCCGCGGGAAGACATTTTCAAGAGTTTTACTTTTGATTCAAAAACCCCCAGAAGCGGCTCCCAAAATGCATCGGTCCAGGTAACAAAGAGGTCACCATCCCCGTCAAAAATTAAATTGCCCCCAGGATCTTCCTGAAATAGCTTTGGCTGACCACCAACTTCCCCGAAATATATGGAGACAGAACCCAATTCTTTGGGATAATCAAAAACAACCCTTTTATCCTCCAGGTCATAAATCTGGTGCTGGGCAACCCCAATAGCCCCCCTGGTCCCTTTCCAGAGAAGGTAAATTTCTTTATCCCCATCGAAGGTAAGCCTTGGTAATCCTAAGAAATTCTCGGAGGAAAAAATCAGGTTTTTTTCACCCCCATGATATGCCTTTAAATAATATTCCCCTTCTTCCCGGGTGACAAAAACCAAAATAGGCAATCCATCTACTAAAATTCCAGCAATATCCTTACTCTGCTGTATTGAAAAGGGAAGTTTTTTCATGGTTTTTTCTCCCTGGACATTCGCCAGAAGATACGGTTGATAGGCTCTTCCCTCCCGGCTAACAACTACGAAATAAGTTTGGTTTCCTTGGAACCCGACAGAAAAAATATATTCTACCTCGGAAATCTCTTCAAGTTCAAATGAGACCTGAGAGGACAAATTAAATTTATGATCAAAAATTAAATATTTTATCTCCTGGCTGTCTTTCCTGCCCAAGTAATGAATATTACCATCATTACAAAATGAAAAAGCAGGAGGATAATGGGCTGCTCTTTCCCGGCTAACAAAATGCCGGGGAGCATTTACAATTGTTTTTTCTTTTTCTCCAGAGGGCGGCATCAGGTAAAAGTGAGCAAGACCAGCAAGAATAATCATAACAAGAAGAAATATTTTCAGTGGCAGATTATCTTTTAAGGGGGTCAATGTTTCCAAACACTCCCTTCCCGATAACATTAACTGCATAAACAACAAGGATGATCATAATTATTGGTCCCAGGCTCATCCACCAGCTGTACATTGAAGTTCGAACTGCGCTACCGGCCATAGAGCCCCAGGTAGGAATGGGAATAATCCGCAGGTACCCCAGAGAAGAGAGCAGGACCATGTTTCGGCCAAAAAGAATTAAACCCTGTCCCCAGATCAAGGGAAAAACATTGCGGAGTAGATGTCTACCCAAAATTTGCAGTTCCGAGTTTCCAATAGCCCTTGCCGCTTCGACAAATTGGTACTCTTTTACCGAGAGCATTTGCGCTCGAACAACCCGCCCCAGTTCAATCAGCCCTACCACCGAAGCAGCCATTATTATCACATTTTCTCCCCGGCCTATCGCTCCCATAACCAGAAAAACCAAAAAGAAACTGGGAATTGAAGAAAGCAGATCAAAAGCTGACATTATTAGCCGGTCCATAACTCCCTGGATATAACCGGAAAGCAAACCAATAATGGCACCACCAAAAACGCCGATCAGGGTTACATAAAAAACAAGAGTTAATGTATTTCCAGCATTAATTAAAACTTTTGATAAAACAGGTTTTCCCAGCTCATCTGTCCCTAAAATGTTATCCCAGGAAGGAGCAAGAAGGCGGTTGCCCAGATTTACTGGAATATCAGTAACCTCACTATAACCAATCCCCTGTAAGTAAAAATGGCCCCCAATAATTCCCGCGAGAATTAATATGCCAATAATTACCTGGGGTTTACCAAATTTCCTGAGAAAACTGATTAACAAACGAAGGTTAACTTGAGGTATTTCCAGGGCAAATCCCTTTTTAGAAACTTCAGGGGTAGAAAGCTTTGTTTTTTTCGGATTCTCAGCAAAAATAAGCATTCCAATAATAATCAGAAGCAGGGAAAACGAACCCAAAACCAGTGTAGAGCCATTAATATTCCGATAAATAGGTTCCAGGAAAGCGAAATAAATAAACACTGCTCCAAAGCAGGAAAAAAGTGCAATAAACAGGTCAACTACTCTCGTGCCCTTGCTCCCCTTTTCCACAGGGCTTCTAACTCTGGGATCAACAATGGCATAGAGAAAATCAGCAAATAAACTGCCCAGAAGCGTAATAAAAGAAGTCAATCCTGTAATAATTAAAACTACATAAAAATCCCCACCCCTGGCCACTACATTGCGGAAAATAAAGGAGCCCAGTCCCGGCCAGGAAAAAAGGTGTTCTACAACAACTATCCCACCCAGAAAAAATGGGAGGGATGAAAAAATTGAAGCTAAAATTGGGATTAAACTATTTCGCAAAGCATGCTTAATAACAACCAGTCTTTCGGATAAACCCTTGGACCGAGCTGTCCTGATATAATCTTCCTGCATAACAATCGAGAGAGATGTTTTTACATGTTCGCCAAAAATGGCAATATAACCAAAAGAAAGGGTTATTGCCGGAAGAATAAGGTGTTTTAATCGATCCAAAATTAACCCAAAACCCGTTTCATCATAGATTATCCCCTGATAACCACCGGAAGGAAGCCATCGTAACTGAACTGCAAAAACAATTAACAAAAGGATCCCCAGGGCAAAATCAGGAATTGAAACCCCAAGAATATTTATATAGCTAAATACTTTTGTCAAAAAATTTTTGGGGCGCAGAGCACTGAAAACCCCCATAACCAGGCCAAGGAAAATTGCCAGAATTAATGAGCTTGCAATTAAAGAAAAGCTCACCTTTAATCTCTGCCAGAGAATAGTACTAAGTGGAAAACCCGCTCCCTCAGTCCCTCCAACAGTTCCAAAATTTCCTTTAACAATTTCACCTAACCAGAAAAAGTACTCCCGGGCGGGAGAAGAATCGAGGTTTTGGATGGCCCTTTCTCTGGCTATATTAAAAGGCCCAGCACCACCAACGGAAAAAACCCTCTCCAAGCCCTGAGGAGATGAGGCAATTAAGGAAAAAATAATAGCGGTTAAAAGCCATACCAAAAATAAAACAGTCAATAACCTTCTCGTAAAAAAGCGTCCCATGGAAACAGCTCCTAATTTCCTTCTGTAAAGTTAACTTTAAGTTCTTCAATATGTCTCCGTTCCCACTCCGAAAGCTTTGCTCCAAGCTGATTTAAAGCCTGGGGGCTTCCAATAACCAGGTTGCTCGAAGCGCTTAAACCTGAAATCACTTCAACAAAATCTTCATTTACCTGGCCAATTCTTATCCGGTGGGGATAAACCTCCCGGGTATCTTTATCAACCAGGAAAACATAATGAGCAGTTTCTTCCCCTTCCCTGATTACCATTCTGGTTTCTGGTAATTTGCGCTCAAATACTGCATAAGGGGGAATAACCAAGAGCCTTCTCCCCTGGAGATTAATAGTCGCTTGGACCTGCATTCCGGGTTTAATCAAATCCCTCCGGTCTGTAATGAGAACCCCTACCTCTACCTGGTTCGGTTCAGCCCAGGATGAGATCCACTTAACCTCTCCGCTCAGGGGAGGATGGACGTCTTCTAGCTCTACTTCGACCTCCAGCCCTTCTTTAAGCCGATGGAAGTTCTTACTGTCTACCTTTAATACAATTTCCAGGAGTTCGGGGTCATTTATAGCCATTACTTTATTATCTACATTAATCTGTTGTCCCTTCTCAACTTTTAAACTGGTCAAACAACCACTCACAGGGGCCTCAATTTCCCGGCGAGAAATTTGTTCCTGCAAACGGTTTATTTCTTTTTCCAGAATTTTTATTTCTTCCTGGGCAATATTTAAAACATGGGGGTTATTGAATTTTTCAATTTTTCCCTTAACTCTTGCAATATTATTTTTTATCCGTTCTCCCTCTCGTTCCAGGTTTTCCTTTTTTAGCGGAGCCTCAACTCGGTTAAGCCTGTCCCAATCTTCCTTTGCTCTGGTCAGGTCCCTCTTTATGGCTTCAGCTCTTTCCTGGACTTTTTCAACATCTCTGCGGGATATGTGTTGCCCTTCCAGAAGGTCTTCCAGGTATGCCAGTTCCTCTTTTTCTCTTTCCAGGTTTTTTTCTAAATCTTCAATCAGGCGTTCCAGGTCCTGTTTTTGTCTTTCAATAAAAAATTCAAGTTCTTCTTCTCTCAGGATCCAGTCCAGATGGTTTTCTTCCAGCTGAGCAAGTTCACGCTCCAGGCCAGTAATTTCCCCCTCTAGCTGATCTTTAAATCTCTTTATCTGAAGTTCTTTTTTAACAAGCGCCTCTTCCCATTCCGTCGAAGAATAAGAAAAAAGGAGATCTCCAGCTTCAACTCTATCTCCCTTCCTAACATAAACATCCGAAACCCTGCCGGTAAAAGGAGCGTAAATATCTTTATTCTCAACAAACCTAACCTCTCCCACAGCATCAATAGTTCTTACAACACTCCTATGCTGGGGATTATAAATTTGTACTTCTATTCCCTTTTGTAAAAAATATATCCCCGCCAGAGATGCTCCCAGAAGTCCCAGGATAACAACCAGGGCCAGGATATCACGAACCTTTTCCATTTTTTCACCTCAAATCTGAAAACATTATTATAAGAATTCGGCAAAAAATGGTTTTCACCTTCAAAAATCCCTATAAATCCTTTCCAAACCTATGGTTTTTCGTTTTTATGGTGCCATTTATTCCCATGCCTCCTCTTAACTATTTTCCTAAACTCTTTAAAGCTCAGGAAAGAAATTGCAGAACAAAAACCTATCGGCGGAAAATACCATTAGCAATTTATCCAGTTTTTGCAACTTGAATTTTTAAGGGTTTTTTGTCCCTTCTTCTTATTGACAGTAATTTTTGATGTGTTATAATATTGAAAGAGCCGAGATGGTGGAACTGGCAGACACGCAGCGTTGAGGGCGCTGTGGGCAATTGCCTGTGCGGGTTCGAATCCCGCTCTCGGCACCAAATGCAAAAACCCCCGGAAACCCGGGGGTTTTTGCTTTTAAAAAAGAAGGTAAAAGAGAAGGATTACCCCTCCCAAAACACCAAAAATTATCAGCATGGGAACCAGAATTATCTCATAGGCCGCAATGGTCATGGCCACAAAATCCTTCCAGCCCGGCTTAACTTCTTCCTCGCGTTCCCAGTCTCTATTCGGTTCATAATGCATGTTCCGCCCCCCCTCTCCAGAAATTCTTATTCAGTCCATATAATCCGAGCGGGATTCTTTTATTTTATCCTGTTCCCGGTAAGGTTTCGGTTCAAGCTTTCCTTTATCGTTATCTTAATAATAACAGCAGGTTGAATTCTGGTCAACCAATTTAGGAAATGTTTCCTGGAGAGGTTTAAAAAAGAAAAAGGAGAGGCAAAGCCTCTCCTTTCGTCTTTTTAAAGAACATCCCTTTCCGGAGCTCCTTCTTCCAGGTGACAGGCGGCGAAGTGCTTATCGCCCCAGTCGACGAACTCAGGTTCTTCGGTTTTACAGATGTCCATAACGTATGGGCAGCGAGTGTGGAAACGACAACCAGAAGGAGGATTAATCGGACTGGGAACATCACCCTTGAGGATGATTTTTTCCCTCTGGATTGCTGGATCCGGAATGGGTATAGCAGATAAAAGAGCCTGAGTATAGGGATGAATTGGTCTCTTAAACAGGGCTTTTTTATCAGCCAGTTCCACAATTTTGCCAAGGTACATAACTGCAATCCGGTCACTGATGTGCTTAACAACGCCCAGGTCGTGAGCGATGAAAAGGTAGGTAAGGTTAAATTCTTTCTGCAAATCTTCCATCAGGTTGATAACCTGGGCCTGAATAGAAACGTCTAGGGCTGATACCGGTTCATCACAAACAATCAGTTTGGGGTCAACAGCCAGAGCCCGAGCAACACCAATCCGCTGACGCTGGCCACCACTGAACTCGTGGGGATAGCGGCGCATGTGGTGAGCTGTAAGACCTACGGTTTCCAGGAGTTCCTTTACCTTTTTCTCCTTGGCTTTGCCTTTGGCCAAACCGTGAATTTCCAGGGCTTCTCCGATAATGTTTCCGACGGTCATCCGGGGATTAAGTGAACTATAGGGATCCTGGAAAATAATTTGCATTTCCCGGCGCAGACTCCTCATTTCTTCCCGACCGAGCTCCAGGATATTTCTCCCCTCAAATAAAATCTCGCCTTCTGTGGCTTCTTCCAGGCGGAGGACAACTTTTCCGGTAGTGGTTTTCCCACAACCTGACTCCCCGACCAAACCAAGCGTTTCTGCTTTATTTACATAAAAAGAAACACCGTCAACGGCTTTTACATTGCCGACAACCCGGCCGAAAACTCCACCCTTAATGGGAAAGTACTTTTTCAGATTATTGACTTCTAACAGGACTTCTTCAGTAGCCACCAGAATTCACCTCCAATTAAACCTTTTTTTCCGCTTCGGCAACTTTATCATAGTGCCAGCAGCGAACTTGATGTCCTGAATCGATATCTTCCAGTTCTGGTTCTTCTTCAACGCATTTCTCCGAAGCGAAACGGCAACGCGGGTGGAATTTGCATCCATCCGGTAAGAAAAGCGGGTTGGGCACAACACCTTCAATAACCAAAAGCCGTTCCCGTTCTGCATCAAGACGCGGAATCGACTGGAGCAGCCCCCATGTATAGGGGTGGCGGGGCTCATGGAATATTGTATTTACATCGCTGTATTCCACTACTTTACCCGCATACATAACAACAACTCGGTCTGCCGTCTCGGCAATTACTCCCAGGTCGTGGGTGATGAGCATTATTGCCGCATCAAAATCTCGCTGCAAAGTAGCCATCAATTCCAGGATCTGGGCCTGAATTGTAACGTCCAGTGCTGTAGTAGGTTCATCAGCTATCAAGAGTTTGGGGTTACAGGATAGGGCCATGGCGATCATTACTCGCTGGCGCATACCTCCAGAAAGCTGGTGGGGATACTCGTGGACCCGCTTCTCGGGGAGAGGGATCCCAACCTTGCGGAGCATTTCTACCGACTTTTCCATTGCCTTATCCTTGGACAGTTTCTGGTGGAGAATAATTGCCTCCGAAATCTGGTTACCCACAGTATAAACCGGGTTGAGTGATGTCATCGGCTCCTGGAAGATCATGGAGATATCATTCCCCCTGATCTTACGCATTGCCGATTCGCTCTTTTTCAGGATTTCATCTCCCTCGAAGGAAAGTGTGTCCGCGGTAATTTTTCCCGGAGGTTCCTGAACCAGGCGCATAATAGATAGCGAGGTAACACTTTTTCCGCAGCCGGATTCTCCAACCACACCTAATACCTCTCCTTTGTAAATTTCAAAGGATACACCGTCAACAGCTTTAACTACGCCGTCCTCAGTGTGAAAGTAGGTCTTTAGGTTTTTGACCTCTAAGAGTAGTTCTTTGGTTTTCTTCTCGTTCTGCACATCTTTTGCCACTACTATTTAGGCCTCCTTTCTTTTATACATCAGTCTTGGGATCAAATGCATCTCTGATGCCATCACCCAAGAAACTGAAAGCCAGAACAGCGACAAAGATAAAAAATCCGGGAACAAGTAGCCAAGCATTTTCTGTAAGGACTCTAACACTTTGCGCTGCAGACAACATATTTCCCCAGCTGGCCTGGGGTTGCTGGATACCCAACCCTATGAAGCTCAAAGCTGCTTCCATCAGGATATAGCCTGGTAGGGCCAGGGTCGCCGCCACAATAACGTAGGTATAGGTGTTGGGAAGAATATGACGGACAATTATTCTCAAGTCACTTGCCCCGAGAGCACGGGCCGCTTCAACAAAATCCTGTGCTCTAATGGAAAGGACCATACCTCGAATAACACGGGCCATTCCCGCCCAGCCAACAAAGGCGAGAATTACAACAATTAAAAAGAACCGGGTTGCCGAAGTCATATCAAGGGGTAACACAGCAGCAAGGGCCATCAATAAATAGAGCTGCGGAAAGCTCATTACAATCTCGGCTAAACGCATCATCAGGTTGTCAATCCAGCCTCCATAAAAACCGGATATACCCCCAAATATCATACCAATAAAAGTACTGATCATCAAGGCCACAATTCCAATGAATAGAGAAACGCGGCCCCCATGCAGGACCCGGGAAAAATTATCCCGGCCAAACTGGTCGGTCCCGTACAAGAAAAGGCGTGCCGTATCCCGGTCTGAGTAGGGATCCTCAAAACTTGGTTCTCCCAATCCCAGTATTTTGGTTTTAGCTGTAAGACCCAGGATAGAAAATTCTCTGTCGGCTTCCACAAATAACTTCAACGGATAACGCGGCGATTCCTGCTTATCTTCCATCCAAATCCTCATTACCGGGAAATAGGTGAAATCGTCTACACCTTCTTCATCAGCGATAGCTTCAGCAAAACCATGGGCTTCTGCCCTTTCTAATACATCAAAAGTTCCCAGGTCAAGTTCGACTTCGGTAACTTCCCCAGTTTCAGGATCTTCCTGTTCAATATAGCCATAAATCATATAGCGGTGTCCCCGGAGAGAATTATAAATAAATGGCCAGCGCCAGTTTCCTTCTTCATCCCTGATGTTGATTGAAACAGGCGGGTGGTAGGACTTACCCCGGTACTGGTTATAGGGGTCATGAGGAGCATATAACGGGGCTAAAATAACGGAAAAATATAAAATTGTAAGAACAATTCCCCCAAACAAAGCCAGGCGGTGCCTTTTCAAGCGGATCCAGGCAACTCGAAATGGTGACCTTATAAAATCTTCTTCACTTTCCAATTTCTTTCTTTCTTTTTCCATATTACTGGCTGGAGGTTGCTGCACATTTATACCTCCTTTCCTCTAATTGTACCTTATCCGGGGATCAGTTATCGCCAGCAGAATATCAGCCAGCAGATTTCCCAGGATAAGAAGGGCGCTTCCCATTAAAAGTCCAGCCATGGCAACATAAAGATCTTTTTGCCTAACTGCAGTCAAGAGCATATTGCCCAGACCCGGATAGCTAAAAACAATCTCGGTAATTGCCGCCCCACTGAGCAGGGCACTTATGCTGAATCCAAAAATGGTAATAAGCGGGTTTATTGCGTTACGCAGGGCATGTTTGTAAATAACCACTCGATCGCTCAAACCCTTGGACCGAGCTGTCCGAACATAGTCCTGGCCCATGGCATCCATCATCTGGCCCCGCATCTGCCTCATTAAACCGGCCATCCCGGAAGTAGCCAGAACTATTGTCGGGGGAATCAGGTGCCGAATATAATCCCACATTCTTCCCATAAAACTCAATTCCTCGTGGTACCAGGAAGTCATACCCCCCACAGGTAGATTGAACAGACCATATCTTGCAAGAAAATAAAGTATTATCAGGCCGAAGAAAAAGTTGGGAATAGATATTCCAAAAAAGGTAAAAAAAGTTAAAATGTTATCTCTTACAGTATAACGGTTGATTGCAGCGTGAACACCAATTGGGATTGCCACAACCCAGGTTAAAATCGTAGCAGCAAGAGATAAGCGAAAAGTATTCAATATCCGGCCGCCGATCAGATCTGTAACCGGTATGCGATAGGCAAAAGAGTAACCAAAGTTCAGCTGCATAACTTCTTTTAGCCAATTGAAATACTGGACCCAAACTGGCTGGTCCAAACCAAATTCCGCCCGCATTTGGGCGATTACAGCTGAAGAAATATCAGGGTTCATTTCAATCTGGGCCAGGAAATCTCCTGGAGAAAGGTTAAGCACAAAAAAGCTGATCATACTTATCCCAATCAGCAGGGGAATCATCTGCAATATTCGCCGAATTACATAAGTCCGCATACTCGTCCTCCTTTCCCCACCAAATCAATTAAAATCAAAAAATAAAGGGGGGAGAGGAAGCTCTCCCCCCTTTGTTCCTCTCTCTTACCTGGAAATAAAGAGACTTTCTATATTGTGATACCAACCACCTACAATAGTCGGGTCAGCATTTTTTACAGTATTGCGCATTGCAATAATGCTGTCCTGAACTACAGTGTAGATAAGAGGTACCTGTTCTGCGATAATTTCCTGCCATTCATAGTACAGGGCTTGCCTTTCCTGGGGATCGAGAACGGTTGCTGCTTCATCAAAGATCTCGTCTACGCGGGCTTCCCAATCGGTAGCGGGTTCAGATTGAACGGGGTTCCACATGTGCAGGTTACCCGAAGAATGCCATACGTTCCGGCCGCTGTGGGGTTCGAGGCCACCGGTAAGTCCGATGATAATGACATCCCATTCAAATTCACTAACCAGCTGATTAACGAGTAGGTTAAAATCAACTGGAGTAAAGGTTACATCCATTCCCAATTCCTGCAGGTCGGCCTGAATAATATTACCAGCACCTTCACGAACAACATTACCGGCGTTGGTAGTCATAATGAAGCTAACCCTGTTGCCGTCTGCATCAAACAGGCGTCCCTGGGCATCCCAGGTAAAACCGCTAGCTTCCAGATATTCTCTTGACTTATCCAGGTCGTACTCATACCTGGGCACATCCGGATTGAGGAAGAAATCGTTGGGCGCACTGACCGGTGTCCACTGGGGTGAAGCAAGACCGTCGTAAAGCTGGTCAATCATTGTATCCTTGTCCATGGCATGGGCCATAGCCCGGCGGAAGTTCAGGTCGGTGAACCATTCATATTTATAGGGCTCTTCCTCGAAGTGAGGACCTCTCGGGTTCTGGTTCATAACCACAAACAGGGTGCTGAAGGTAGGACCGAGATTGTAAACGGTCATATCCCAGTTACGCTCGTTCATGCGGTAGCGAGCATAGTCAGCAGGCATAACCGGAGAAACGTGGGTCTGGCCTGCTTCAAAGGCAAGACTCTGGGCTTCCTGGGATTCAACTATCTGCATAATCCAGCGGTTAATATAGGGAAGAGTTTCTCCCTCTTCATTAACATGCCAGTAGTTGGGGTTCCGGAGCAGGACAACCCGTTCGCCCGGACGATAGCCACCAAGCATGAAAGCATCCGAGCCGATAATTTGAGAAGGTGGTGTGTTTACACCCCAGGTTTCATTATACATTCCAGCTTCCCAGGCATCATAGAGAGCATGCTTGGGAACAATCATGGGCATTGAGTTAAGAAGCGGTGCGAAAGGTTCGGGCAGGTAAAGGCGGAAAGTATACTCATCAATTACCTCATAATCAAGGTATTGACCTGCCACCTGGAGAATATCTCTGGAGCTGGTGGGAACTGACTCATCGTAGATAACGTCGAAGGTAAACTCCGCGTCATATGCAGTCAGAGGAGTCCCATCACTCCACTTTACACCTTCTCGGAGGTAGAAAGTCCATTCCAGACCATCATCACTGAAATCCCACCCCTTGGCAAGGCTCGGAACCAATTCCGCGGTGTGAGGATCATATTGGGTAAAAGAGGTCAGGAAACGATAGATGATATCCGTAGATGAAGTTTCTTTGGCAATATGAGTGTTAAAAGTCCTTGGATCGGATATCTGTGCACTTAAAAGAGTTTCACCAATGGTCCCTACAGGATAGGGGGAGACGACGTAATCGCTGGGAATTGAAGCGATTACAGAAAAGGACATTGCCAGAACCAATGCCCCGACAAAAAAGACAATCAGACTCTTTTTCACTAAGCATTCCTCCTTAAGAATTATGACACCCCAAAAAGATCAAACTAAACTAACCAAAATATTTTGGTATCACCCCCATAAAAAATAGAAGAAATATTTAACTTGTTTAAACTCTTATTCGCTTTCATAACCATTTTTTCCTGCAAAAAAAAGTATAAATTTTGCTATTTAATTGTCAATAAAGGGCTTTGTACCTTTCCAGTGTTTTTTCTACCTTGGTTACATATAATCTTGTCTCTAAAAAGGGGATATCTTCAAGGTTCTCCCGAGTCCCATCCCATATACCCTCCTCGATCCAACGGCGGACATTTCCCCGCCCGGCATTATAAGCAGCCAGGGCTCGGGTTATATTGGAAAATTCTTCCCGCAAACCCGCAAGGTACCAGCAGCCAATTTCCAGATTCAACTGGGGATCAAATAAATCTTCGCTGGTGAAGTTTTGCCAGCCTAATGCCTCGGCCACCCACCCTCCTGTTGCGGGCATAATCTGCATCAAGCCCCTTGCTCCCCGCCTGGATTCCGCCGCCGGGTTAAATTTACTTTCAACATGGATTAAGGCAGCTATTAGTTCGGGTTCCAGGCCATATTGAGTCCCGAGCCTTTCTATTTCTTCTCTGTACAGAAAAGGATAATAAATTCTCCCCAGCTGAGGGTAGAGTAAAACCAGAATTACAAATCCCAGAACGATATAAAGAACCCAGCCAGAAGAAAAAAATCGCTTCATTTCCCCGTCCACCTTCCACTTATTTCCGCCGGAAAAGCACTATTTTTCTTCAAGAATTGCGTCTAAGATCAGCCTTGCTGAGGTTAGATTGGTTGCCAGGGGGACAGCATGAACGTCACAAACTCTCATCAGAGCCGTAATATCAGGCTCATGAGGTTGAGCTGTAAGAGGATCACGCAGGAATATTACTGTATCAACCTCCCCGGTTGTAACCATACTACCAATCTGTTGATCTCCTCCCAGGGGACCTGAAGCCATTATCTTTACATTTAATCCATGCTCTTTAACGATTAATTTCCCCGTATTACCGGTTCCTACCAGAAATTCACCCTTCAGCCGATCTTTAAATTCCCCGACCAGAACAACCATATCCTTTTTCTTTTTATCGTGAGCGATTAGAGCTATTTTCCGCATTTAATTTCTTCCACCTTTCCTGAACCTTCCTTTCCAGTTCCCTAACAGTCCCTCTATTCTCTATTACCTGATCTGCTTTTTTGATTTTTTCTCCCAGGGGCATTTGGGCTTTTAAACGGGCTTTTATATCCTCCGGGGAAAAACGCCCTCCCTGCAACAAACGATTATAAACAACATCCTGCGGGGCCCAGACTACCCAAACCTGATCAAACAAATCTTCCCAGCCGACTTCAAAAAGGAGAGGAACTTCGGCAAAAACTGCCGAAGGAGGCTTTTTAAGTTTGGCCTGAGCTGAAAAAAAATCAATAATAACCTGTTTAACCCGGGGATGGATTAACCCTTCCAGCTTTTCCTTTTCCTCTTTATTATTAAAAACAATATTAGCGAGCCTGGAGCGGTCAATTTCTCCACTTTCAGCAAGAATTTTTTCTCCAAAATTTTCAACCACTAAATTATAAAGGTTTTGCCCTTTTTTCATTTCAGAGTGGACTATCTGGTCCGAACTAATTACCGGACTACCAAGTTTCTGAATAATTTCCAGGACCCTGGTTTTCCCTGTCCCCAGGCCTCCAGTAATTCCAATTTTTTTCATTGCAAATCCTCACCTGCCTTCGGAACCGGTAAAACCAACTCAATTTTTCTAAAAAACAGTACAACCTCATTCTTCAAGTGTTTTCTCCCATCTGGAAATCAATAATTCCAGTTCTTGCTTTTTCTTATTATATTCTTCCATAATTTCCGATGAATCTTCTCGTTTGAAAAATTCAGGATCGGAAAAGTGTTGATTGTGTTTTTCGATTTCTTCCTCAAGAGCAGTTATCTTTTCTTCCAGTTCTTTTCTGACAATTTCCTTTTCCTTTTTTTTTGAGACAGTTACTCTTTTGGGCTTGCGATTAATCCGGGTTCGCCGTTTCTGATTTTTCCTTGCTTCCTGTTCCCGTTCCCAGTCCAAAAATTCCTGATAAGAACCCCGAAAAACCTTAAACATCCCGTCTTTTAAATACCAGATTTTTGTAGCAACTCGTTCAATAAAGTAACGGTCATGGGAGGTAAAAACCAGAGTCCCAGAAAAAGAAAGCATGGCTTTTTCCAGCCATTCCTGCAGATCCAGATCCAGGTGATTGGTGGGCTCATCCAGCAGCAAAACATTTGCTCCGTGTAGAACTAAAAGGGCAAGGTTAAAGCGAGAAAGTTCCCCACCACTTAACACTCCTATCTTTTTCTCCGCTTCTTCTCCTCCAAACCGAAAAGCTCCTAAATGGTCCATTATTTCCTGTTTGCGGGTTAAGCCGAAATCCGCTACTACCTCGAATAAAGTCTTTTCCTTGGGAAAAAAACCGCCTTCCTGGTCAAAATAGCCCAGTTCAACTCCGTGGCCCCAGGAAACTTTTCCATCGTAGTTATCCTTACCTAGGAGACATTTGAGTAAGGTGGTTTTTCCTGCACCGTTTGGACCCAAAAAAGCTACCCGCTCTCCTCTCTTCAACTCAACTTCCACTCCGTCAAATAATCTCCGGTTATCCTTTGTGCAGCCAAAATCCTGGGTTTTCAGGACTTCCTGTCCACTCATCCTGTTCAGAGGAAAACGAAGGTTGATTTTTTTCCGAGGTGGAGGTGGAGGAGGGATTTTTTCCATTCTTTCCAGTCTTTTTTCCCTGGAACGGGCTTCTTTGGATCTCTGGCCGGCTTTGTACCTGCGGACAAAATCCTCTAGTGCAGCTATTTCCTCCTGTTGTTTCTCGTATTCCCGGGCCCAGGTTTTAACCTTTAATTCCCTTTGCCCGGTATAATCTGAATAATTTCCAGGATAAGAATATAAACGGCGGTCATCTATTTCCAGAATTCCGTTAGCCACCTGGTCCAGGAAGTAACGGTCGTGAGAAACCAAAATTAAAGCTCCAGGATATTCCTTGAGAAAAGAAGCCAGCCACTCCCGGTTATTGCGGTCCAGGTGGTTGGTTGGTTCATCTAACAGTAACAAATCGGGTTTTTCTAAAAGTAATCTGGCCAGAGCCAGACGGGTCTTTTCCCCACCACTAAAGCTATTTAAATCTCTCTCTAAAGCTTCCTCTGAAAAACCCAGTCCGTTGATAATACCTCGAATCCTGCTTTCACACTCGTAACCTCCGCCTTCTTCAAATTCAGATTGCAGACGAGCATATTTTTCCAGGATTTCCTCATCAGATCTCCTGCTTATCTCTTCTGTTATCTGTTCCAACTTCTCCCTTAACTGGACTTTTTCTGCGAAAGCCTGCCAGAGATAACCGGAAACCCTTCCTTCCTGGGCCCAATCTAGGGTTTGCGGCAAAAAACCCAGGGAAATGTTGCGGTTTTTCTCAACAAAACCTCTATCGGCTTCTTTATCTCCCTTGATTATTTCCAGGAGAGTGGTTTTTCCAGTCCCATTCCGTCCAATTAAACCAAGGCGTGAACCGATTTGAACCTGGAGATTAACCTCTTCAATTAATAATTCTCCAGAATAATATTTAGTTACGTTTTCTAATCGAACCAGGGTCATTTTTATCATCCTTCTGACAGCAGGGACAAAAAAAGGAACTGCGCCCTGCAACTTTTTTCCGCTCAATTTTTTCCACACAATAGGGACATTCTTTCCCTTCCCGCCCGTACACCTTTAGCAAATCCTGAAAATCCCCTGCCCGGCCCTCTCCATCCCGATAATCCCGGAAGGTTGTTCCTCTACCCGCTATTGCTTCATTTAAGATTTCCTTCATGTTGGAATAGATCTTGGAAATAGCCCTGTCATCAAGATGCTGAGCAGTAGTTTCAGGGTGAATTTGGCTCCTGAATAAGATTTCATCAACGTAAATGTTCCCCAGGCCAGCAATAAAAGATTGATTAAGCAGAAGCCCTTTAATTCTGCCTTTTCTTTGTTTTAAAGACCCGGAAAAGGTTTCAAGGTCAAACTCTGGATCCAAGGGTTCTGGCCCAAGTTTTTCCAGGTTCCCGGCATATTTTTCCTCGCCGGTTTTGATCAGATAAACTCTTCCAAATCTGCGTGTATCTTCAAATATCAGGGCTCCACCACCTGAAAAATCCAGAACCAAATGGGCGTGTTTTCTTGGTTGATAACATTTTTCCATGTAAAAAAGGCGCCCCGTCATTCGCAGGTGGATAATTAACTTTTCCTCTTCATTCAGGGTAAAAAGGAGCAATTTGCCCCGGCGAAAACCCCCGGAAATTTTTTTTCCGCAAAGTCCCTGAGAAAACTTAATAACTGTTTTGGGCCAACCCACAACGTCTTTATGCCTTACCCTGACTGTATTTATTTTTTTCCCCTTTATTTTGGGAAGTAGGGATCTGAGTACAGTTTCAACTTCGGGCAATTCAGGCAAAATACTAACCCCTCTCTTTTTTGTTCTCTCTAGTTTTTATTTTAAAGCGAATTATCAGGGTGATTAAGAGCAGCAGGAAAATTATCAATTTGGGGAGCCACAAACTTCCCCTTTCAGCAGGTTCTGCAAAACCCACAAAATAAAGATAGGTAAAAACTGCAGCAGAACCCAAAAGAGTTAAAACAATAAAAAGGATGCTTTTTTTCTGAATTAACATTTGCAGAAAACCCATTAAATTACCTCCCTTAAGGGATTATATCCTGAATATAATGGGGAATAAAAGAAAAAAAAGTGTGCCAGTAAATAAAAAGCCAGAAAACAATAAACTGCCCTACCGTATCTTTAATCCCCACCCAATCTTTAAAAGTTTTAAGAAAAATAATAACCAAAAGGCCGGCGACTCCTGCGTTCATAAGCTCCATTCCCCTGTCAACAAACTGTGGCCTGTAATACCACCCGGTTTCCTGCAGAAGAATAATAAAGGCAAAACCGGTAAGCACAACCAGCCAGGTATGATCCCGCAGGTTAAAAAACCTTCCTGCATAACCCAATAGAACAAGCAGTATGAACAGAAAGTGAAGCTGGGTCAAACTATTGAGCAGTGCCAGGAAAAAGTTTAAACCCAGGATATACCCCAATCTCTGGAAAGGATTTTCAGTTCCCAGGCCAACCCTGTACCAAAAGGAAGGCCCTTCGGGGTACCGGTTATTTATCGTTTTTACCTCGATCATTCTCTGGTCCTGAAAGAAGTTGTACCAGAAAACATGGGCTCTGCCCTCTCCATCCAAAAAAACTCGCGGGGAAAAAGCTGAATTTGTACCAATATTCAGGTTAACGGTGTCAGTTGGCACCTTGCCAACCTCACCCGAGGAGAAATATGAAATTCTGACCGGTGACCGGAGATGGTCTTCCCATGAAATATGCAGTTGACCATCCCGGGCGGCAATTGTAGGATTGTGAGCATCAGCCCAGTAAGCGATTAGATTTCGGGGGTTTATTTTCATTTCTCCATCTTTAAACCGGGCGTAAAATATATCTGAACCGGAACGGAAAAGCGCCGCACCATCTCCCTGGGCATTCCAAACAAGGTGAATATTGTCTTCATTGTCTTTTGCTGCATCCAGGTTGATGTCCAGAACCGGAAGGCCAGCCCGGTCCATCATGGAAACTTGAGCTACAGTAATAATCGGACCTTCAGGTTCACCAGCATGATTATACCGCCTGTACTGCAGGTCAGCAGAAAACTGTTGTAACTCTATCCAGAAAAGGTTCAGGTAATTATCATCTCCGATAATTATACCCTTATAAGAAAACTTTTCCGAAGAAGTGATCTGAATGGGGCCCAGCTCTAATTCTCCCAGCTGGGAAATTCGGGCATAATGAATTTCCAGCCC
>SKTZ01000147.1 GCA_007122335.1 Bacillota bacterium
GAAATGGAAGAATTAAAAAAGCAGATAACCGAACAGATTGATGTTTTTCCCGGACGGGCAGGCATAGAAATTTTTTTTATGGAAAAAGGAGAAAGGTTAAGTTATAGAGAAAATGAACGTTTTCACGCTGCCAGTATTATTAAGATCCCTATCTTTTATGAAGTCCTAAAACAAATTGAAGAAGGGCGCTTGCAATTGGATACTGAGTATCCCCTGCCGGAAGAAGAAATAGTTGGGGGAGCGGGCATCCTGCAACTATTGCATCCCGGCTTAAAACTTACCCTCGCAGATCTGATGCACCTGATGATTGATGTTAGCGATAATACAGCGACAAATATGATTATAGATATCGTGGGAAAAGATTCTGTAAATAGACGGTTAGAGGAACTGGGGTGTAAAAATACATTCCTTGCCCGTAAATTGATGAAAATAGTTCCCGGTTTATTCAGTTATACTTCGGCTAGAGATACAGTTATTTTACTGGAAAATATTTATTCCCAATTTTATGAAGAAGGATTGCCAGTTTTGAGGAAACAACAGTTTAATGATTGCCTTTCCAGGGATATAAGGTTTTGCAGGAAGTGCGGAGTCTTAATTGGTGCTTCTTCCAATTGTGAGGCTTGCAAAAAACCGGTAAATGAGCTGGAAATCGAAGAGCCGGTTTTTGCCCATAAAACTGGGGAAATTACTGGTGTTGTCCATGATTCGGGAATCTGGGAATTTCCCGGGACCACAGTTATTATCTCGGTTTTAACGGATAGCCTGCCGGACAATAGGAACGGGAAAAACTTTCAGGCGAAAATAGGAAGAATTATCAATAAATATTTAAAATAAAAGAAGGAAACCCACCGATTTTATAGAATAAGTACACTTGGTAAAAAAAATAACACAATATATTGATTGGAAAAGGAGTGGATTGTCGATGAAGAAAGGTATTATTGCTGTTCTGGTTTTAACTCTGGCTGTTGGTATTGGTTTTTTCACCCAGGGTATTGAAGCGGGAGGACATGTTTATCAGGATGGAACCTTCATGGGTTATTCTGATGCAACTGACCGGGGTTATGTAGATGCCGAGGTAACCATTGAGAATGACAGCATCGTTGATGTTGTTATCCGTGGTTATGGGAACCTGGGAACCGAAAAACCGGAAACCTATCCCTGGGATGAGTATCACGAGGCCCTTGAAGTTCTTCCCGAACTTTATGTTGAGCGCGACCACTGGGACGTCGATATTATCAGCGGAGCAACTGGGACTTCCAACCAGGCCAATCAGGCTGTTTATCGCGCTCTTGCCAGTGCAAGGGTTGAACCTACAAACCAGAAAAATGAATTCTTTGATGGAACATTTATGGCCATTTCTGACAAGACCGAAAGAGGCTGGGTAATTGTCTGGGTAACCTTTGCCAATGACAAGATTACCGACTTCAGGCTTGTTGAAACTCAGTCCGACAATGATTCCTGGCAGCGCAAGGGCGACGATTATCCCTGGGATGAGTACCACGAACTTCTGGAAGTGCTCCCCGAGCAGATTATTGAAGCCCAGAGCCTTGATGTAGATGGGTTAAGCGGTGCAACAGGAACCTTTAACCGGGCTATCCAGGCTGCTGAAAGAGCCATGGATAAAGCTCGCAGGTAATTGAAAAAATCCCCGGGAGATAAATCTCCCGGGATTTTTTTGCGAAAATACAGGGAAATAAAAAGATGGGATGTATTTAAATAGAAGGTGATAAAACATGAGCAGAAATAAAGAGTTGAACCAAAAAATCCTTCAATTAAGTATCCCCATTATGCTGGGAAGTTTATCCCAGACCCTGATGAGCACTGCCGATACCATAATGGTTGGTAGATTAAGCCGCGAAGCCCTGGCTGCAGCAGGACTTGGAAATATTTTCACCTTCACTTTTATCATTCCCCTGGGCCTTTTAGCCATGGGGACCCGGATAAAGATTTCCAGGCGGGTAGGAGAAAAAAACCTGCACAGTGTGGGAACTGTTGTTGATAATTCGCTGGTCTTAGCTGCTCTTCTGGGAATTTTATCTACCCTGGTATTAAGCTTTGGAGCCCCGTTAATTATGAGAAATATTAACCCCGATCCGGTCGTCGCAGAGCTGGCAAGTAATTTTGTCCGGATCAGATTTCTTGCAGTACCCTTTTTTATTCTGATAATGACCGGCCAGGCTTTTTTTGAGGCAACCAGCAGGACTCAAATAACTCTTTACTCTTCTGTCCTGATTAATGGTTTGAATATATTTTTTAATGCAGTTTTGATTTTTGGGCTTTTAGGCTTTCCTGCTCTCGGCTTAATGGGCGCTGCCTGGGGCAGTGTTTTTGCTACCATCTGTGGCCTTGTCTTCATTGGGTTTATTCTGTATAATCCCCGGGAGAGAATTACCTACGGGTTATTTTCGGGCCCTCTTAGCTGGGTTGAGGCCCGCTCTATTCTGGATTTATCCATTCCTTCCATGCTGGAAGGTTTTGGCAGTATTTTCTCTTATTTCATTTTCGTCTGGATTCACTCCTTAATTGGAACAGTTGAGCTGGCTGCAGCTTCGGTTTTAAATTCTATCTATAGCCTGCTTTTCTTACCGGCAATGGGTCTGGGCAAGGCAACGGGAATTCTCGTGGGGCAGTTTTTGGGTTCGAAAGAAAGAGTTATGGCCAGGATGGCCACCATCCAGGCAATGAAACTGGGGGCTTTTTTCTCCGGATTTATTGCAGTTTTAGGAATTATTTTCGCCCGGCCACTTCTTTCTTTATATACTCCTGATGTCCAGGTTGTGCAAACAGCCCTGGTCCCGCTTTATATTATTCTGGTGGGAACAAGTGTAAATTCAATGGGGATGGCAACCCGGCATACAATAATTGGGGCGGGTATGACCAGGTGGACCTTTAAAATGCAGATGATAATCTGTTATATAATTTACCTCCCCCTGGTCTATTTTCTGGGGATTTTTCTGGGACTGGGGATCAAAGGAACCTACCTGGGAGAAGCCCTTTACTTCATCCTGGTTTTTGCTACCCACTACTGGAAGTTCAGGCAGGGCGGCTGGCAGTTTCATCAGGTTTAAAAGGGTTTTACCCTGCTTTTATTGACTTTACATTTTTCCTTTGCTATAATGAGTGAAAATATAGCAAAAAGTTTTGATGGGAAGTAGTAGAATTCAGGGGCCTGAAGAGAGCCGCTGGTGCTGGGAAGCGGTGGTTGACCTGATTTGAACTCGTCTCTGAACTGCCGGGGTGAAAAAAGTAATTCTGGCCGGTAGCAGCCGTTAAGTGCTTGAGAGGACGCTTTCGGCGTCAAAAAGAGTGGTACCGCGGACAACCTTTCGTCTCTTTATATAGAGATGGGAGGTTATTTTATTTTTGGGTAAAACAAGGAGGAATTCTTATGAAAAAAGAGGGTTATCAACCTGAAAAAATTGAAGAACACTGGCAGAAATACTGGGATGAAAACGGGACCTTTTCTGCAAAACTCGATCCGGAACTGGAAAAGTATTATATCCTAATTGAATTTCCCTATCCTTCTGGCGAAGGGCTGCACGTGGGGCATCCCCGCAGTTATACCGCCCTGGATATTGTAGCAAGGATGAAAAGAATGCAGGGTTACAATGTCCTTTACCCAATAGGGTGGGATGCTTTTGGCTTGCCCACAGAAAATTACGCCATGCAAAACAATATCCATCCCCTTAAGGTTACCCAGCAAAACGTAGCTCGTTTTAAAAGCCAACTGCAGTCCCTGGGGTTTTCTTTTGATTGGGAGAGAGAGGTAAATACTTCAGATCCCAATTATTATAAGTGGACCCAGTGGATATTTTTGCAGTTATTCAAGCATGGACTGGCCTATAAAGCGGAGATGCCCATTAACTGGTGCACCAGTTGCAAGGTAGGCCTAGCCAACGAGGAAGTTGTTGGCGGGGTATGCGAGAGGTGCGGAGGGGAAGTTGTAAGCAAAGTAAAAGAGCAGTGGATGCTGAAAATTACTGAATATGCGCAAAGGCTTTTGGATGATCTGGAAAATGTTGACTATCTGGAAAAAATAAAAGCTCAGCAAAGGAACTGGATTGGCAGGTCAGAAGGAGCAGAAATCAAATTCAGGATTGCTGACTCTGATGAGGAAATAAATGTTTTTACAACCCGTCCCGATACCCTCTGGGGGGCAACTTACATGGTTATTTCCCCGGAGCATCTTCTCCTGGAAAAACTGGCCACCCGGATAGAAAATATCAATGAGGTAAAAGCCTATCAAAGGGAAGCAGCTTTTAAAACTGAATTTGAAAGAACCGAAGAAGATAGACAAAAAACGGGTGTCCCGCTGGAGGGCGTCTGGGCTATCAATCCTGGAACCGGACAAAAAATTCCGGTTTGGGTTGCCGATTATGTTATGATGTCATACGGAACAGGCGCAATTATGGCTGTTCCCGGCCACGATCACCGGGACTGGGAATTTGCCAGGCAGTTTGATCTCCAAATTGTTGAGGTAATTAAAGGTGGAGATGTTTCTCAGGAAGCTTATGTTGATACAGAAAAGGGGACCATTGTTAACTCGGATTTCCTTGATGGACTTCCCGTTAAAGAGGCAATTAAAAAAGTTACTGACTGGCTTGAAGAACAGGGTCTGGGTAAAAGGAAGGTCAACTTTAAATTAAGGGACTGGGTTTTTTCCCGCCAGAGATATTGGGGAGAACCGATTCCCCTGGTTAATTGTCCAAGCTGTGGCTGGGTTCCCATTCCTGAAGAAGAACTTCCCCTGGTTTTGCCTGAGCTCGAAGAATTTTCTCCTACGGGAACAGGAGAATCGCCCCTGGCCAGGTTAAAAGACTGGGTGGAAACAGAATGTCCGAAATGTGGGAAAAATGCTCAGCGGGAAACAGATACAATGCCCCAGTGGGCAGGTTCATCCTGGTATTTCCTGCGCTACACCGATCCCAGGAATAACCACGCTCTGGCTGCTAAAGAAGCCCTCGATTACTGGATTCCCGTCGATTGGTACAACGGAGGGATGGAACACACGACCCTGCACCTTCTCTATTCTCGTTTCTGGCACAAATTTCTCTACGATATAGGAGTAGTTCCTACCCCAGAACCATACAAAAAAAGAACTTCTCATGGGATGATCCTCGGAGAAAACAATGAAAAAATGTCCAAATCCAGGGGAAACGTTGTTAACCCTGACCGGGTTGTAAAAGAATTTGGTGCAGATACTTTCCGGGTTTACGAAATGTTCATGGGAGCATTTGACCAGGATATCCCCTGGTCTCAGCAGGGGGTTAAAGGTTCCCGCCGCTTTTTGGAGAGGGTCTGGCGTCTTCAGGAAATAGTGAACGGGGCCAATGGCTTTTCAACTGAACTGGAGATTAAGATGAATCAGACAATAAAAAAGGTTACCGAAGATTATGATAAAATGAAATTCAATACAGC
>SKTZ01000044.1 GCA_007122335.1 Bacillota bacterium
GCGTTTATATGTTTTATTCGGGGCAGTGCCCTTATATGTCGGGAGGGGAGAAATTTTTCCAGAGGAAGGAAATGCTGCGGACAAGGTTCGATGTGGAGTCCCGGGTAATAGAGCTAAAAAACCCTGAAGAGGCCCAGAACAACCCCTGCGGGTGGGGAACTTATGGAATAATTGCAAATGGGAAAGTTCTTAACCATGTTCCCGGTGGCTGCAGAGGTTTTTTGCAGGGGCTGAAAAAACAGAAAATAATTGGTGATTTATAGCCAATTTCTCGCCGGCTGGATAAGGTCTTGCTGTTCGCAAAAAAATCTGTGGAAAAAACCGAAAATCTATCTCTGGAAATGGAAAAAAAACACTGTCAAATCTTGCTGTAGATTCCTCCGGTTTCCCGTTAAAGGGAGGGATAGATAATGGTGGATATTGAGCAATATAAGGGAATTTACCAGTTTGGTTCTGCCTATGGGAAAATGCTGGAAAATGATCCTCATCCCTCGGAGACTGTGGACCGGATCCTTTTGGAAAATATGGTCAGGCTTGTCCGGGATACAGCCGATTACCTTTATGGACCTTTTACTCCCCTTGAAGTTTTCTACCAAAGTGGTCCCCGACCGATTCTGGAAAAACACCTTGCCCGGACCACGGGAGGAGCAAAGAAGAAGAAAAAGTTTGCAGGGAATTATTAATTTTTCAAAAACATTGCGCTTCCTGGGGGAGGTGTACCACCCGACAAGATTGTAACCGGAGGGATAGAGGAAAATATAAGTGAAAGGAAAACTGACTGGCACTGAACTGGCCCGGGCTGCCTGTGGCCTTTTCCAGGCAGGAGGTTTTTCTGCCCGCATGGTTTACCTGTTTGACACCAGCCGGGCCTATAGCGGGCAGGCCATAATTGAAGTCTTTTGGGGGGATCGCTGGGGTGCAGAAAAAAACCAGTAAGCGTTTGAGAGTTAATGCAGAACGAGGAACTGATCCCTATCCGGAACAGTTTAAGGCCGCTGCTTTTGTCAATTATTTTATCTGGGAGGCGGAAAGGGATAATTTCCAGGAGGAAAGATTAATCAATATTACAGAACTATTCTGGAGATGGCAGAAAAAGGATGGCCGGGCGGTTTAAGGTGGCTTTTTTAATGAGGACAGGTAAATATCGGGGTTCTTTGCAGCCCGCGGGAGAGGATCTGGATGGAAAACAGGGAAATAAAAAAGATTTGCCGGGAAATTCCTTTGCTTAGGGATTATTGCGTGGCTCAATTTGTTGATAAAGGGTGGTCCGCGGAAAAAAAATTTTATGTTCAAACCCATAAGGGCGGCAGGTTTAACCTGCGAATTTCCCCGCTGGCTTCTTTTGAAACCCGGAAAAGGGAATTCGAAGCCCTGGAAAAGGTCAGGGAACTGGGAATTACCATGTCCCAGCCAGTTGATATTGGAAAGTGTGGAAACGGGAAATATGTTTATGTTCTCCTTTCCTGGGTGGAGGGGGAAAGCCTGGACGAATCAATAGGTAAGTTGAACATTGAAGAACAATACGCGGTCGGGTTTGAAGCGGGGAAAATTTTGAAAAAAATTCACTCTATTTCTGCCCCGGAAAACCTGGAAAATTGGGAGGAGAGAATGGGAAGGAAAATCCAGTTGCGACTGGAGAAATACTGCGAATCCGGAGTGAAAATAAAAAATGGTCACCTTGCCCAAAATTTTATCCAGGATAACCTGCACCTTTTAAAAAACCGGCCCCAGGTCTTTCAACACGGAGATTACCACATTGGAAACCTGATCCTGACTCCTGGCAAAAAACTGGGTGTGATAGATTTTAACCGCTGGGATTACGGAGATCCTTTTGAGGAGTTTCACAAGATGGAAATGTTCAGCAGAGAAAAGAGCATATCTTTCTGCCGGGGTCAGCTTGACGGTTATTTTCCCGCCGGCATCCCGGAGAATTTTTTCCTGCTTATTAGCCTGTATCTGGCAAGCGTGCTTCTTTATTCACCAGTCTGGGCCCAGCCCTATGGCGAGGAAGAAGTGGCATACATGAAAAAGAAGGCGGAAGAAATTATGGCTGATTCAGAGAACTTCAGGTCACCTGTTCCCCTCTGGTTGCGGGAAACCAAAACAGAAATAAACGAGGTGGCAGGACAAACCCGGTTTGGGAGGAACAGTTTTTCTGTAAAAAGGGAGAAATAAGGGTTAAAAGTTAGCAAATAATTGAACTGATTTGGATTTTTTCCTGGAGACAATTTTACAGGACAAGGAGGATTTGATTTGCAGCAAAAAGCCCTGCGCAGTATAGTTGAACTTTTCCCCGAGGGTGAATTGAAAGAGTTGGAGGCTTTCCGGCAAAAACATATCCAGGACGTGGGTAGAGAAATCCCCTTCCACGTTAATCTTTTGTATGATTTCCTTCTACCGGGAGAAATTGAAGGGGAAACCATTGAAAAATTGCAAAGAATTGGAGAAGAAACCCCGGAGTTTTCCTTCTGGGCCCGGCCAATTTCTTCATTCCCTACCACAAAAGTCCTGTACCTTTCGCCAACTCCCCTGACCCCAATTGAAAGCCTCCGGGAAGAACTTTTGGCCAGTTTTCCCCCCGGTAATGAGCGAGCAGAAGGTTCCCCCGGTTTATCATATGACCCTGGCCCTGGGATATTCCCCCCGGGAAGAAGAGGAAATCATCCGGGAATATTTTCATAAGTTCGAGAAGGACCCCCTTCCCCTCCGGGTTGGAAGACTGGGCGTCTATATTTTTACCCGGTGGACATGGAGAGAAATTTTCAGTATTAAACTGGGAGGCCAGAAATAGTCTTGTGAATAAATTCAGTGGATACTAAAGAGAAGGTTTTTGCTTGCAGGAGGCAGGAAAAAAATTTACCTGGATAAATAGAGGAAGGCTAATCCCCTGAGGGAGGTTTCGGACAGGAGGTCTATATTGAACAGGGTAGTTGGTTTTTTGTTGAGAGAGGGATGTCCCTCCATAAAGTTTCGGGTTAAAAAAGAAATCCTGGGCGAGCAGGATAACCAACTCCATAAGGAAATTTTTCAGGATCCCCTGGTTCAGAAATTCCTAAAACTACAGGGAAAAAGCGGCTGGATTGAGGAGGATTTCCACGGAGTTAGGGGTGTAGAAACTGCCTGCCGAGTTTTTTCAGAGAAGGGGCTTGAACCTCATTTTCCTCCTTTTTCCCGGATGCTTATCCAACTGGAGAGCAAAGGAGAAACTTTTGACCTGGGATCTTTGCAGCGGGTAGGAAAAATCCTTGACCGGAAAGGTTTTGGAGGGTCACAGATGATCAGGGCTTCAATTTTTGCCCGGGCCGGATGGGAAAACTCCGACCTGGTCCGGGAGCAAATAAAAAAAGCCCTGGCCTGTTTTGCTTTTGTTCGGGGCGTAAACGGAATCGAGGAAATTACAACGCTATATAAAAACCGGAGGGTTTTTGTGGAGGGAGTAATGTGGCCGGGGATTTATCACCTGCGCCTCCTGGCCTTCACCTCACACTGGAGGACAGTAAAAAACCTGGAAATTATTCGTGAAGGAATCAAAAAGATGGTTGAAATGTCTCCCCTGCCCTGGATAAACGTGCGGGAAAAATCTCAGTTAATATCTCCGCCGGGTTTTGCCATGCAAAATTTCAAACCGGTTATGGAGGAAATGAAGCCGGGAGAATGGATGCTCTGGTTTCACCGGACTGAACTTATTGCCCGGTTGGGGGTAGCCCGGGAGATTAATGAAATTAACGATCAGCTGGGTTATCTCAAAAGGGTTCGGCAGGAGGGAGATGGTTTATTTTCGAGGAAGATGAGCCATAAAAATTTTTTTGACTGGAGTCCATATACAGGGTTGGCTCTGGAAAGGAATTGGAGGTCCCCAGTTCGTAGAATTTCTGACCTGAGCTTCCGCAGCCTTTTAATCGAACATTTTTCCGAGGGAGGCAATCCACCGGAGTCAGGGAAGATTATCAAACAAAATAGGGAGGAATTTTGTGGGGGTAGTAATTAGAAAGGCTGCAAAAGCCGACGAAAAGGAATTTACCCGGCTATGTTTGGAACTTACAGCTTTTAACCTGGCAAAAAGGCCCGCTCCTCTGGGGTATGAAGCAACTGAAGCAAGGATAAAAAAAAGAAAAGAAAACACGAAAACCCTGCTATCCCGGGCAACAACGGAGGAAAATTCGCTTGTTCTCCTTGCCCTGGCTGATGGAAAACCCGTGGGGTATGCCAAGGCCTTTATTTTAGAGGGTTCCCGGGGTTATGTGGATGAATTTTTTGTTTCTGAAGGTTTCCGAAACCTTGGAATAGGGAAAAAGCTGCTGGAAGTGGTTGAAGATTGGCTTAAGACTTGTGGAATAGATCATATAATTTTAAATGTTTTTTTATGGAACCGTGGAGCGGCCGATTTTTACCGCAAAGAAGGGTTCGAAGAATATTATGTTTGTTACAAAAAAGAACTGGATTAAAAAAGTAGGGGAAAAATTGTAATGAAAGAATGTCCTTTTTGCAAGCCGGAGCTGGATAGGGAACAGGAAATTGTTTTGAGGAATGCGGAATGTCTTTTTTTTGCAAAAACCCAACCCCGTGTTAATCGGTTCAGGGGTAATTGTCCCCCGAAAACACCGGGAAACGTTATTTGATCTGACAGAAGAAGAATAAATTGCTACCTATTCCCTGCTTAAAAAAGCAAAAGAATATCTGGATGAAAATATGCCCCCCAGGGTTACAATTTAGGCTGGAATGTGGGAGAAACAGGAGGGCAGGAAATTTTCCATGACCACCTTCATATTTTGCCCCGCTATGCGGATGAACCCTTGGCGGGGAAGGGGATCAGGTATTATTTGAAGCAGGAAGAAAACCGGAGATAAATCCGTAATTTTTTAAATGGGAGCTGATCGAAATAAAAGTCCAAAAAATTTCTGAAGTCCAGGGAGAAAGGTTCTTTGCCCTCTCCAGGGGAGACAGGACTTTTAAAAAAGCGGTGGAGGAGTTATGGGAAAGGGGAGTTTCTAAACCGGAATGGTGTTTTGTCCTGGAAAAAGAAGGGAAAGTATTGGGGAGATTGGGTTTCCTTTCTGCTTCAGAAAAAACCGGAAAGTTTAAATTGTTCGGTTTAATTCTGCCGGGGGAGAAGGAAAATCAAAAAGCAGCAGAACTGCTGCTGAAAGATAGTTTGAGGGCGATGGAAAAAGCCGGCGCTAGGGAAGTGATTTATCAGCTCCACTTTGAGGCGGGTTCATTCCCGGAAAAAGAAGCCAGACTTTTAAAAAAGGCCGGAATGGATGAAAGACAGATCAAGTTGAGCTTTTTCCTGCAGGTTGCAGATTTCAA
>SKTZ01000103.1 GCA_007122335.1 Bacillota bacterium
GGGAACTGACCGGACCATAATGAGGGCCCATGAACTGGCCGGAGAGGGAATTGTGGTAGCCAAGGTTGGCTGGCGGGAGGATTACCGCCAGATCGAACAGCCCGTTGTAGGGCCTGATACCCTCGAATTATTAATTAAAATAAAGGCTCGCGCTCTCGTCCTGGAAGCGGGCAGGGTTATGCTCCTTGATGGACCGAACCTTTTAAAAAAGGCAGAAGAAAACCACCTGCTGATTGTGGCTGAGGAGGTAGGGGATTGGGCGGATATCTGATTGTTGCCGGGGAAGTCTCAGGCGATTACTATGCAGCCCAGGTTGCCGAAAAATTAAAGGAATATAACCCCGAATTCCTCTGCGGGCTCGGGGGAGAAGCCCTGGAGAAGGCTGGCGTTTCCATCTGGGAAAACCCCCTGGACCGCAGTACTTTTGGAGTTAAGGGAGCAGTTGGAAATCTTTTTTTCCTGCTGGCCCTCGCCCGGAGGACAGCAAGAAGGGCCGAGGGAATGGGAATAAAAAAAGCACTCCTTGTTGACAGCAGCGGGTTTAACATGTACCTCGGTTCGCTTTTGCGGCGGAGGGGAATCGAAGTCCTCCATTATATCCCGCCGGGGGTATGGTTCTGGGGGCGCTGGCGGGCCCGTTTTCTGGCCCGGCGGGGAATAAAGGTTGCCTGTATTTTTCCCCAGGAAGCCGATATTTACCGGGATTTTGGGGTTGAAACCCATTACGTAGGCCACCCCCTGGCCCAGGAACTAACCCCGGTAGTAAAAAAAGAAAAAGACCTGATTGCAGTTCTTCCCGGGAGCCGAACCCAGGAATTGAAGGATATTTTGCCGGTAATGGCTAAAGCGGTAGCTATCTTGAAGCAGAAAAAGCCCGAACTGCGCTTTATTCTCGCCCGGGCACCGGGTCTGGCGGGGGAACTTTTCCAGCCGGCCCGGGAGGCGGGGATTGAGATTGTTGAGGGGAAAACCCGGGAAATTACAGGGCAAGCATCCCTTGCCCTGGCGGCTTCAGGCACGGTAACCCTGGAATCCGCTTTACTGGGAACCCCTTTGGTTATCGTTTACCACACCGACCGCCTGACTTTCTGGCTGGGCAAGCGGATGGCCAGGGTTGATTCTATTGGGCTTCCCAACCTGGTTCTGGGTGAACGCTTTTTGCCGGAACTTTTGCAGGAAGATTTTACTGCCCAAAAACTGGCCGAGGCTGCAATTGAAATCCTGAAACCCGATAGGTACAGGGAAGTTTTGGAAAAACTTTCCCGGGTGCAATCAATGCTTGAACTGGAAGATACACCGGGAAGGGTGGCCGAATTACTGGCTGCCGGCAGGAGGGAAACATAATGGGCGTTGGAAAAAGGCTCCTTTCCTATTTAAATCCTTATAAAGGACGGCTTTTTATTGGAATAATTGCCATGGGCCTGCACGCGCTCTGCACGGTTTTAGTGGTAAGATTTTTCGGAAGTTTTGTTGATACCCTGGTTTATGCAATTAATGACGACGGGCTAACCATGCTGAACATAGTTGCTCTGATCATGCTGGGACTATTCGTTTTAAAAGGTGTTTTTTATTATCTCCAGGGTTACCTAACCGCCCAGGTGGGGCAACGTGCCGTAAGAGACCTGCGCGGGGATACCTATACCAGAATGCAGGATTTAAGCATGAGTTATTACCAGACTCACAATACGGGGCAGCTGGTGGCAAGATTGACCAATGATATTAACCTGATTCAAAACGTCATCGTCAGTGGAACCGTAAGCGTTTTTAACCAGGGGATTACCCTGATCGCAATTGTTGGGTACCTCTTTTACCTCCACTGGCAGCTGACTCTTTTTACCATGATTGTCCTGCCCCCGATTGTTTGGGCTTTTAACCATTTTTCCCAACGGATCAGAGGGATCAGCAGAAAAGCCCAGGCCAAAATGGGCGATATAACTTCAGTCTTACAGGAAACAATCAGCGGGGTCCGGGTTGTTAAATCCTTCGGGATGGAAAAGGAAGAGGTAGAGAGATTTTCCCGGGAAAACGAGTCTAATTACCGGTTCCACATGAAAAATGCCCAACTGGGTGCACTTCTTTCTCCCCTGGTGGAAACCATGACTGCCCTTGGTTTTATCGCGGTTTTATGGTACGGTGGGCTGGAGGTTATGCGGGGGAACCTTACCCCCGGTGAACTGGTTGCCTTCTTCGGTTACCTGACCATTATCGGGACCCCGATAAAATCTCTGAGCAAACTGGTCCAGAAAATCCAGCAGGCCCTGGCAGCAGGGGAAAGAGTCTTTGAACTCCAGGACGAGGTAGTCCAGGTAAAGGACAGCCCTGGTGCAGTAGATTTAAAGGAGGTTAGAGGGGAGGTTGTTTTTCGGGACGTTTCTTTTGCCTATCCTGGGGGAGAATTTTCCCTGGAAAACATTAATTTAAGGGCGGATCCGGGACAGGTTATGGCCATAGTCGGTCCCAGTGGAGCGGGCAAATCAACTCTGGTGGACTTAATCCCCCGCTTTTACGATCCGGATTCTGGCCAGATCCTGCTCGATGGGCGGGATATTCGGGAGATAAAAATTGCTTCGCTGCGGAAAAACCTGGCCATTGTTCCCCAGGACATTATTCTCTTTTCCGGAAGCGTTACTGAAAATATTAGTTATGGGAAAAGAGACGCTACTGAAGAAGAAATTGAGGAAGCAGCAAAAGCTGCAAATGCCCACGGGTTTATTCAAAAACTTACCCAGGGTTATTCAACCCTCCTGGGAGAGCGGGGCAGCAGATTATCCGGAGGAGAAAAACAACGGGTTGCTATTGCCCGGGCCCTGTTAAGGAATCCCCGCCTTTTAATCCTGGATGAGGCTACCTCCAGCCTGGATGTGGAATCGGAGGCTCTGGTCCAGGAAGCGCTGGACCGGCTCATGGAAAACAGGACAACCTTTGTTATAGCACACCGCCTTTCTACTGTGCGCCGGGCTGATCAGATCCTGTATTTAGAAGAAGGGCAGATTAAAGAAAGAGGAACCCACGAAGAACTAATGGCCCGCAGAGGCAGGTATTTTCACCTCTGCCAGGCTCAATTAATAGATAATAAAGACCAGAGGAGGTGGAGGGCTTAAACGGGCCCAACTCATGCAAAAAAAACAGAACTGGAAAAATAATTATTTAAGGCTCCTCCAGGGCAAGAAAAAAGGTCCCTTGGTCCCAATTGCTCTCTTTTTTCTCCTGTTGGCCTCATATTTTTATGGCCTTGTAATTTTGCTTCGTAATTTATTATATAGAATCAGGTTTTTACCCCGCAGGAAGCTTAAAATACCCGTTATCAGCATTGGCAATATTACCATCGGGGGGACCGGAAAAACTCCCCTGGTTAGATTGGTCGCAGATTTAATCAGGCAAAAAGGGCTTGTTCCTGCAATCTTAATCCGGGGTTATAAAGGGTCATTCACAGGGGAGTATGCCGTTGTTTCCGATGGGCACTCCATTCTTATGGGTTCCGAGCAGGCAGGCGAAGAAGCCCTGATGCTGGCTACTCAACTGCCGGAGGTCCCGGTCATTATTGGAGCCAGCCGTTATATAGCCGGTCAGTATGCTGTCGAGGAACTGGGGGTTGATGCCCTTATTCTGGATGATGGTTTTCAACACCGGAACCTGGAGAGAGACCTTGATATTATTGCTATTGATGCGACAAATCCCTTTGGCTATGGATATATTTTTCCGCGAGGGCTTCTGCGGGAACACCGCTGGTCTTTAAGGCGGGGAGATATAATTATTTTGACCAAGGCAGACTATTTACCCTTAAAACGCCGGGAAAGGGTCCTGGAAAAATTAAAACGCCTCCTGGGAAAGAAGGGCAAAATCATCCAGGCCCGGCACAGGCCCGTGTGGCTTCGTGATTTTACCGGGGAGAAAGAAAGAGGCCTGACCCTGAACAAAAAGAAAGTAATAGCTTTTTCCGGAATTGGAGATCCTGCTTCTTTTGAGCGGACCCTGGAAAGCATGGGAGCCGAACTGGTCCTCCGGTTGCGTTTCCCCGACCATCACCGCTATACCCAGGAGGAACTCCTGGAAATTTTCTCTATGGCTTTTATGCGGGGGGCAGAAATGATTATCACTACCGAAAAGGATATTGTAGGGCTTCCCGATGAACTCAAGGACCTAATTGCCGGCCAGGAGATGGGTCTATGGGTGTTGGGGATTGAGGCTGAAATCAACGAAGGAAAAGAGATCCTGGAAGAAAAAATTAACCAAATTTTTACCGAGGAGAGAAACACTGATGAGTAAAAAAGTTGTTGCGATTATTCCGGCTCGATATGGGTCGACTCGTTTTCCCGGTAAACCGCTGGTGCCCCTTCTGGACCGCCCCATGATTGAATGGGTTTACCGGAGAACTGCCAGGTGTAAACTATTGGACCGGGTCCTGGTGGCTACCGACGACCGGAGAATTAAAAGGGCTGTCCAGGAATTTGGTGGGGAGGCAGTAATGACTGCTTCCGAACACCCCACTGGAACAGATCGCCTCGCAGAGGTAGTAGGGGAGTTGGATGCAGATTTCATCATCAATGTCCAGGGGGATGAGCCCCTGGTCCGCCCGGAAATGCTGGAAGACCTGCTGGCGCCACTTTTTAACGATGAAAACGTGCACATGACAACCCTTGCTACCGATTTGCAGGGAAAGGACCTGGAAGACCCGCATCGGGTTAAAGTGGTAACCGATATCAGGAACTATGCGCTTTATTTTTCCCGGGCTCCAATTCCCTTTCCCTGGAACAGTCAGGGAGCCAGTTCCCTGCTCCATCTCGGGTTTTACGGATTCCGCAGGGATTTTCTGCTCCGTTTTCCCCTGCTGCCCAGGACCCCGCTGGAACAGAGAGAAAGCCTGGAGCAGCTCCGGGTCCTGGAACACGGTTACTGCATGGGCGTGGTTTATACCCAGCACCGGACTATCGGTGTGGACCGCCCCAGTGATCTGGACGTGGTAACAGGTATTCTCAGGGAGGAAGAAAAGCTATGAAGAAAGTAGAAATAACTCCGAATATCCATGCAGGTGGTGGTGCTCCCCTCCTGCTCATCGCCGGGCCCTGTGTTATTGAAAGCCGGAAACACGCCTTTTTTATGGCCCACTCTATAGGAGAAATTGCTCGAAACCTGGGAATTCCCTATGTTTTTAAGTCGTCCTATGACAAGGCCAATCGCACCTCAATCAATTCCTTCCGGGGGCCGGGCCCGGAAGGGGGGCTGAAGATTTTACAAGAAATAAAAAATGGGACCGGCTTTCCGGTTTTAACCGATGTCCACTCCCCCCA
>SKTZ01000041.1 GCA_007122335.1 Bacillota bacterium
CAGTTTATGGTTTCCTTTAATACACTGGCTCAGAAAGTAAAAAAGGTAGCGGGAGGAGATTACCAGTTTGAGCTCGTCCAGGGAAGCTACCGGGAATTTAACGACCTGGCGGGCAATATTAAGGTTATGTCGGAATCTATTAGAGCCAGGGAAAGGGCCCTGCGGGAGAGCCAGGACTGGTTGGGTACAACCCTGAACAGTATCGGAGATGCGGTAATTGCCTGCGATGTCGGCGGCTATATTAAGCTGATGAATCCCGTAGCGGAAAAACTAACGGGCTGGTCAAATCAGGAAGCTAAAAATCAACCCATGGAAAAAGTTTTTAATATTATTAATGAAAAAACTGGAGAAAAGATAGAAAACCCCATAAAAAGGGTTCTTTCTACCCAAAAAATAGTGGGGATTGACCGGCTTACCATGCTTATTACCAAAGAGGGGCGCAGAATTCCCATTGATGACAGTGCTGCTCCGATAAAGGATGAGCAGGGAAATATTGAAGGTGCTGTCCTTGTTTTCCGGGATGTAACCGAGCAGAAGGAAATGGAAGAAGCTCTGATGGAGAGTAAGAGCAAGATTGAGAAACTGCATGATGTGGCCATAAAAATGGAGCGAAGTCAGGAAGAAAAAGAGGTTTACCACCTGACCGTGGAAGCCGCAGAGGAAATTCTAAACTTCAATATCTGCACCCTGGATATTGTTGAAGATGGCTTTTTTGTTCCCAAGGCTACTTCTTCAGGAGTTCCCGTTGATGGTTCGGCAACCATGCCCTGTGACAGGGGACTGGGAGGCCAGACCTATATGGAAGGGAAAACAATCATGGTTGATGATATCCAGAAAGCTCCTGGGGCGACTCCCGTAAAATCAAAATACCGCTCTGCTATCAGTCTGCCCATTGGCGACCTGGGTATATTCCAGGTTATATCTGAAGAAGTGGCTGCTTTTGGCCAGGAGGACAAGGATCTTGCGGAACTTTTGATCTCGCACACGACAGAGGCCTTGAAAAGGATTAAATCTGAAAAAAAGATCCGCTATATCAGTTTTCACGATAACCTGACCAATCTCTATAACCGGGCTTATTTCGAAGAAGAGTTAAAGCGCCTCGATACCCAAAGACAGATGCCTCTGAGCATTGTTATCGGTGATGCTAACGGGTTGAAGCTTACCAACGATGTCTTTGGCCATCAGCAGGGGGATCGATTGCTGCAGGCCATTGCAAAGATTCTCAAGGAAACCTGCCGCAATGAGGATATAATTGCCCGCTGGGGGGGGGATGAATTTGCGATACTCCTTCCGGGAACTGATAACGAGGAGGCTAAGAATATCTGTAGCAGGATCAAGCGGGCCTGCTGGGAAAGCGACCATTCTCCTATTCAACCGAGCATTTCTCTGGGCGTTGCCAGTAAAGAAGATATAAGAGAAGAAGTGGGCGAGGTTTTGAATAGGGCGGAGAACGAGATGTATGCCAACAAATTGACTGAAAGCCGGGATATCCGCAACTCCATTATTGCTTCGCTACAAAGAGCCCTGGCCCACCATACCTACGAAGACGAAAAGCACGTTTCCCGGATAAGGGAACTGGTCCTTGCGATGGGACAGGAGTTAGATCTGGAAAAAGGAGAACTGGAAAAACTGGAACTCCTGGCGGACATCCACGATATTGGGAAAATTGCCATTCCCGAGGATATTTTAAAGAAAACCACGGAACTAACCCGCAAAGAATGGGAGACAGTAAAAAGGCACCCGGAAATCGGCTTCCGGATTGCTGAATCTTCCCAGGAGTTTTCGGCCATTGCTGACCTGATTTTAACTCACCACGAATGCTGGAACGGCGGGGGGTACCCCCAGGGACTCCAGGGTGAGGATATTCCTCTTCTCTCAAGGATACTGGCTATTGTTGAGGCCTACGAAGTAATGACCTGTGGCCGACCCCATAAAGAAGAAATGAGTTGTGAAGAGGCCCTGGCTGAATTGGAGAAAAACGCTGGTAGCCAGTTTGATCCAGAACTGGTGGAGATTTTCTGCGGGATAATAAGAAAGAGAAATGATAATAACTAAAAACCCGGGTCAAGAGAAAGGAGCATTTTTGTGGCTCGAATTAAAATGGTGGAAGCGGAAGAAGCCCGGGGAGAACTTTCCCGGATATATGAAAAATTTGGCGGGAAACTCCCCAACATTTTAAAAATCCATTCCCTGCATCCCCGGTCTTTAATAGCCCACCTGGATTATTACCGGGCAATTATGTTTGGAAGTTCTCCTCTTTCCAGAAAACTCCGGGAGATGATTGCCACAGTTGTTTCGGCAGAAAATTCCTGCCATTACTGAGTGGAACACCACGGAGCGGCGCTCCAAAAGCTGGTAGACGATAGCCAACTGGTGGAAAAAATTAAAAAAGATTATCGGGTTGCTGAACTTTCGGAAAAAACCCGGGAAGTTCTTGATTTTTCCTGTAAACTTACCCATCAGCCAGCGGAAGTTAAGGACGGGGATATTGCCCGGTTAAAGGAGCTCGGTTTTTCCGACCGGGAAATACTCGATATTTGTCAGGTGACAGCCTACTTTAATTTTGTGAACCGGATGGCCGATGCGCTGGGAATTGAATTGGAAGAATAAAACCCTTGTTTTCTACAGAATTAATGGTATAATAAAAACAAGGAAAATTGAATATGGTAGTCTTCGGGGCCAGGTGAGAGGTTAATCCTCAATTCCTGACCGGCGGTGATTTTAAAAGCCCGCGAGCTCCTGCTTGGAGTTGATCTGGTGCAAATCCAGAGCCGACAGTATAGTCTGGAAGGGAGAAGACAATTCTTTATTCAGCACTGCTGGATAAATGGTGAGTTTAAACTTTTGAGCCCCGAATTTATTCGGGGTTTTCTTTTTGGAAAAAACACACTGGAGGTGGATATAATCGAAATATATATGCAGAGGGCACTTGAGCTGGCCCGAAGAGGAAAGGGAGCTGCTGCTCCAAATCCCCTGGTTGGAGCGGTGATGGTAAAAGATGGGAAAATTTTAGCAGAGGGATGGCACGGGAAATACGGGGGGGCTCATGCTGAAGTTGAAGCCATAAATAAGGCAGGGGAATGTGACGGAGCTACTTTATATGTCAACCTGGAACCCTGTTCTCATTACGGAAAAACCCCTCCCTGTACCGAAAAAATTATAACAGCGGGCATCAAAAAGGTTGTCTGTGCCATGGTGGATCCCAATCCCAAGGTGGCCGGCAGGGGTATTGCTCGTCTCCGGGCTAAAGGGATTGAGGTCGAAGTGGGGCTGATGGAAAAAGAGGCCCGCCAGCTGAATGAAGTTTTCTGCAAGTATATTGAAGAGGGCCAACCCTTTGTCGCTCTTAAACTTGCTTTAAGCCTTGATGGTAAAATAGCTGCCGCCGATGGCTCGGCCAGCTGGATTACCGGGGAGAAGGCAAGAGAAAAAGTCCATAAACTACGGGAAAACTATCAGGCGATTATGGCTGGAAGCGGAACAATTCTTGCAGATGATCCCCGTTTAAACTGCAGGCTTGATAACTGCACTTACCAGCCAATAAAAATAATTCTCGACCGAAGGGGCCGGGTGCCCGGGGAAAGAAAAATCTGGGAACAGGGGGAAACCTGGCTTGTTTCGCAGGGGGAGGGTTTTCGCCCGGAAAAACCCCACCGCCTGGTTGAAGTGGATCAAAACGCAGGTCCAGAAGAGATTCTTAATCACCTGGGCGAACTGGGCATAAGCGGCATCCTCCTGGAAGGAGGAGCCCGGCTTGCGGCAGAGTTTATTTCCCGGGGGCTGGTGGACAAATACTTTTTGTTTTTTGCTCCCAAGCTTCTCGGAGGCAGGGGTAAGGGTTTTACAGAAAATCTGGCGCTGGATACAATAAACGATGCCCTGGTTTTAAATCTATCTGAAGTTCAGGTTTTTGGAGAAGATTTACTGGGGGTTTACTACCCCGAGGAGGGTTAAAATGTTTACAGGGATTATTGAGGAAACGGGAATATTGAGAGATATCAAAAAGAAAGAGGATTACCTCCGCCTGAAAATTCAGGCGGAGAGGGTGCTGGAGGAAACGAAAATTGGCGACAGCATTGCTCTTAATGGTGTTTGTTTAACAGTTACCAATCTGGAAGAGAATGCATTTTTTGCAGACGTAATGCCCGCGACCTTTAACCGAACAAACCTTTCCCGGTTAAACCGGGGAGAAAAATTAAACCTGGAGAGGGCATTAAGTTTAAAATCCCGCCTGGGCGGCCATATTGTCCAGGGACATGTTGATGAGGTAGGAATAGTAAAAAAAGTTGAGAGAAAAGGGAATGCCTGGGAAATTCATATTGGTTGTTCCTGGGAATTTTTAACCAATACTGTTGAGCGGGGCTCTGTTGCTGTTGACGGGATCAGCCTGACCGTTGCGGAACTGGGGGAAAATTATTTTATGGTAGGTATAATTCCCCATACCCTGGCCAGCACAACTCTCAACGGAGTCCGTTCCGGCCAACGGGTTAACCTGGAGGGCGATATTCTTGCCCGTTACGTGCAGCGGTTTTTGGAAAGGACAGAAAATAAAGATCTGCAGCTGGAAGACCTTATAGAACAGGATTTTTAAAGGAGGGAAATGATAGATGCTGGTAAGTATAGAAGAAGGTATCGAAGAAATCAAAAAAGGTAAGATGCTGGTTGTTATTGACGATGAAGACCGGGAGAATGAAGGAGACCTGGTCATGGCGGGGGATATGGTAACCCCTGCAACCATAAATTTTATGGCAACCTACGGCAGGGGAATGATCTGTGCTCCCCTGACTTCGGACCGGGCCCGTGAGCTAAACCTGGAATTGATGACGGCCCAGAACACGGAAAACATGAATACTGCCTTTACGGTGACAGTTGATGCCCGGGAGGGAACGACAACCGGAATTTCAGCCTTCGACAGGGCTAAAACAATAAAGACCCTGGTTAACCCGGACACCGTTCCCGGGGACCTGGCCCGCCCCGGCCATATTTTTCCCCTGATTGCAAAAGAAGGTGGGGTGCTGAAAAGGGCCGGGCACACGGAAGCTGCTGTGGACCTGGCCAGGCTCGCTGAAAGAGCTCCTGTAGGTGTTATCTGTGAGATAATGAACCCTGATGGAACCATGGCCCGCTTGCCCCAGCTGGAAGAATTCTGTGCTGAACACAGCTTAAAAATGATAACAATTGCCGGCCTGATTGAATATCTCAGGCGGCGGAAAAAGCTGGTGGAAAAAGAAGCGGAAGCCAAATTACCAACAGCTTTTGGAGAATTCAGGGCAATAGCTTACCGGGAGATTTATAGCGAACAAACTCACCTGGCCCTGGTTTACGGGGATATAGAGGAGGAGATGCTGGTCCGGGTTCATTCGGAGTGTTTGACCGGTGATGTGTTTACCTCCCAGCGTTGTGATTGTCAGAACCAGCTGCATAAAGCCCTGGAAATGATAGCCGATGCCGGAGCAGGAATCTTACTTTACATGCGCCAGGAAGGACGGGGGATCGGCCTGGCCAACAAAATTAAGGCCTATAACCTCCAGGATCAGGGACTGGATACCGTTGAGGCCAATATAAAGCTGGGGTTTAAACCAGACCTCCGGGATTATGGTGCTGGAGCCCAGATCTTAAAAGATCTGGGAGTGGAAAAACTAAAACTGATAACCAATAATCCCAAGAAAATTGTAGGATTGAAAGGTTATGGCCTCTCCATTACGGAAAGGGTTCCCATTGCAATTGCACCTGGCAAAAATAATCTTTGCTACCTGGAAACCAAGGCTCAAAAAATGGGCCACCTATTACAGGGATTAACAGGAGGGAAAACTAATGAAAATTTATGAAGGACATTTAAAAGGCGAGGGCCTAAAGGTAGGGATAGTGGTCAGCAGGTTTAACGAGTTTTTTTCCAGCAAGCTTTTAAGTGGTGCCCTTGATTCTCTGAAAAGACACGGAGTCGAAGAAGAAAATATCCAGGTCTGCTGGGTTCCCGGGGGATTTGAAATTCCCCTGGCGGCTCAAACCATGGCGGCTAAAAAAGAAATCCAGGGGGTTATCTGCCTGGGAGCAATTATCAGGGGAAATACTCCCCACTTTGAATATGTAAGCAACGAGGTTGCCAAGGGAGTTGCCCGGGTTGGCCTTGATTCGGGCAAACCGGTTATCTTCGGGGTTATTACAACGGATTCCATTGAGCAGGCAATCGAAAGATCCGGCAGTAAAGCCGGAAATAAAGGCTGGGAGGCCGCAGTTACCGCCCTGGAAATGATTAATTTAAAAAAGGAATTTTAACCAATAGTCCTCCGCATAAAGCGGGGGGTTTTTTTTTATAGACCCAACGAGAAAATATTTTTATCCGGAAACTAGAATTTGGAAGGATTTTTTACTCGATTGGTTAAGTTTTTAAGTAATTATACTGGAGGTGATCATGTGGGCCTGGAAAACTTGGCAGATGTTCAGTTAAGGATTGGCAGTCTTTACGATTCCTTGAAACCTGCAGAAAAAAAGGTAGCCGATTTTATCCTTAAAAACGCTTCCCAGGTAATTCGTTTTTCGATAACCCGGGTTGCAGAAGAGGCAGGGGTAAGTGAAGCCACCGTAGTAAAATTCTGTCAGCGCCTGGGCTATTCGGGCTACCAGGAATTAAAAATAACCCTGGCTCAGAACCGGAATGAAGCCGAGGTTGAAGAAATTTACGATGAAATAGGGCAGGAAGATGATTCCCGGACGATAATTAATAAAATTTTCCAGCTTTATGAAGGTTCTTTTGCTGATACTAAAAAGCTTTTTACAGGGGCCGACCTGGAAAAATTCGCCCAGCTTATAAAAAAAGCCCGCCGGATTTATTTTTTCGGTTATGGAGCTTCGGGAATTGTGGCCCTCGATGCGGAGCAGAAATTTAATAGGATAAATTTCTTTTCCCGGGCCCTCGTGGAAAGCCATTCTCAACAGACTACTGCAGCCCTTCTTGGTCCGCAGGACCTGGTGGTGGCCTTCTCCCATTCGGGCCGGACCAGGGATTTAATTAAGTCCCTGGAAATTGTCCGGGACAATGGGACTCCCATAATTGCAATTACCTCTAACCTGAGGACACCCGTAGCGGAGATGGCAGACGAGGTTATTCTTTTTGCTTCCCGGGAAACCCCTTTCCGGGGCAGTGCAATGACCTCCAGGATGGCTCAACTTGCTGCAGTTGATATCCTGTTTCTGGCTGTAGCGACTTCGGATTTTGAAAAAACAACATCTTCCCTGCATAAAACCCGGGTGGTTATGAGCAGGACCAAGACTTAAAGGAGGTTGACTATGAGTAAAGAAAACAGGGATATTCCTACAACTGAAAACCGCAATCCCCACAGCCTGAATCTGGACCAGATGGAAACAAGGGAAATTGTGGACCTGATAAATAGAGAGAATTCCCGGGTCCCTTCGGCCGTAGCCGGGGAAGCTGAAAAAATTGCCCGGGCCGTGGACCTGATTTACGAAAGGATGCTCAGGGAGGGAAGACTTTTTTATGTTGGAGCGGGCACCAGTGGCAGACTGGGTGTTCTGGATGCAGTTGAATGCATTCCGACTTTCAACATTGAAGAGGGACGCCTTGTGGCAATCATTGCGGGAGGCCCGGAAGCCATGTTTGTTTCACAGGAGAACGTGGAGGATAACCGGGAACTAGGCAAAAGTGAACTGGAAAAATACGCTTTAACAGAAGTAGATTCTGTGCTGGGTATTGCCGCTTCCGGAAGAACTCCTTTTGTCCTGGGAGCCCTGGAATACGCCCGGGAAATAGGTTCTCTTACCATTGGCCTGGCCTGTAATAAAGGAGTGCCTATCGAAGAGGAAGTTGAACTTGCCATAACTCCCCTGGTTGGGCCTGAAGTTTTAACCGGTTCCACCCGGATGAAGGCCGGAACAGCCCAGAAGCTTGTTTTAAATACCATTTCGACAACCCTGATGGTCCGGCTCGGGAAGGCTTACTCCAACCTGATGGTGGATTTAAAGCCCAGCAACGAAAAACTCCGGGAAAGGGCTTTCCGGATTTTTATAGAAATAACCGGGACCGAGGAACAAAAAGCAAGGGAAACCCTGGAAAAAGCGGACTATCACCTGAAAGAAGCGATAGTAATGCTGGAAAAAGATGTGGATTCCACCGAGGCAAAAAGACTCCTTGCCGAGAAAAAAGGAATTTTGCGGGAAGTAATAGGATAGGAGAGGTTAAATTGAAGGAAATGTTTAAGCCGGGGTTGGAGATATTCCTGGAAAAATACTTACACCTGGTTCAGGGCAGGAAAGTGGGTTTGCTTACCAACCAGACTGGACTTAATAGGGAGTTGGTTTCCAATATAGATCTTTTCTGGGAGCATCCAGAGATTGACCTGGCCGCCCTTTTTGCTCCCGAACACGGGATGCGGGGAAATATTGGTGCGGGAGAGAAAGTTTCTGCTGAAATTGAAACCCGAACCGGGCTCCGGGTAAATTCTCTCTACGGGGACTGTAAACACCCCCCTGGAGAGGTCCTGGAGGAAATTGATGTTCTTGTTCTTGACCTGCAGGATGTTGGAGTTCGCTATTATACATACCTGAGCACGCTGCTTTATTGTTTAAAAGCCTGCGGGGAAAAGGACCTGACCTTAATCGCCCTGGACAGGCCGAATCCCCTGGGCAGAAAAGAAGAAGGAAATATCCTCCGGGAAGAATTTAAATCCTTTGTGGGTCCCGCGCCCATCCTGCCCCGGCACGGGATGACCCTGGGTGAACTGGCAGGGTTGTTTAATGCTTCCCTGGAGAAGCCGACTCCGCTGGAAGTGATTCCCTGTCAGGGGTGGCAGGGAGACCTGTTTCGGGGAGATAAGGGCAGGTGGGTTCCTCCTTCCCCGGGACTGCCCCACTTTGGCAGCGTCCTGGCCTATCCCGGAACCTGTCTTTTTGAGGGAACCAACCTCAGCGAAGGCCGGGGAACCACAAATCCTCTCGAATTCGCTGGGGCTCCCTGGATTGATCCTTTGCGGTGGCGGGAAAACTCCTGGACGAGAAACTGCCTGGAGTGGACTTCCGACCCAACTTTTTTTATCCAGAGTATTCCAAGCACCGGCAGAAGGAATGCGGTGGGCTTCAGGTATATATAACCGATCCGGATAGGGTGGATACAGTTCTAATGGGACTGGTTATGTTGTATTCCTGCAGAAAACTTTACCCGGAGGAAACCAGTTTCGTTTCAATGGGGGGGAACTATTTTCTTGATTTGCTTTTGGGAGATGACCAGCCCCGCCTGATGTTAGAAAAAGGCGTTCATCCTGGAGAAATTACCCGGGATTGGGCGGGGGAAAGAGCCCGCTTTGCGGAAATGAAAAAAGAATTTTTCCTTTATGATAACCCGGAGGAGGCAATTTAATGCGGGTTCAAAAAGTCCTGGAGAAGATGAGTTTAGAAGAAAAAGCAGGGCAGCTTTTCCAGGTGGGTTTTTCGGGAAAGGAACCCACTCCCTAGATTGAAAGTATGATTCTGGAATATAATGTTGGGGGAGTTATTCTTTTCAGCCGCAATATAAAAGAGCCTGAACAACTTGCTGCCCTGACCCGAAGCTTACAAAAACCTGCAGATCAACCCCTCCTTATTTCCACGGACCAGGAAGGAGGCCTGGTAAACCGCATCCAGGGACTAACTCATTTCCCCTCAAATATGGTCCTGGGGGCCGGTGGAGATGCGAACCTGGCCCGACTCCAGGGCCAGGCAATGGGCCGGGAACTCAGGGTCTGCGGGATAAATATGAACCTGGCCCCGGTCCTGGATCTGAATAATAACCAGGCCAATCCGGTAATTGGAGTTCGATCCTATGGAGAAGATCCGGAGCTTGCGCTCGCCTGGGCTGTGCTGTTATTGCCGGCCTGCAGGAAGAAGGGGTACCCGCCTGCGGTAAGCATTTCCCCGGACACGGAGACACGGATATTGATTCCCATCTGGCTCTCCCCGTTATAGAGCATGAGCTTGAAAGGCTGGAAAGGATAGAATTTTTCCCTTTCCGCAGGGCAATTGCCGCAGGCCTGGAGAGTATCATGACTGCCCACATATTTTTTCCGGCTATCGCAGAAAAAGAAGACCTTCCCGCAACCCTTTCCTGGCATGTTCTGACGGGGCTTCTCCGGGAAGAAATGGGTTTTACCGGTTTAATTATTACTGATTGCATGGAAATGAAAGCCATAGTAGACAATTTTGGAACAACCCGGGGTCCAGTTCAGGCCATCGCAGCAGGGGCAGATATGTTGTTGATTTCTCACGATTACAAATTACAGGTTGCTGCTATCAGGGTTGTTATTGAAGCTGTGAGAGCAGGCATTATCAACGAGGAAAGGATTAATTCTGCCGTGGGGAGAATTTTATCCCTGAAGAAAAAGATCACCCCAGGAAATGGTATTAAAAAACATAACCCCGGAGCAGGTGGGGAAATTGCCCGAGAAATTGCAGCCCGGGGAATAACTGTGGTGGAAGACCCCAATCACCTCATTCCTTTCTCGCGAGAAAAACTTGTTATTATGGAATATCTCCCTTCTCCCGGGGATAAGCGAGATTCAAAACAAACACCTGCTGAAAAAATGGCGGCTACCCTGGGAGAATATAAATTTTCGATTTTTTTGCAGTCCATTTCCTCTGCAGAAGACATCAAGGAATTTTCTGGAGCTGAGCAGGTTCTTTTCTGCAGTTACAGCGCCTGGAAGGATCCTGCTCAGATAAATTTAATCCAAATAATTGCCTGGAAAAACCCGAATTTTGCCGTAGCAGCATTTTCAAGCTCTTATGATGCCAGGATAATTCCCTCGGGCAACAGTTTTATCACGTCCTTTGATACCTCGCCCTACAGTTTGCAAGCTCTGGCCGAAGTTTTAGCCGGGAGATTAAATGCCGCCGGCCGACTTCTCATTAAATACAGAAAGGGTGGGAAAAATTCATGAATACAGGGACAAAGAAAGGGAAAAAAAAGACAGATAGTTTTAGAATAATCGGGATTATGTCTGGAACTTCCCTGGACGCAGTGGACCTGGCCCTGGTAGAAATTGAAGAAGGAAAAATAAAGGAATATGTCCTCAGATCTTTTCGCTCCTTCCCCATTAATCCCGACCTCCGGGAAAAAACTCTCCAGGCCAGCATCCCTGAATCCGGAGATGTTTCCCTGATCTGCGAACTCAATTTTGCCCTGGGGCATCTCTATGCTGAAGGTGTTCTTAACCTTTTATATGAAGAAGGTTTAAAAGGAGAAGATATTGATTTAATTGGCTGCCACGGGCAGACCATTTACCACAAACCCCGGGCCAGAGTGCCTTCAACACTGCAGATCGGGGAAGCAGGAGTAATAGCAGAGCGGACGGGTATAACCACCATCAGCAATTTTCGCAGTCGCGATATCGCTGCCGGTGGAGAGGGAGCACCCATTGTTCCCTATGTCGACTATCTCCTTTTCGGCCGGAGCGGCCTGAATATTGTATTGCAGAATATAGGGGGGATTGGTAATTTTACTTACCTGCCGGCCAGTGGAGACCTCAACGAGGTTATTGCTTCGGATTCGGGCCCGGGAAATTTGTTGATTGACACTGCGATATCGATATTAACAGAGGGAAAACAAACTTATGATATAGATGGGAAGTTGGCGGAAAGTGGTAAAATAAACCGAAAACTTTTAAGCGAAATGATGGAGCATCCGTTTTTTGAGCGAAGCGTACCCAAGTCTACAGGCCGGGAAGAATTTGGTCGTCCCCTGGTGGAAAGGTACCTTGCTCGTAGCAGGGAAATGGGGCTCTCTCAAAAGGATTTTCTGGCGACCCTAACCGCATTTACTGCTCGGTCCATAGGACAAACCTGCGGGGAATTTCTGGTTGATAAAGGCCTGGAGATTGATGAATTTATTGTCAGCGGTGGGGGCAGCTTTAATCCTACTCTGATGGCGATGCTGCAGGAGAAACTGGGTGAAATACCCTGCAGGAGGTACCAGGACCTGGGACATAACAGCGAGGCCAAGGAAGCAGTAGCTATGGCTATTCTCGCCTACTGTACTTTTAACAGGCAGGCAAACAATCTGCCCGGGGCAACGGGAGCCAGGCAAAGGGTAATAATGGGAGATATCACTCCAGGCAGGCTCTGGCCCTGAAAAAGAAGGTTTAATCGTATTGGATAGCAAAAAGAGGATTAGGGATTGTTCTGGAGAAATTTTCAGATAAAGGTTTTTTGGTGCAGAGTGAAAAATAACGCAAAAAAGGGGAAGGAAAGGGGGGGGAAAATGTTAAAGAAGGTTTTGGTTTGGGCTTCAATTATTATTTTTTTATTCCCCGCTGCTGCCGGGGCCTGGGATGGATTTTTTACCGATGCAGAAGAAATTGAAGTCCGGGAAGAAGAGATAGTTCCCGGAGTAATAAGGATTTCTCTGCAGGTAACCGGGCCCGAAGATAAACAATCAATCCAGATCCTGAGGGTAAATCACCGCAGTCCAGACCTTAATTTACGAGCTGCTTTAGGCCAGGATCAGCTCACGGGGGGGTTGGAAACTGTTCGGGCCCAGGCTGTGAGAGCGGATAAGCCTGGGGAGAGAGTTGTAGGCGCAATTAATGCTGATTTTTTCCAGTTTGATCGGACTGCTTCTACTTACGGAGTTCCCCTGGGTTTACATGTTGAGCAGGGAGAGCTGATAGCCAGCCTGATGCATTATCCGGTAATGGGAATTGAAGCTGGCAAGGTTTATATTGAACAACCCCGCATGGTTACCCGTGCTACAAGCCTTTCCAGTGGAGAAACCAGGGAAATCGACGCTATTAACCGAACGGTTTTCTGGGGGAACCTGGAACTTTTTACTCCCAGATTCGGGGAGAAAACTCCCCAGCGGGAAGGAGTCCTGGAAATTGTCCTCTCCGGGTTGGAGAGGCCAATGGCCTATAACACCTACCATACCCTGCAGGTTGAGGGTGAACCCAGAAGCGGTGGAGGAACTCCCCTGGAAGAGGGGCAGGTTGTTTTGAGCGCTTCCTGGGAGGGGATTGAATTTGTCCAATCTCTGTTTCCGGGTGGTCAGGTCCGAATAGTTGCTGCATTTTTACCTCCTTTCCAGATAATTACCGATGCCCTAGCCGGTTCCCATTACCTGCTGCAAGATGGGCAGAAAATGGAACTGGACACCCGGCCCCTGGTTACGGGGCGCCATCCCCGTACTGCAGTTGGAACCAACGCCAACGAAACAATGCTGGTTACAGTTGACGGGCGTCAGGACGATGCTTACGGAATGAACTTACACGAACTGGCTGATTTTTTCCTGTTTTTGGGTGCGAAGGACGCAATAAATTTTGATGGTGGCGGTTCCACGACCATGCTTGTTTCTGATCCGGAAAACTGGAACCTGCATCTGGCCAACAGGCCTTCTGAAGGGAGAGAAAGAGCGGTGAGCAACGCTCTCCTGGTAACCTATAGTTTTGATGAAAAAGTGCTGCCCAAAGTTGAAGAGGAAAGGGAAGAAATAGAAATAACTGAAGAAAGGGAAAATGAAAAACCTGAAGAAAGGCCCGAACCTCCAATAATTGATCACTGGGCCCGCAACCGGTTTTTCGATTACGGGGTTTACGCCCGGACCAGCATATCCCTCTCCGACCATATAAGTCCCGGGGGCAAGGAAACAATTGCTTTTGAATATACCCTGGATGCCCCTGAAGGGGAAACCGCAGCCGCTTACCTCTATTTTGTGGGGCCAATGATCCTGGAAGAGATTCCTCCCTTCCTGGGGATGTGGGTGCATGGAGATGGGAGCGGCCACTGGCTGCGGGTCGAAACATATGACCCCGATGAACAGGTTTACCGCCTGGATGCGGTAGAAGAAAGCCGAGTTTACTGGGAGGGGTGGCGGTACGTTCAATTTCCTATCCCGGATGGTATTGAAGGTCCGTTAAAGGTAACCAGAATTTACCTGGCTGAATTCAGACAAGAACTAATGGGTTCAGGTTCTATTTATCTGGGCCCCCTGGAGGTAAATTTTGACCGGGAGGATTAAATATGCGCATTCACATACTGGACAATTACGATGAAATGAGTACCAAGGCTGCCGCTATTGTGGCCAGCCAGATAATATTAAAACCGGATTCGGTCCTGGGCCTGGCTACAGGTTCTACTCCCCTGGGTATGTATGCCCAGCTGGTTGAGATGCACAAAAAAAACCGGGTCGATTTCCGGGAAGTTAAAACCTTTAACCTTGATGAATACCTGGGCCTGGCTCCGGATCATCTCCAGAGCTATAACTATTACATGTTTGAAAACTTTTTTAACCATGTCAATATTCGGCCGGAAAATATAAATATTCCCCCGGGGAACCCTGAAAATATTGACCGGGCCTGCCTCAGTTACGACCGGGCCATAAAAGAAGCCCGGGAGATTGACCTGCAGGTTCTGGGGGTCGGGATTAACGGGCACATAGGTTTTAATGAACCTGATTTTAAGTTAAAAACCGAAACTCACGTGGTAAATCTGACCCCGGAAACAATTGAAACCAACAGCAGGTTTTTTGACTCTGTTGAAGATGTTCCCCGCAGGGCAATTTCCATGGGGATGGGTTCAATAATGAAGGCCAATAAAATCCTGCTCATGGCAAGCGGAAAAAGCAAGGCTGAAGTTATCAAAAAGACTGTGAGCGGTGAAATAACAACGGAGGTTCCCGCTTCTCTGCTCCAACTGCATCCGGAAGTAATCCTTGTCCTCGACAGAGAAGCAGGGAGCTACCTTGAGTAATCATGTTAAAAAGGAAAATATTCTGGGCAGCCCTGGGCCTTATCCTTGCTCTGATTCTTATTCTGATTTTTTGGGGTGGAGTTTTTTTGGTCAGGGAAGATCCCCTGAGGCCCGTAGAATTTGGAGTTATCCTGATTGGCCATTTCCCGGCCCGAATTTTACACGGGGTGGACCTCTATAAGCAGGGGATGGTGGAAAAGCTCCTTATGGTTTCCCCCTCCCGGGGGCAGGGGCATGAATTTCTCCTGGAAAAGGGAATTTATACCCCTGACGAGGCGGACCTTTCCCGGGAGGTGGCGATTCGGCTGGGGGTAAATCCAGCTGATATTGTAATAGTCCTGGGGGGAGCTGACAGCACTCGCCAGGAAGCTCTGCTCATCGCCGGCCACCTGGAAGGGTGGGAAGAGGCTGAGGAGATTATTCTGATTACATCTCCTTCCCACAGCCGCCGGGCAGCCTTTATTTTCGCAAGGGCCCTGGGCCGGAATATTATTTCCAGTCCAACTTCATACGAAGATTTTTCCGGCCACCGCTGGTGGGAACGGCGGGACTGGGCCCGGCAGGTGGTTTTGGAATACCAGAAGTTTCTCCATTTTCTGCTCTGGGAACGTTTCGGACTGTAAAGGAGGATCGGTATGGATTTAATAATCACCGGAGGCAAGATAATAACACCTTTCGAGGTAATTGAAGAGGGGTTTATAGCTGTAAAAAGAGGGATAATAACCGATCTTGGAACCCGCGGAAAAATGCCGGAAATTTCTGCTGGTGTAGAGGAATTTGATGCCCGGGGTTATTATGTAATTCCGGGAATGATTGATATTCATACCCACGGTGCCCGCGGCCATGACGTTATGGATGGAACAGCCGAAGCACTGAGAGAAATTACCCGGCACAAACTGGGCCGGGGCACTACCTCCTGGGTGGGGACAACGGTTACTTCCTCTGGAGAACAGATCTTAAAAGCGGAAAATGCGTTGAAAAATTACCTGGAGGGAAATCCTGAAGAATCTGTCTTGCTGGGATTACACCTGGAAGGGCCTTTTATCAGCAGGGAGAAAAAAGGTGCGCAGAATGAAGAATTTATAAGGAACCCTTCTCTTGAAGAATATCGAGAATGGAAGGAACACCTGGGGAGTTATTTTAAAATTTTGACCCTGGCCCCGGAGATGGAAGGGGCCCTGGAGATTATTAAAGAGGCTGCAGAGGATGCTATTCTTGTCGCTGCAGGGCATACCAATGCTACTTATGCAGAAACCAAAAAAGCCATGACAGCAGGACTTACGCACGCGGCTCATTTTTTCAATGGGATGCGCAGCCTGCATCACCGGGAACCAGGGGTAATTGGAGCATTCCTGGAAAACCCCGAAACCACCCTGGAACTTATCTTAGATGGTGCTCACCTGCACCCGGCAATAGTTCGTCTGGTATGGAAAGCAGCAGGCCCGGAAAGGATAGTTCTGATAACCGATTCCATGCGGGCTGCAGGGATGCCCGATGGAAAATATGACCTGGGGGGGCAGGAGGTAACCATCAGCGATGGGATCGCCCGCTTGAAAGATGGGACCCTGGCCGGGAGTTCCCTGGATATTGACCGGGCCCTGCGAATGATGCTGGAAATGGTTGGAGAGGACTTGAAAACCGTTTTACCTGCTGCAACAATAAATCCCGCCCGCTGCCTGGGAGTTGAAGGGGAAAGAGGTTCATTGGAACCAGGGAAAAGAGCAGATATTGTCCTGCTTGATGGTGATTTAAAACCCTGTAAAACTATTACCGGAGGCACGGTATTTAACCCGGAGGGAGGATCCTAAATGAAAACCCGGTTGGGAGTTTTGTTAATAACTATTTCGATATTTTTAATTGCCCTCCCGACCGCAGCAGCCGAGCCGCTTTTCCAGGAAGAATGGCAGAAACTGGGCGAGGAAGCTTCCCGGGAAGCCGAAGAGGGCAATGTTATCGCCATGTTCAAAAAAGGCGTTTCCCTGGCTATGATTGGGAAGTTTGAAGCGGCCGTGGAATGGTTTGACCGGGTAAGTGAGCATCCCCACCGCAAAAGCGAGGGAGAAGCCTACCAAAAAGAAATCGAGGAAAGTTTAAAGAAATCCCCCGAGGAGCACATTCTTTTGGGGCAAAAAGCTTTTCTCCACTTTACCCATAAAGAATATCAGGAAGCTTTAACAATCCTGGATAAGATGGAAGAACAGGATCCGGCGAATATCTGGCTTGATAACTACCGGGCCCTGATCCTGGTGGAACAGGATAAGTACAGTTCCGCCCGGGAGATTCTGCGCTGTTCTCTGGAAAAAGAAGAAAACCGATATACGAGGGCTTTTATGGGTTACGCCTACTGGCAGGAAGGACAGTACGCAAGGGCCAGCAAACACTTCCTGCGGACGGGAACTTTGATTTTTTCGATCAATAAACTTTTGCCCTGAAAGGAAGGTAAGAATGATGAAAGTTCTTTTCCTCTGGGAAGTCCCGCAAAAACTGCAGGGATATATTGAAAAACGAGTTGATAAAGATGTGGAATGTGTTTTTCCGCCCTCCGGAGATACCGCTGATTTAATCCCCCTGGCCGAAGAAGTGGAAGTGATGGTGGGCTGGAAACCGGACCGGGAACTTTTAAATGCTGCGGGAAAACTGCAGCTTTTCCAGAACCCCGGAGTCGGGGTTCAGCACCTCACAACTCTTTTCCGGGAGTATCCGGGTATACTTTTGGCCAATTCTCACGGGAACACCTATTTTACTGCCCAGCATGCCGTAGCCCTACTCCTGGCCCTCAGCAACAAGGTTGTTCTTCACCACGATTTTTTGAGGCAGGGGGCCTGGAGGACAGGCGATGAGGAAGGAGCCAGTATTCCCCTGCGAAACAGGACAGCAGGGCTTCTGGGGTTTGGGTCCATCGGCAGCCACGTTGCTTCCTTCCTTTCTGGCTGGGAACTGGAGCTGATTGCCTGCAAAAGAAAAATTTCGGGGCAAAAACCCGAAATTCTTAAGAAATGGTACGGAATTGAAGACCTACAGGAATTTTTAAAACAAACTGATTTTCTAATAATTTCCCTGCCCCACACCCCTGAAACGGAAGGGATTATCGGTGAGGGAGAAATTGAGCTCCTGGGTCCTGAAGGATTATTGATTAACGTGGGCCGGGGACCGGTGGTTAACGAAGAAGCTCTTTTCCGGGCTTTAAAAGAAAAGAGGATTGGAGGAGCGGGCATTGACGTCTGGTACGATTATGACCCTGCTCCCGATGAGGAAGGGAGAAAATTTCCCTATAATTTTCTCTTCCACGAGCTGGATAATGTAGTTTTGAGCCCCCACAGGGCTGCCTCTCCTTTTTCTGACCTGGAGAGGTGGGGAGAAGTGATTGAAAATATTAACAGGGTAGCCCGGGACAAATTGCCCATTAACCTTGTAAATCGAGAACTCGGTTATTAAAGCAAAAAACCGACGCAACCAACGGCGGTTTAATAATTAAAAAGAAGCGCCAGGAAACCGGAGATAAATGTAAAGAGGATAACGCCCAGCCCGATAATAATCAAAATTCCCTGGATTTGGAAGTAGGTAACCAGGTTTTTAAACAGGAGATTTAATTCCTCAGGGTCACTTTCTCCCTCTTTTTCCAGAAGCTTTTCCGCATTATTCCTGGCGTGGTAAAGTTTTAGGCCCAGGATTACTGCAATTACTCCGGGAATGGCACCAATTATAAGGGCGAAGAGCCCCAGGATTGCCGAGAGAATTCCGGTAATTATCGTTACGATACTTACCAGTCCCGCCCAGCGGCTTAGGTTGCTTAAATTTTCTTTGCTGACTGGCCTCTGTTCCTGCAAAGGATCAACCCCTTTAAACCATTTTCAGTATACTTCGTCACGGGCTGTTGTTCCACCTTTTTTGGGTAACCGGTGGAAGGAAGAGAGGCTCAAATGACGAATTAAAAAGTACAGCCAATTAGAGAGGGAAAGGGGGTTTTTGGTGCAGCCTTCTGAAAGGGTAAAAAAACTCTGGGAGATGTGGCGAAGATGCCGCCTCTGCCCCAGGGAATGCCTTGTTAACAGGGAGGTTCAGTTAGGAACCTGCGGAGTTGGAAAGGAGCTTTTGATTGGCTCCTGGGGTCCCCACCCGGGAGAAGAAAGTCCATTAACTGGCTGGCGGGGCTCGGGAACGATTTTTTTTGCCGGCTGTAACCTGAAATGTGTTTTTTGCCAGAACTATGATTTAAGCCACGAGGTCCGGGGAAAAAGAACCAGTTCAGGCGAACTCATTAAAATTATGCTTACCCTGCAGAAGTACGGCTGCCATAATATTAACCTTGTTACTCCCACCCATGTTGTGCCCTGGATAGCAGAGGGGATTTTAGCTGCTCGTGAAAAAGGGTTGGAGGTGCCAGTAGTTTACAACTGCGGGGGTTATGAATCAGTTGAGGCTTTGCGCCTTTTAGAAGGGTTTGTGGATATTTACATGCCCGATGTTAAGTACGGCTCGGATAAAGTGGGGGAAAAATACTCCGGAGTTCCTGACTACTGGCAGGTTGCTCAAAGAGCCCTAAAAGAAATGCACAGACAGGTGGGGGACCTGGAAATAGATAGTCAGGGCCTGGCCGGAAAAGGTCTTTTGATCCGCCACCTGGTTTTGCCCGAACAGTACGAGGGAGCCCAAAAAATAATGGACTTCCTCCAGCAGGAAATTTCACCCCGGACGTATTTAAACCTGATGGCTCAGTACTACCCCGCCTACCGAAGCGGGGAATTTCCCGAACTATCCTGCCCGATTTCCCCTTTTGAATACAGGGCTCTGCAGCAGGAAGCCCGGGAAAAGGGGTTCAGGCTGGACCGTTAAAATTAGGATTGAAAACCATTATCAAAAATGGTATAATTAAGAGTAAATAAATAAGGAGGGTGATTCAATGGAAGCTCGGGTTGGTGCCAAGGCGCCGGAATTTTCCGCCATGGCCTATCAGGATGGTAAGTTCAAGAAAGTTAAACTTTCGGATTATCAAGGAAAATGGGTGGTTCTATGTTTCTACCCCGGTGATTTCACTTTTGTCTGACCCACGGAACTGGGTGCAGTTGCATCCCGTTATGAAGAACTCAAGGAACTCGGTGTTGAAGTCTTATCAATGAGTGTGGATAGTGTCCACTCCCACAAAATATGGCACGAAACCGAGCTTTCCCAGTGGGATCCGGCAGTTCAATTTCCAATGCTTAGTGATCCCGGAGGAAAAATTGGGACCCTCTATGGAGTTTATGATGAAAAAGGCGGAGTAAATGTCCGCGGACGCTTTATCATCGATCCCGATGGCATAATCCAGGCCATGGAAGTACTTACCCCGCCCGTTGGGCGAAACGTGAGCGAATTAATCCGCCAGGTTCAGGCCTATCAGCACCACCGGGAAACTGGCGAAGTTATTCCTTCTGGCTGGAAGCCAGGCAAGAAAACCCTTAAACCTGGCCCAGATCTTACCGGAAAAGTCTGGAAAGAGTGGGATCCCAGCCAGGCCCGCGACTAGATTAACCTGGGGTGCCCAAAGCGGCACCCCTCTTACTTTCTCCGACAGAGGAGGTTCTAGTAAATGGACGGCAATGTGTTATTCGCTTTTATTCTCACCTTACTTGCAGGTTTGGCAACCGGCCTGGGAAGTATTATTGCCTTTTTTGCCCGGTCCAACCAGTACCGCTTCCTTGCTTTTGGGCTGGGTTTATCTGCCGGTGTTATGATATATATATCTTTCCTGGAAATACTGCCAGAGGCAGAGGAAAGCCTGGTCCTGGCCTGGGGAGAGAACCTGGGGCCCTGGGTTGGCCTGTTAGCTTTTTTTGGAGGGATCGGAATTACGGCTTTAATTGATCGCCTGGTTCCTCACGCTGAGAACCCCCACGAGATTAGACCTGAAGAGGATCTGGAAGTTTTGAGGAGAGAGGGAGATGTAGAGGAGCTCAAGGATTTCCAGGAGGAGAAAGAAAAATCCCGCCTGATGCGGACTGGACTATTTACGGCCGGAGCAATTGCTGTCCACAATTTCCCCGAGGGGATTGCAACTTTTATTGCAGCCATGGTTGATCCTGCCCTGGGGGTTTCGATTGCCATCGCGATTGCCATCCACAATATTCCCGAAGGTGTATCAGTTTCTGTCCCGATCTATTTTGCGACAGGAAACCGGAAAAAAGCTTTCTTTTACTCTTTTCTCTCGGGCATGGCTGAACCCGCAGGAGCCCTTATTGCCTATTTTATCCTCATGCCCTTCCTTACAGATGCTTTAATGGGCATCCTTTTCGCCGGTATTGCGGGAATTATGGTTTATATTTCTTTTGATGAACTACTTCCCATGGCCCGGGAGTATGGGGAAGGCCATACGGTTATAACCGGTCTTGTTATCGGAATGGCCGTTATGGGGATAAGCCTCTTATTATTGTAAAAAAATTGAAGTTTCGAAATAGCCCTGCAGAGGGGCTATTTTTTTTGGAAGTAAATAAAATTCAAAAAATGCAGGATATTCTGAAAACAATATCGAAATCTTATATACTATTTGAAAGGGAGGTGTGTTTTTTGTTTAGGAAGTTAGGCATTTTATTGGTGGTTGTCGTAATGGTCACAGGAATTTCTGTAATAGGGATGGCGGATAACAACACCTTAAATATTGGTTCCGCAGCAGAGGCGACCGGGCTTGATCCCCGCCTGGAAACTGATATTCCTTCTGCTGAGCGCTTGAACATTATTATGGAACCTTTGGTAACGTTCAATTCGGATATGGAACTGGAAACAAGGCTTGCCACCAGCTGGGAATTTAGCGATGACAGCCTCCGGTTGTCCTTCTGGCTGCGCGATGATGTGCTCTGGCATGATGGGACACAATTTACCGCAGAAGATGTTAAATATACCATGGAATGGGTGCTGAGTGAGGATAACGCCGCTCCTAACCGTCCCCTCTATGCCGCGATTTCGGAGATCGTAATTGAGGACGACTATACCATCCACTTCCACCTGAGCAGCCCCAATGTATTTTTACTGAATAATATAGCCAGGATGCCCATTGTCCCTGCTCACCATGGAGATCGTGCTGATTTCAGAAGAAATCCCGTTGGAACCGGACCTTATAAGTTCGTTTCCTGGACCAGAGACGATAGAATGGTGATGGTAGCCAATGAAGATTACTGGGGTGGCGTTCCCATCGTTAAAAATCTGGTTTTCAGAGCCATCCCCGAAGATTCCGGAAGGCTTCTGGCTTTTGAAGCTGGCGAGATCGACATGTACCAGGGTGGGATAGTTCCCCAGGAACTGCCCCGTCTCGAAGAGGATCCCAATATTATAGTGCAGAGGGCTACAGGTACTGGTCACGTCTACCTTGGTTTCCAGACCAGGACCGAACCTTTTGATAACCTCAAGGTCCGCCAGGCCATGGCTCATCTGCTTAACCGGGAGGCAATTATTGACCGAATTCAAAACGGTATCGGGACTGTTTCAACCGGCCCGGTTCCCGCAGGACTTCCCTGGTACAATCCCGATGTCCGCACTTATGATTACAGCCTGGAAAGGGCGCGGGAATTAATGGCAGAAGCAGGACTGGAAGGCGCAGATTTCACGGTTAACCTCCACACCAACGAAAACCCCCTCCGGATCAGGATTTCCGAACTTCTTCAGTTTGAAGCAGCCCGGATCGGGATTTCAGTTAATGTAACCATTGAAGAGTGGGGATCTTTCTGGAGCAGGTTGCAGCAGCCCGACCACCCCTTTGATATGTTCATTGTCGGTTGGGTAGGTCAGGTCGACCCGGACCGGGCCATGTACCGCCAGTTCCACACTGATGGGCCCTTCAACTTTGGCGGTTATTCAGATGAACGCCTGGATTACCTGCTGGAAAAAGGGCTTACCGTTGATCCCACAACTCAGGAATCAATTGATATTTACCGTGAAGCACAGGCGATTGTTGCCGAAAACTGTTACTACGGGTTTATTAACTACTATGAAGAAATCATGCTAACCCACCCCTATATGGAAGGGCCCGTTGTTCACCCCTACACTGCTAACGCCTGGCAAAACGCTCACCTTTTCTCTAAAAATAAATAAATATTAAAGGCAAAAATAGAACGAATTTAAACGCCCTCCCCCGCTTTCCTTTCCAGGAACAGAAGGATTGGTCAAAAAAGGGGGAGGGTGTTTTTATGAATAGCTAAAATAGAAAAAGGGATTCTCTTGGGTATGTTGAAATAAAATATTGACTACTAAAAGGAGGTATTTCAATGAGGCAAAAAGTTCTTGTCGTTTTATTAACCCTGGCGCTGGTTTTGGTCCTGGCTCCATTAGGGTTGGCCGATAATGACACCTTAATTATCGGCTCTGGTGCAGAGGCTCCTGGTCTCGATCCCCGGGTGGAAGTTGATATCCCGGCTTTCGAAAGGATCAATCTGATCCTGGAACCTTTAATTGTGTTTAACACCCAGATGGAACTTGAAGCAAGGCTAGCTGTTGATTGGGAACTAACAAATGACAACTACACCATTACTTTCTGGTTGAGGGAAGGAGTTACCTGGCACGACGGTGAACCATTTACCGCCGAAGACGTAAAGTATACTTTCGAGTGGGTCCTTGATCCCGATTCTGATGCTGCAAACGCTTCTTTATACGCTGATATCGAGGAAATTGAAATTGAAGATGACCACACGGTTCATTTCCACCTGAGTTCTCCCAACGTATTCCTGCTCAACAATATGGCCCGGATGAATATTACCCCGGCCCATGCTGGAAACCGGGAAGATTTCCGCCAGAATCCCGTTGGAACTGGACCCTATATGCTGGACAACTGGGTTAGAGATGACCGGATGGAATTGGTTGCTTTTAACGATTACTGGGGCGGAGAACCCAACATCCCCAATGTTGTTTTTCGGACTATCCCCGAGAACCCCACCCGTCTCCTGGCTTTTGAAGCTGGAGAAATTGATGTCTACCAGGGTGGAGTTGTCCCAAGAGAGATAGAGAGGCTTGAGGCTGATCCAAACCTTATTGTTCAGAGAACACCAAGTACCGGTTACGCTTATCTGGGAATGAATACCCTGAGCGAACCCCTTAACGATGTAAGGGTCCGCCATGCATTGAGCCACGCCATTAATCGCGAGGGCATTGTCCAGAGGGTTCTCAATGGAATCGGAACTACCGGTGTAGGTCCTGTTCCTGCAGCCCTGCCCTGGTATAATGACGATGTACCCCGCTATGACTACGACATTGAGCGGGCAAGAGAACTCCTTGATGAAGCAGGACTCCTCGGACAGGATATTACTCTCGACCTCTACACCAATGAGAACCTGGAGAGAATCAGAATTGCTGAAATCCTGCAGTTTGAAGCTGCCCGCGTTGGTATCGACATCAACGTCCACATTGAAGAATGGGGTGCTTTCCTGGACAGGATTTTAGGATCTGAAGACTACGATCTTTATATCCTGGGCTGGTCCGGACAGCTCGACCCCGATCGGGCAATGTACCGCCAGTTCCATACTGAAGGATCTTTCAATGATACTTACATTTCCGATCCTCGCCTGGACGAACTTTTGGAAAAGGGTTTAACAGTTCCTCCTGACAGCCAGGAATCCATCGAGATTTACCGTGAAGCTCAGGAGATTGTTGTTGAGCTGGCCCCTTACGGGTTTATCAACTTCCAGGAAGAAGTCGGACTGGTTCACCCCTATATTGAAGGGTACGAAGTTCATCCCTACCCGGCCAATTCCTGGCAGAACGCCCACCTTTTCACTAAAAACAAGTAGTTAGGAATTCGGGATACCGGGCGGGGTTACCCGCCCGGTTTTTCCTTATTATAATGATTCTGCAGAAAGGGGGAAATAGACTAAGTTATGTTCAAATTTACAGTTCGTAGAATGCTGCAGTTGGTTCCCGTAATTGTCGGAATATCCATCCTGGTTTTTTTACTGGTCCACCTTGCTCCTGGAGACCCCATCAGGCTTCTTTTAGGGGAAGAAGCTACACCCGAAGATTATGAACGTCTGCAGAGGATTTATGGCTTTGATAGACCGCTTTATGTCCAGTATTTCTCCTGGGCTGGCAATGCTATTCGGGGCGATTTCGGGGTTTCGATCCGGCAGGGGGTTCCCGTTACGGCCTTGATATATTCCCGCCTGCCAGCAACCATGGAACTGGCTTTTTTTTCAGTTCTTTTTGCGGTAACCTTTGGAGTTCCCCTGGGAGTTCTTGCAGCAATTAAGAGGGGTTCTCCGATTGACCTTTCCAGTATGGTTCTTGCTCTTCTTGGGGTGTCAATGCCGGGTTTCTGGCTTGGTCTCGTGTTGTTAACCTATGTGGCCCTGAATGTTGGCTGGCTGCCCATGTTCGGTCGCGGGGGTTCGGTTTTTTACGGAATCGGCCAGCTTTTTACCACCTTCAGTACTGAGGCCTTATTTGATGGCTTCAGGTATATTCTGCTCCCGGCTTTATCAATCGGAACCGCAATGATGGCCATTATAACCCGCCTGACTCGTTCCAGCCTGCTGGAAATAATGGGGAAAGATTATATCAGGACCGCCCGGGCGAAAGGCCTCGGCGAGAGAGTAGTCGTGTTTAAGCACGGACTCCGCAATGCCCTTTTGCCTGTTGTTACAATAGTGGGTATCCAGTTTGGAGTTATGCTCGGGGGGGCTGTAATAACCGAGACTGTTTTTGCTTGGCCCGGCGTGGGGCGCCTGATTGTAAATGCAATTTCCCAGAGGGATTTTCCCATTATTCAAGCGGGGGTTTTAATGCTTGCAGTTATTTTTACTCTGGTCAACCTGATCGTGGACTTGAGTTATGCCCTGCTTAATCCACGTATCAGGTACGATTGACAAGGGAGGGAACTAGATGCTGAAACAGCTTGTAAAAAACAAGGGAGCCCTTATCGGTCTTGTGCTGATTATTATCCTAATTCTGGTTGCAATATTCGCAGAATTTCTGGTCCCCCACGATCCCTATGATATGGATATCTGGATCAGTTACGAAGCCCCCGGCTGGTTTGCTGAGGACAGCAGGTATATTCTGGGAACCGATGATATGGGACGCTGTGTTTTAAGCAGGATCATTATGGGTTCACGAGTTTCGCTCATGGTAGCCGGTATGGCAACATTTGCTGCCCTCTTTTTCGGGGTTGGCCTTGGTGCTATTGGCGGTTACATGGGAGGAAAGATGGATGCTTTAATAATGCGTTTTATGGATTTGATCCTTTCTATTCCCGCGATTCTCCTGGCTATAGCAATTGTCGCAACTCTTGGGCCGGGGGTAGTCAATGCCATGATTGCCATAGCAATTGTCCGTATTCCCCAGATGGCAAGGGTGACCAGGAGCATGGTCCTGGGAATTAAAGAAGAAGACTATATCCAGGCGGGGAAAGCACTTGGTTTTTCCCACTTCCGGATCCTTTTCAAGCATATCCTGATGAACTGTTTTGCTCCAATCATTGTTGTGGCAACCCTGGGAATGGGAACTGCAATTGTAGTCGAGGCCAGCCTGAGCTTTTTGGGACTCGGAGCCCAGCCCCCGATAATCAGCTGGGGAAGAATGCTGGCCATGGGGCGAGAAGCAATTCGCTCCGCGCCTCACCTGACCCTTTACCCGGGCCTGGCTATTGTTTTTACCGTCCTGGGTTTCAACCTTTTGGGTGACGGATTAAGGGATATTTTTGATCCACAGTTGAAGCAGAGGTAAGAAAGAGAAGCCAATTTTTCAGGGGAAATTAATTTAAGCCAGGTGGTAGAAACCACCTGGCTTATTTAATAATGACTGCTCAAAGAGAACAAAAGAAAATTTATAATTTCCGGTAAAAAATCTAAAAAAAGATAAAAAAAGGGACTTTTTATTACAAAAAGGATTAACTTCCGGTATTACCGAAAACAATAAAAGGTGCAATTCAAAAGGGAAGGATTTTTGGAATGAATAAAAAACAACTATTGGTTTTAAGTGATGGAAAGCCGGGACACTTCAATCAATCTCTGGGTGTTGCCGAAAAGGTCCCAGGGGTTGAAGTGGAGTATTTAGAATTACATTTTAAAAACCGGTTTGGGGATATCCTGAATCGCTTGGTGGGAATTTTACATCGATTTTTAAACCTTCCCGGAAAATTTCTCAAGTTAATTTTGCGTTTAAGTTTAATAAAAGAGGACTTTAAAAAACTCAGCAGGACGGAACCTGATTTAATTATTTCCGCGGGGTCCTCCATGGCTGCTCCCAATATTTTCTGGGGCAAGTTAACCCGGGCGAAAAAAATAACCTGTGGCATTCCAAGCCTTATTGGCTCCCCGCCTTTTGACCTGGTTTTGGCCCCGGGCAATAAAAAACCGCCTGTAAAAGAAAATATCCTGGTAACAATGGGGACTCCCCATCGACTGGAACAGAAAAAAATTGAAGAGGAAGTCTTTTTCTGGAAAGAAAGGGAGGGGCTCAAGGGGAAAATCAAGAAACCCTGCCTGGGCTTGGTTTTGGGGGGACCGGTCCGAAACCTTTTAATGAGAAAAGTTTTTATAGAGAAAATTCTTCGGGAAATTGTGCATTTCCTAAAGGAAAACGAAGGGGAAATAATTGCTGCTACTTCCCGCCGGACTCCAGAGGAAGTTGAAGCTTTCCTGCAGGAGGAACTGGGAAACTCTCCCCTTTGCAGGCGTTTAATCCTCGCCAAACAGGAAAAGAAAAACCCGGTACCGGTGATGGCTGGAGTATGTGATTTGTTATTGGTAACTGAGGATAGTGCGACCATGATATCCGAATTGGCCAGCAGCCACCAGCGGGTTATAGTTGTCGGTCTGGAGAGGGAAAGGGCAAACAGATCTATAGCAAGTGATGCTCAACTGGGGCCTTTGCTTGCTGCTGAAGGCTACCTGGATTATTTTCCGGGAGAATTCCTGGAAAAGGAGGGCGAACTGGGCCAGTTATTGTATGAAACCTGGAAACATGAGAATAAACGTCCCAGGCTAGCTGAGGCTGAAAGATGTGCCCGGGAAATTGTAAAGAGGTTTTTGGAGGAAGGAAGGGGGGAAACCCCCAAATGAAAATACTTTTAACCCTGCCCCGTATGGACAGTGGCGGGGTAGAAACACATATCGATTATCTGGCGCGAGGGTTTTTGAAGGAAGGATTGCAGGTAGTCTTAGTCTGCAAGGAGGGCCGCAAGGTAAAGGACTTAAAAAAAGCAGGTGTGATTTTTAGAGCCCTTGATGTGGCCAGCCAGTCTATCCTGACTCTCCCCCACCGCATTAAAAAAATGGAGAAAATTATTGAAGAAGAAAAGGTTGATTTAGTTCATGCCCATTCCAGGGTTCCAGCCTGGATAGGTTACTATGCTGCCCGAAGAAAAGGAGTTCCTTTTATTACAACTGCCCACGGCCAGTACAGCCTGCACCTTGGTTCTAAAGTCATGGCCTTAGGAACAAGGGTGATTGCAGTTAGCGATACTGTGGCCGGCTATCTACAAAAGGGGTGGAATATTCCGGGGGAAAAGTTCCAAATTATCCCCGAAGGGATTGATCCAGCTCAGTTTATACTCCCTTCTGCTGAGGGAGAAAAAGTAAGACAGGAGCTGGGGATTGGAAAAGATGATATGGTAATTGGAACAGTGGGCAGGATGACCTCTGTTAAAGGCCACAGGTACCTGATTGAGGCTTTTTCCCTGCTTGAAGAGGATTGCAAGCTACTCCTGGTGGGAGATGGTCGGAAACGAGCTGAACTGGGAAAATTAGCCATTAAACTGGATATCCGGGATCGAGTGATTTTTGCGGGAGATAGGGAAGATGTTCCCCGTTTCCTGGGAGCAATGGATATTTATGTTCAGAGCTCTCTGGCAGAAGGCCTGGGGCTTGCAGCCCTGGAGGCAATGGCCGCTGGTTTGCCGGTTATCTTGACCCGCTGTGGCGGGCTTGCTGACCAGGTCAGGGCAGAACAGGAGGCCCTTCTGGTTCCCCCTGGTGAGTCTTGCGCCATGGCTAAAGCAATTAAAAATCTGATTATGAACGAAGAGCTCCGGAGAAAGCTGAGCAGCGGAGGTAGAGAACTGGTCAGGGCAAGATTTTCTCCTGAAGTAATGATAAATGAAACAATAAAGGTTTACCGGGAAGTTTTGCAAGGAAAGGGAGGCATTTAAACAGTGAAATTCTTTTTATTCCTTTATAATTTTCTTCTTCTACCCTTTGAACTGGCTTTCTTATTGATTAACAAATGGAAGAGAGGAAAGGGGAGGGGACGCAACTACAAACCCGAAAGAATTACCCCCGGCGGGATCTGGATTCATGCTGCTTCAGTAGGAGAAGTAAGGGCGGCAGAACCCCTGATAAAAGAATTAAAAAAAATTGCAGAAGATAAACCTGTTTATATTTCAACATTAACCCCTGCGGGACAGGAAACCGCCCGGAATATCAAGGAGGTTGAGGATACTTTTTATTACCCATTCGATCTCCCCATCTCTGTTTATTACCTCTTTCAGCGCCTCCGTCCCTGGCGGGTGGTTGTAATGGAAACAGAACTCTGGCCCAATTTGATCAGTATGGGAAAGAAAAGGTCCCGGATTTTCCTGGCCAACGGCAGGCTGGGGATAAAAAAAATGCCTACCTATCAAAAACTCCATTGGCTTTACCGGCCCCTTTTGCAGTCTTTTTCTGCCCTCTGCTTACAATCCCGGGAGGATGGTGAAAGAATAGAATCCCTGGGGGTTGGCCCGGATAAATTTTATTTCCCCGGCAACCTAAAACTCGACGGAATGGAGGTTTTGTCCCGGGGAGAAAAGGAAAATATTATCGTGGGGGGCAGCACCCATCCCGGGGAAGAAGAGATTCTCCTGGATATTTTTGAGAATATTAGAAAGGAAATTCCGGATTTGAAGCTGTTACTTGCCCCCCGCCACCTGGACCGGGTTGCTGATGTTGTTGAACTGGCAGAGAAGAAGGGTTTTGGCTCGGGTTTCTGGTCCAAAAACGAGCTGGAAAGCCCGGTTACGATTATGGATGTCATGGGCCGGCTTGTAGAGATTTACAGCCGCGCCCGGCTGGTTTTTATCGGGGGGAGCCTGGTCCCAAAGGGGGGACATAATCCCCTGGAAGCCCTGGGAAAGCCCCTTTTTTTTGGCCCCTACATGGAGAACTGGCAGGAACTGGTGGGGCTTTTGTGCGAAGCCAGCCTGGCCTTTCAGGTTAAAAATAAGGAAGAGCTTTTTAACCGTTGGGAAAAATATTTCCGGGAAGAGGGAGAAGAATATCATAATCTCAGGCAGAAGGCCCGGGAATTTAAAGAAAAAAACGCCGGTTCTGCCCGGCAGACCGCGACCATAATTGTACAAGAAAAAAGGAAGGGTTAGTCCCTTCCTTACTGTATTGGCTGTTTTTACTTGTCCTGCAGGTTTTCGGTAATCACCTGGTTTACCGATTGCATCAACTCGTTAAAACTTTCTTGAGCCTTAAACAGGTTCTGCAGGGTGGTATTCAGCTTCATCTGGTTTTGCAGTTGCTGCAGATCCTGAACAACTTCAGAACTGGGCTGCTGTCCCTGGGCCTGGGCCTGCTGCAGTTCATTTTGTTTCTGCTGCAGTTCGTCGACCAGGTCCTGGGCTTTAGGATCAAGGCTAATCCTGTTTTCTGCTGATTGTAAGTTCTGGAATTCTTCGGTATCCTTGATTTCTTCGGCCAGTTCAGCAGCTTTATCCTTTACACTCATTATTTTCACCTCCTAATTTAATACGCCAACTTCAGTTCTTCTATATACCATAACGCAGTCCTGCAAAAAATTCAAGGATTCTTAAAGATTTTCGGAAAAAGGGAAAAGTTTTATCAAAACTTTTAATTCCTCGGAAAGGGGAGATACTCATGCGAATTATTGTGATCGGTGGAGTTGCCGGAGGAGGAAGTGCCGCCGCCAGAGCCAAAAGGCAGAACCCGGAGGCAGAGGTTTTGATCCTCGAAGAGAGCGCCCACATTTCCTATGCCGCCTGTGGCCTGCCTTATTTCTTATCGGGGGAAGTTGAAGAAGCTTCCGGCCTGCAGTTTTTAACCCCGGAAACCTTCCAGAAAACCAGGGGTGTGGTTGTAAAAATCAACCAGCGGGTCGTGAAAATAGACAAAGAGGAGAAAAAAGTCCTGGTCCGGGACCTGGAAACGGGTGGGGATTATGTAGAAGCTTATGATAAGCTGGTTATTGCTACCGGAGCCCGATCTTTCGTGCCTCCGATTGAAGGGAAAGACCTGCAGGGAGTTTTTACCCTGCGTTCCCTCCAGGATGGATTAGAACTGTCTCGAGCAGAAAAAGCCTCCCGGGTGGTTATTGTCGGAGGTGGTTCCATAGGCTGCGAAATGGCCGAAACCTATCTAAAACTCGGGCGGGAAGTTACAATAATAGATAAGAGCGAACAGCTCCTGCCCATTTTGGATCCGGAAATGGCGGAAATAGTCAGCAATCACCTCCGGGAAAAAGGTGCAAAAATTGAGCTGGGTAAGGGTATAAAGGCCATAAAGGGAAAAGGCCAGGTAGAACAAGTAATTACCGATGATGGGGCAATCTATCCCGCGGATATATGTCTGCTGGCTCTGGGAGTTAGACCCGAAACCACTCTGGCCAAGGAAGCCGGCCTGGATCTGGGAGTGCGGGGAGCGCTTGCTGTAAATGAATATATGGAAACCTCCCACCCCGATATTTATGGTGCTGGAGATTGCTGCGAGACCACTCACCTTCTGACCGGGAAAAAAACCTGGATGCCCCTGGGGAGCACGGCCAATAAACAGGGCAGGGTTGCCGGCATCAATGCCGCAGGAGGTAGAATGAGTTTCTGGGGAGTTTTGGGAACAGGGCAGGTCAAGGTTTATGACCTTGATGTAGCCCGGACCGGACTCGGAGAAAAGGAAGCACAGGCGGAAGGGCTGGAGGTTATTTCAGCAAAAATTGAAACCCGCAGTAATGCAGGATATTATCCTGATGTGGGTTCTTTACACCTGAAATTAATTGCGGCTCCAGATGGGAAAATCCTGGGAGCCCAGGCTGTTGGATATAAGGGAGTTGACAAGCGGATTGATGTCCTGGCTACTGCCATTTACAACGGAATGTGGGTGAATGAACTGGAAGCAATTGACCTTGGTTATGCTCCTCCCTATTCGGTTCCCATAGACCCGGTAATTGTTGCAGGAAACGTTCTCGAAAAAAAGATTTCGAGATAACTTAAACAAAACTAAAATTGTGCCGAAAAGAATAGCAGGAGGTGTTGTTGTGCAGCTAAAAAATTGCCACTGGTGCGGAAAAGTCTTTGCCCATGCCACAGACACCGTCTGCCAGGATTGCCGTAAAGAGGAAGAAAAAGATTTTGACAGAGTTTTTGAATACTTAAAAAATAAAAAGAATGCAACTATTGTTGCTGTTCATGAAGAAACTGGGGTTGATAAAAGACGGATAATTAAATTTATCCGCCAGGGGCGATTGTTAACTGCTTCTGGAGAACCATTTGATATATTTGTCGAATGTGAAAAATGCGGTGAACCTATTCGTGAAGGAAGGTTATGCGATAGTTGCGCAAAATCAATCCGCGAGGAACTGGAAAGTTCTTTTAAAAAGGAAAAAGAAACGGAAAAGCCCCGCAGGAAATTTAGGAAATCGGGGCAGATGTATACCGCGGACCGGAGAAACAAAAAGAGCGACTGATTGAAAAAGAGAGGTGAGAGGAATGAGAATTTCTCCCAAGCAATTTGAACAGGTAATGGCTGTTTACCGCAACCAAATGCAAAAAGTACCGGAAAAACAGCAAACCGAGGCCAAGGATTCTTTATCCCTATCAGGAGATGCAAAAGCGGTCAACGAAGTGCGCGATCTTTTGAAATACATTCCCGAAGTACGCCAGGAAAGAATAGATGAACTAAAAAAAGCAATAGAAAACGGTGAATACAAAGTAGATGGGCAGAAGGTTGCGGAAAAAATGCTCCAGCGAATGGCCGTTGACCGCTTCCTGAAAGGGGATGACTGAGGGAGGTTAGAAAATGAAGGCTGCATTTAAGGAACTTGATTCCCTTCTGGCACGGGAAAAAGAATTGTACCGGGAACTTGTTGAGCTGGCTAAAACCAAACAGGAACGATTAGTCCAGAATGACCTGGAGGGTATTGGAACCGCTGTTGCCGACGAGGAAACAATCCTGAATAAAATTGCCGGGGAAGAAGAAAAGCGAAAAGACTTACTGGGACAGCTCGAAGGAGAAGAAAAATCCTTTTCTGAACTCTGTGGAGAAGCCCCGGAAGATCTGGTGCAGAGCCTGCGGGAAACCCGGGAGGGTTTGCTCCTGGTCCTGGAAGAACTCTGGGAGGTTAATGAAACCAATAACCGGCTGATCCAGGACTCCCTGGAATTTAACAATAACCTGGTTAATTCCCTGGCAAAAATAAGGGGCAGCAGTACCTACAGCAAGGAAGGAAGCCGGGAAGAAACCCGATCTTTCCTCGATAAGAGAGCCTAGGAGGACTTGTTATGAGCAATTTTGCTATATTTCAAACAGGGCTGCGCAGTCTGCGGGCCCACCAGCAGGCTCTGGATACTACAGCCCATAATATCGCCAATGCCAATACTCCGGGGTATGCCCGCCAGCGGGCCGAAATGAGGACCCATCACCCCATGGCAATGCCTGCCATGAATAACAACGGCCAGGCCGGCCAAATGGGAACGGGAGTCCATATTACCGAAATTTACCAGATCCGGGATTATTTCCTGGACCAGCAGGTCAGGCATGAATTAAGTTTGCAAGGAACCTGGGATGGAGAGGCAAAGATACTTACCAGGATTGAAGCCTTCTTAAACGAGCCTTCAGACGAGGGTCTTGCGGCGACTTTTTCCCAGTTTTTTAAAGAACTTGAGGCTTTATCCCAGTACCCCGAGAGCACCGCTACCCGCCAGTCGGTAATAGAAAATGCCCGGATGCTGACCGATACCTTTAACCAGATCTACAATCAACTGGGAACATACCGGAAAGATTTAAACGACAGCGTTGAAGCCCGGGTCCTGGAGATAAACACTCTGGCCGAGAGGATAGCCGACCTGAATGGCCAGATTGTCAGGGCCAAGGGTTACGGAGACAAACCCAACGACCTGATGGACCAGCGCCAGTTACTGACCGAAGAACTGGCCGAACTTACTAACATCAGGGTTAAGGAAGATAATTTTGGCAGCTGGAATATCAGCATCGGAGGTTTTCACCTTGTTGAGGCAGATTCGGCCCACGAAATAGAGGCCTATGAAGACGAAGAAAACGACGGCCTGTTTTCCCTGCGTTGGGAACATAACGGCCATCCAGTTACCCTACGGAGCGGGAAAGTAGAAGCTTTAATAAGGGGCAGGGATGAATACACGGGTAATTTCCAGGAACGCCTGAATGAAATTGCTATTACCCTGGCCGAAGAGTTTAATTCTCTTCACCAGGAAGGGCATGGCCTTGATGGCTCCACAGGACATGATTTTTTTCAGGGTGAGGGAGCCGGTGTAATTTCTGTTAATCCCCATATTATTGATAACCGTAGCGCTTTTGCGGCAGCGATAATTGAAGAGGAGGGGGATGTTGATCCCGACCTTGTTCCAGAGGGCAATGCCGATAATATATTCCGGATGCTGGAACTTCGCGATGAGAGAATAATGGAGAACGGGACTGCTACCATGGAAGATTTTTACCGCAGCATCACAACCGAAATCGGAGTCCTGGGTCAGAAAGCCGACCGCATGGGCCATAACCAGGATAACCTGGTGAGTAACATTAAGAAAAAGCGGGAAGAGGTTTCAGGAGTGTCCCTGGATGAAGAAATGGGGAACATGATCCGTTTTCAGCACGGCTATAACGCCGCTTCGCGGTTAATAAGCAGAATGGATGAGATGATGGATTCGCTGATAGCAATGGTCCGCTAGGAGGGGAGTGAAGAAAAATGAGGGTAACAGACCGAATGATGTCCATGAATTTATCCCAGCACCTGCACAACAGTATGCGAAGGATGGATAAATTTTACGACCAGCTTTCCACGGGCAAGAAATTTTCCCGGCCTTCTGAAGATCCAATGGGAGCCCTTTTTTCCATGCGGGCCCGCAATGATATTGAAATCAATGACCAGTTCCGCAAAAATGTGGAATCAGCTGAGGACTGGCTAAATAATACAGATAACCTGCTGGATAACCTGGGCAAGATTGCCCATCGGACCAGTGAACTCATGGTCCAGGCTGCCAATGAAACCTATGAGCAGACGAGCTTTGATTCGATAGCCAAAGAAGTAGAAGAGCTCAGAGAGGGTTTATTAGAGCTTGCCAATACTCGTTTTGGCGACCGCTATATTTTCAGCGGGCAAAGGACCCAGTCACCTGCCTACGAGAGAGTTATTGACACGGGTACCGGCGAGGTATCTTTCAATTACCTGGGAGATGACGGAGGAATTACCTTCCGCCTGGCTCCGGGAGCAGAGGTATCCATTAACCTGAATGGAGAGGAGGTTTTCCAGCCGTTTTTTGATATTTTGGGGAATTTCATGGAGAACCTTTCCAACGGGGATTCCCAGGCCATATCCCAGGACGATAAAGCAGCTATTAATCAGCAGATGGATAATTTCCTCGCCCAAAGGGCTGAAGTAGGAGCCCTGGGAAGAAGGATGGAACTTTCCAAAGAAAGACTTTTGGACCAGGAGGTTCACCTCCGTAAATCCCTGGCTGATGCAGAATCAGTTGATATTCCCAAAGTTATTGCCGAACTCAACATGGAAGAAAATGTGTACCGTTCCGCCCTGGCTGCAGGAGCAAGAATTGTCCAGCCCAGTTTGATTGACTTCTTGAGGTAGCAACCATGAATGTCATGAATAGACCGGTGATGCTTGCTATCAATATTACCTGGGGTCGGATTGATGTTGACTACAGACCATCTCAACAAGACATTGACGTGTTTGATGCTCATTCCGGGGCTAAATACTGGGCAGATTATTCCCAAAAAAAGGGGATAGAAGGAATAGGAGAAATAGCCAGCAGGGGGTACCGGTTGGGCAGGATTGAAACAGGGCACACCCTGGCTGATGAGGCCAGGATTGCTTCTCAACCCCCTACCTACCGGGTGGGTGTAGGCTTTATGCGGGGGCCAGAAATTAATATTGAAGAAAACAGGTTAAGTTTGAATATTGTGCCTCGCGGAGGGCACATCAATGTTTTAAGATGAAGGAGTGGTTTCCTTGAAACTGGAAACAACGAGATTTGGCGAGTTTGAGGTTCCCGAGGATGAAATTCTGGAATTTCCAGAAGGCTTGATTGGTTTTGAAAAGGAAAGGCGGTTTGTCCTCCTGCCAACCCAGGAAAAATCGCCCTTTTTCTGGCTCCAGTCGGTGGACGATCCCGACCTTGCTTTTATTGTCAGCGAACCCTGGGGGCTGGTTGAGGATTATGAATTTCAACTGCCCCAGGAAAGTAAAAAGAAACTGGATGTAAAAGAAGAAAAAGACCTCCGGGTTTTATGCCTGGTGGTAATCCCGGAAGATCCCCAGAAAACCACCATGAATTTAAAAGGTCCCCTGGTATTGAACTTACCCCAGCGGACTGGGAAACAGGTAATTATCAATGAAAATTTCAGTACAAAGCACCCCATATTTAAAGAAGCTTCGGCCTCGGCTTAGGGGGTGAAGAATTGTTAGTTCTTACCCGAAAAAAAGGTGAAAAGATTGTAATTGGAGATAACATTGTCCTTACAGTGGTTGATATTAAAGGGGATCAGGTTCAACTGGGGATCGAAGCACCAAGAGATATCCCGGTGCACCGGGAAGAAGTATACAAGGAAATCCAGGAAGAAAATATCAAGGCCAGAAAAACTGAAAGGGTTAACCTGGAAAGCATTCAAAAACTCATGGAAAAGAAGAAGGGAGAATAAGCAAAAAATTGGAGTTAAGGCTTGGAGAAAAGATTTAAAGTCCGAAAATGACCTAAAATGAGAATTAAAAGGGAACAAATAAATTCCGAATAATTGGGTGAAAGGAATAATTCAGCGACTTTTCCTCTGTTCTCTTAGAAGAACCGAGGAATGGTTTCTGAAAGAGGAGAGTCTTCCGGCCGGGACTTTCTTCAAAAAGAGCCAAAAAAGCCGCAAGGAAGCGGTAAAAAACTATCACGGAGGAGTGTTTACTAATGAGAATTAATCAGAACATCGCTGCGATTAACGCGTGGCGAAACCTTGGAATGACTGACAGGGCTATGGGAAAAACAATGGAGAAGCTTTCCTCGGGACTCAGGATCAATAGGGCAGCTGATGATGCAGCAGGGCTTGCTATCAGCGAGAGGATGCGGAGCCAGGTAAATGGACTTGACAGAGCAGTATCTAACGCACAAGATGGTATTTCTCTTATCCAAACAGCTGAAGGAGCGCTGGATGAGACCCACGCTGCTCTCCATCGGGTTCGGGAGTTGACAATCCAGGCTGCGAACGAAGTTAATGAAGGTGGAGATGTTTCTAAAATTCAAGATGAAGTAAGTCAGCTCCTTACAGAAATTGATAGAATTGCGGAAACAACAGAATTTAATACCAAAAACCTTTTAGATTTTGCGGTTGATGGTGATGGGAATCTTGAGGGAAACGAATTAACCCTTCAGATAGGCGCTAACGAAGGGCAAACCATGCAGATTACCCTGCAAAATATGGGTTCCGAACATTTGGCTGTGTTTGATGGTGAGCCAGGAGATGGAGACTTGGCTCATTTAGGAGCAATTGATTTAACTGCAACTGTCCACGAAGGTGAGGATACTGATATTACTTTTGAAGAGGTAATTGAAGCCATCGATACTGCAATTGATGAAGTATCCTCCTTCCGCTCGGAACTCGGTTCTTACCAGAACCGCCTGGAGCATACCATCAATAATCTTGAAGTAGCCAGCGAGAACCTCACTGCTGCTGAATCCAGGATTCGGGATGCGGATATGGCCGCAGAAATGATGTCTATGACTCGCCACCAGATAATGACCCAGGCTGGAACTGCAATGTTGGCCCAGGCCAACATGAGGCCCCAGAGCGTACTGCAGCTTTTGGGCTAAATTAAAGAGGTAATAGGCCGGTCGGGTTTTACCGGCCGGCTTTTCCTTTTTAATTTTAAGGAGGTGGAGCTATGAAGATCAATGACCTGCCGCCTCTCCGGCCTGATACAGGGCAGTATGCTCCCCGGATAGAAACGGGTTTTGAATCCGGGGATGGGAGAACGCGGGGGAAGACCGTGGAAGAAGTACAAAAAGCAGCTAACCAGGACCTGGAACAGCGGGTCCAGGAAGAAGTTGATGATTTTAACGAAACTGTAGAGAGTTTTATGGTCCGGGATCTCAAGTTCCAGCTTCACCGGGATTCCGACCGCCTGTTTGTCCAGGTGATAGATGTTATTCATGACGAAGTGGTTAGCGAAATGCCACCGGAAGAATTTCTGGATATGGTTGCCAAGATCCAGGATATGGTGGGCATAATATTGGACGAATTGGTTTAAGGGGGGCTTAAAATGGAAGGCACAATGAGCATCCGAGGTATGGCATCTGGTATGGATATTGACAATATTGTTGAGCAGTTAATTCAATTGGAGCGGCGGCCAATCCGCCAGCAGGAAGCCCACATAAGCGGATACCAGCAAAGCCAGAAAGCATGGCAGGATATTAACAGCCAGCTATATAATCTCCGCCAGGCCAACCAGGGTTTGCTCGACCTGCGTGATTCCAGGGTGGCATTTTCCAACCATGAAGAAGTTTTAACAGCTGATGCCACCACCCAAGCCCAGGAAGGTAATTACAATATCAATGTGCTGGCTCTGGCCCAGAACCTGATTATTTCATCCGAAAATGCTCTTGACTCAGAACCGGGAGTTAGCGGAAGCTTCACCATAAACGGGGCTGAAGTGTCAATTGAAGAGGGCGACACCCTTTATCAGATTAGGGATGCAATTAATCACGCCCAGGAAGGGGTCAGGGCCAGCATTGTAAGTAACCACCTGGTTTTGGAAGACCAGGCCGGGGCAGGAATTGAATTCGGGGGAGATACCGATATTCTCCAGGAACTTGAATTGATCACTGGAGAAGGTGATTTTTCTCGGGTACTGCAGGAACAGCAGGACGCCCAGGTTGAGATTAATGGGCTCCTTGTGGAATCGACTTCAAACGTTCTTGATGATGCTATTGAAGGGGTAACCATTGATTTAAAACGTGTCGGGCAGAGTGAACTTAATGTTGGAGAAGATATTGACAGCCAGGTGGAGGCAGTCCAGGAATTCGTCGACGCCTATAACAAGGCTGCTTCCCAGATGAGCCAGATGGCTGGGAGAGATGGTCAGCTCCAGGGGGATACTCTCCTAAACCGCCTGCGGAGCAATGTCCGAACCCAGATAATGAATCCTGTTGGCGATGGAGAAATCAATTACGGGATCAATCACCTGGGTAGCCTGGGGATCAATATCGACTGGCAGACCGGGCAGATGTCCCTGGATGAAACTGAATTGAGGAATGCCCTGGAGGAAAACTCGGAAGCTGTGAGAAACCTGTTCCAGGCCAGAGAAGAATATGAGGGCTTCCAGGGAGTAGGACAGCGCCTGGAGGGGCTCCTGCACAGGACCCTGCGCAGTGGCGATGGTTCTATAACCATGCGCGAGAGGTATTATGACCAGAGCATAGAACGAGCCCAGGACAGGATTGCAACCCTGGAGCGGAGGGTTGAACAAACAAGAGCAAGGTTGATTAGACAATTCGGGGCTATGGAAAATGCAATTGGGACCATGAACAGCCAGAGTATGTGGTTATCCCAGCAAATCGACCAGATGGGCATCTAAAAGGATAATAGCAGTATTAACAGGGGGAATGGACATGCACGCCAATCCTTATCAAAAATATAAAAAGAACCAGGTTGAAATGGCTTCGCCTGCTGAACTAACTTTACTTTGTTTCAAGGGTTCAATTAAGAATCTAAAACAGCTCGTTGATAACTGGGAAGAGAAAAAACCAGAGGAAATCCACGAAAAACTTTTAAAAGTTCAGGCCATCCTGGAAGAATTAATTTTTGGACTCAACGAACAGGCTGGTGAAGTGGTGAATCACCTGGCCAGTCTCTATGATTACATGCAGAGGAGACTCGTGGAAGCAAATGTGAAAAAAGATCCTGAGATAATTAAGGAAGTCCTGGATATGTTCGAGGAGCTCAAAGATACCTGGGAAGAGGCCATGGTCAACCAGGTTCCTGCTGCAGCCTCTTCAGCAAGGGAAGGGTGAATAAACAAGTGACTGCTTTGTTAAAACTTTATCAAAAACTTTTCGATTTAACCCGCCAGGAACACGAGGTAATCCAGGAAAACAGATTTGAAAAACTAGGGGAAATTTTGCAGGACAAACAGGAAACCATTTATTTAATTAACCGCCATCCCGAAGCTAAAAAGGGCCCAGAAAAAGAGAAAATTTTGCAAATAATGACTGAAATTAAAAAGCTTGGAGATAGCAACCTTGAAGTTTTACAGGAAGAGATAAAAGTTACAGGGGGAAAACTTGAAAAATTAAATTTAGGCTGGCAGAATTTGCAAAACTACAGCAATTCTTCCCAGGGGCAGCCATCGATAATAGACCGCAGAGGATAATTTGAAAGGCGGAAAAACTTATGAAGGAAATAACTTTAATCCAGAAAGAAATAATCCGGTTGCTACAGAAAAAGGGAGCAACTTACGCTCATCCCCTGAAATCAAAAGACCTGGGGGCGAAGTTAAATGTAACCCCCTCCTATATAAGAGAACAGGCCAAGGTTCTGGAAAAAAAAGGAGTTATCGCCGTCCGAAGAGGTCCAGGAGGCGGGTATTTTTTCCTGTCCGAGGATTATAAAGACCTGAGCCTTTAAAAAAGGATCGGCTAACCAGTAGTCGGTCCTTTTTAAAATAGTTCCGGTGGGAGGGAGCAAGGTGGAAAAACAACAACTAAAAGCAAGAGCATCAGGAATTAAAAAAGAATTAAAGGAATTAATCCAACAGGGAAAAAACACGGAAGCCCTGCAGTTATTTAATAAAAATATTGACCTGCTTCAGGTCGATATCGAAATGTTTTCGATTGCTGCCGTGATTTTTATTTCCCAGATGAAGCTTGAAGAAGCCACCGAAGTGATTTTAAGTGGACTTAAACTTGACCCTGAAAACTTTGATCTCCTGTTTAATTTGGGATATGTTCATGAGTTGAAAGGAGAGCTCTTCCACGCCTGGAACCTGTTTCGCCAGGCCGAATACTCAGCAGGAACAGCCAGCCAGAAAAGAGACCTGGAGATAGTAATTGGTGAACTTAACAAGAAATTCAGCTATGGAACTGTATTTGAAGAGGATAAATTTTTGATTGAAATTATTGGCGGGAAACAACGCTTTCCCCTGGCCTATAAGCTTGATCATCTCCGGGAAAGAAAAAAAATTCTGGATGTAATAATGGAAAATATTCTGGAAGGTGTTAACTCTATAGTGGAAATTGAATATGGTCCCGGGATTATTTCCAGGACCCTGGCCCGTTGTGGATTTTACGTGCAAAGCTTTGACTCTAAAACCCTGAATTTCCTTGGAGCTTTGGGACTGGAAATGGGGGAAAAACTCCGCCAGAGGGACAGGCTTGACCTGCATCCGTTTACAAAATTTGAAATTAACGGAGGAAATGCGGACAAATTAAACCCCGTAGATATGGTTTTGCTGCTTCCGGAAACCTTTAAGTGGTATAAAAATAAGGGATCAAAGAATTCCCTGAAAATCATAAAAATACTTGCCACTAAAGCAAAAAAGCAAATTTTCATCAACCTGCCACTTTCTTCCGAGGATGATAAAGAATTATTCAAAAAGCTCAAAATAGAGATAAAAAATCTGCTCCAGGAAATGGGCTGGAAAGAAAATGGTGTGGGGAGAGATTTGGGAGAAAATCAAATATTTAACTTTGGTAAGGTTTCTTTGAATCGGGTCCAACCAGAAACCCTTATCCCCAGGGGACTTGATGTTATTTATTCCCAATCTGAACTCTTGCAGATACCGCTGAAAAAATGCGTTGATATAAATGGGTTTACTTTTGCTCCCGGGGACTGGCAACCCTTCGCGGCAACAATTCGTGAACACCTGGAGGACCCTGAATTAGAATATCAGGGTTCCATCCTGGAAAAATTTTTTCAAAAATTTGCACCCAAAAACAGGCAGGAACAGTGGGCTCCACACCTCGACCAGGAAATTTATCCCGCAAATAAGGGCTGGGTGGGTTTGCCCTGGATAAGGGTCCTGGAAAAAACAACTTCAATAGCCAAGAAATTTGAAACTGAGTTGACCCGAAACCGCGGGGGAAATCAACATTTTGGTCCCAACAGCCAGAAATTCGGTCAGGAAGAAATTGGGCGGATAATTAAAGCATATCAGCATATGGAAAAGGGGTACCAGCCCGAATTATTCCCAGATGGATATATTAATGGCTACTTCTTGAAAAAAGATTATGACTACCGCTTGATTGTTACCGAGGGGCAACACCGTGCTGCAGCTTTAAGTGTTTTAGGGTATAAAGAGATTACAGCTAAACTAAGTTCTGACAGCAGGCATATGAAGGTAGTAGACTACAATAACGTAGAATTCTGGCCCGGGGTTAAAAGCGGTTTATTTTCTCCGGAAGATGCAAAAACCTTGTTTAATGTTTTCTTTTATGCTGACGGTTGCTGGAAAGCTGAATATTTGGGAATCATATAAACCATTCTAAATATTTTCTGAAATTCGCTGTTTTTATTAGCCGGCTTTATTCTGGGTCTTCTTTAAAAAAATTCTCAAGAGTTTATTTTAGATAAAAAAATTTTGGCCTCCTAAAAAAATTTTCTCAGGGGGAATTGTGATGGAACGAAAAAAACACGCATTAAAAGAGAAAAACAGGGAGATAAAAAGAATATTAAAGGGCTTAATCAGGGAGGGAAAAACCAGGCAGGCTTTGATCTTTCTCGAAGACAACTGGGACTTACTCTCTTTTGATATAGAGTTATATTCCATTGCGGGGGTAATTTATTCCTACCAGTTGCGAATAAAGGAAGCCAGGGAGATAATATTAAAAGGATTGAAAAAGGATCCCAAAAACTTTGATTTATTGTTCAACATTGGGTATATTTGTGAACTCCAGGAAGATTATTTTAATGCCTGGAATTATTACCAGAAAGCAAAAAAAAATATGACAACTGAAGAACAGGAAAAGGATCTTGAAATAGTTTTAGATTCCTTGAGAAAAAAGATTAAGGAAAGGAGTTAAAACCAGTAGGTCAGGAAAAAAGCTTTAAAGCCCTTCACCAGGGCTTTGAATTAAATAGGAATTCAATTTATTAATCTCCCCGAAAAGGGGGGATTTTTTTGTGCGACGGGCAGTCACATCCGTTGTGGAACAACACAACAATATTGCTGAAAAGAACGGCGACTACGTTACGGTGGTAAAACGGGTCGAGAGTTCGGAA
>SKTZ01000067.1 GCA_007122335.1 Bacillota bacterium
AATTTATTATTATTCTTATTCTTCTTCTTCCTCTTCTACAATTACTTCCAGGTCAACAACTACTTCGGGATGGAGCTTGATGGGAACAATATGAGTCCCAAGGGTTTTGATGTTTTCCTCCAGTTCAACTTTTTTCTTGTCGACTGTCAGGCCCTGGCTATTCAGGTAATCGGCGATATCACCACTGGTAACAGAACCGAATAGTTTTCCTTTTTCGCCACTCTTCATGCCAACTTCCATTTTGATACCTTTAATCTTGGCAGCAATTTCCCGGGCTTCTTTGCGGACTGAATCCTCCATGTCTTCCTGCTTTTTCCTGTATTCCTCAGCCCTGGCCATACTGCCAGGAGTTGCCTCTTCTGCAATACCCCGGGGGATCAAATAGTTGCGAGCGTACCCATCAGCAACCTTAACTACTTCCCCAGCCTGTCCCAGGTTGGGAACGTTTTCTTTCAAAATAATTTTCACGAAAAATCAACCTCCTCCAACTCGATTTAATTTTCTTAAATCACGCCAGGAATCAAGTAAACCTAAAACCATTGCCAGGGGCAGAACAAACAGGACAAAAAAGCCCATGAATATTGCCCCCATAACTGGAAAAATTAAAAGTATAAGCACGGCCATCAAGAGGATTCTCCGGGAACGGCGGTCTAATTTCCCACCGACCCAGTAGCCAATCAGGCTCAACCCACCTCCACAAAACAAAAGAACAATACCCAGGAAAAGGTTTAAAAAAATAATATTCGGGGAGATTAGAAAAAGGAACAGTAGCAAAAACAGGGCAATTGAAAGCCTAAAATCAAATCTCCAGTAACTCAACCTGGGAAAATCGGGCAAATCAATTTTGAGTCTTACAGCAAAAGACCTTACAGCAATCAGGCTCAAAATCGCCGTTAATGCCCCAGAAATAAACAGGAAGGTCGGATAAATTGCTTTAAAAACCTCAATGACTTCTGGAATTGCCTCGGTAAGAGCGGGATCCTCATAAAAAGCCGCGGCTTCACGCATAACCTCTCCGATTAAAGCCCAGTAGTCTATCCCCAAAACCAGCTGGTTTGCAGCCAGAAACAGGGCCTGGCTAACTACAGCCGCTGTAATGGAGTAATATAAAATCTTCCTGCCATTGAAACCCTCGGCAATGGCACCTCCCATAATTAAACCCACAAGGCCCGAAACGAGAATAACCGCAAGAAAAACCTGGTTGTCCCATATTAGACCTGCTATCAGGGCAGCAACTATAACCCCAACAATTGTATTTCTCCCTCCCTGCCGAAGGACAGAAAGGGCGACCGGAACCGGCCAGAAAAAGGCTACAAGGGGCATGTAAAGACCAAATACTGTTGTCAATAGAATGGCTCCGGTAAATAATACTGCATCCTGGATTTTCCGGGTCTGTTCGGGCTGCAAGATCCTCACCTCTCGGAGGCTGCTCAAACTAAATTATTCCTTAAATATCAACTGTTATAAAGGAAAAGGGCTCTTCCCAGAGCCCTTTTTATTACTCTACGGTATAGGGTAATAAAGCAATGTTCCGGGCCCTCTTGATAGCCCTGGTCAGCTCCCGTTGATGTTTGGCACAGTTCCCGGTAATTCGCCTGGGCAGGATTTTACCTCGTTCGGTAATAAACCGCCTTAACTTCCCAACATCCTTATAATCAATGTAATCTATTTTATCAACGCAAAATACACACGCTTTGCGTTTTCCTCTTTTTCCACGTGCCATAGTTGCCTCCTTTCTCATTCCTAAAAAGGAACATCGTCGGGATTAAAATCCGACTGATCCTGGGAGGTTTCTCCGGAAGAAGGTTGCTGACCTCCTCCGCCTCCCCGGGGTTTTTCCAGAAATTGAATATTATCTGCAACGACTTCATAGACTGTTCTTCGCTGGCCCTGGTTGTCACCACTCTGCACTTCATAACTCCGGACCTGGAGGCGACCATCAACAGCCGCCCTCTGTCCTTTGATCAGGTAATCTGCACAGAGTTCCGCTAGCTTGCGCCAGGCAACAACGTCAATAAAGTCGGTTTCTCTTTCCCCCTGCTGGTTGGTAAAAGTCCGGTCAACTGCCAGGGTGAAGTTTGTTACAGGTGTACCATTTGAAGTATAGCGCATTTGGGGGTCCTGAGTTAATCGGCCTAAAAGAATAACACGGTTTATCAATACCTGCACCCCCTAATCGGTTTTTTCCTCGGCCTCCGCCTGTTCGGCTTCAACCGGTTCCAGCTTGACAACTAGAAAACGGAGCACATCGTCAAAGAGCCGTAGATTCCGCTCCAGCTCGTTTTTTACCGAAGGCTCCCCTTTAAACCGGAAGAGTCCGTAGTAACCCATCCGTTTTTTTTCGATTTCATAGGCCATCTTTTTGATGCCCATGTGTTCTTCTGCCAGAATTTCGCCGCCGTTGGAGACAATTATTTTTTTAATCCTCTCCAGCAGGGCATTAATCTCCTCTTCACTCCGGTCAGGGTTTACAATGAACATGGTTTCATAATCTCGCATCCTGCTTCACCTCCTCCATTTGGACATATGGCCCCTTGCGAGGCATGGACTAAGCATCATTATACCACCAGATACAACCCTTGGCAAGGATTTCTATCGAAAGTGGATATAGACTACATCATCAGGCCTGATAACATACTCCCTACCTTCAGCTCTGATTTTACCTTCTTCCCGGGCCCTGTTCCAGCTCCCGGCCTGGAGTAAATCAGGAGCAGAAATAACCTCTCCTTTGATAAAACCGGCAGCAATATCCTGGTGGACCTGGGTCGCTCCCTCCAGGAGAGTGGATCCAGTTATAATATTCCTGGCCCGGACTTCATTTTCATTTCCGGTGTAGTATTTAATCAGGTCAAGCATGCCGTAAGCCATGCTGACCAGTTGATCCAGGGCGGACTCAATTTCCATTTCCCTCCGCATCTCCTGGGCCTCTTCGGGATCAAGTTGGCCCAATTCTTCCTCCATTTTAGCATCTACCAGGATTACCTTCAACCCATTTTTTTCCATTTCTTTCCTGAAATTTATATTTTCCCCTTCATCTGGACCATTTAGGACATGGAGAACCGGTTTTTCGGTAAGAAGATGCAATTCTCCCAGGATTTGATCCTCCAACTGGGACCTTTCCATGGACCTTATGGGTTTGCCCAAATTGATATGGTTCTCCCCTTTTTCCAGGCAGGCCAATTCATCCTTATATCTCTGCTGACCGGTTTTTAACATTGGAGAGGTTTTCTCTTTCCGTCTGGCAATTGATTCCAGGTCAGCCTGAACCAGTTCTCTCTCAATAATTTTATAATCGGACATCGGATCTCCTTCAGGGTTTACTCTTGCCACATCTGAAGCCGAAAAAGCCCTGATTACATGGACTATGGCTTCCACTTTCCGGATCCGGTCCAAAAACTTATTCCCCAGACCTTCTCCTTTGTGAGCCCCTTCCACCAGGCCAGCAATATCAACAAATTCGACCCCCACAGGGGTCTTTTTCCCGGCCCCGAAAACCTCCTGTAAGCCACCAAGGTATGGATCCGGGAGGGCTACTTTTCCCAGGTTGGGATCGACTGTTGAAAAGGGGTAACTTTGAGCCAGGGCATTCCCTCTTGTCAGGGCATTAAAAAGGGTTGACTTGCCCGCATTGGGCAAGCCGACAATTCCGATCTGCACAGGATCACTCCTCGGGTAAAATTTCTTTGATCCTTTTTTCTATCTTGGACCTGGGAACAGTTACTACCCTGCCGCATCCCAGGCATTCCATCTTTATATCGCTCCCCAGTCTGAGCACTTTCCATTCGTAGCTTCCACAGGGATGAGGTTTTTTCAAGCGGAGAATATCACTAACCTTAATTATTTTCCTTTCCACTTTCAACATCCTCCTGAACTATTTCCCGGACTTTCGGCTTGGGCATATGGACAACTCGCTGCGGGAAGGGAATTTCAATTCCTTCGCGATCAAAGGCCTGTTTTATCCTCAATCGGAGTAGCCGTTCAAGAGACCAACTCTGCAGAGGTTTTGCTCTGCCGATTATTAAAATATCTATGCTGGAATCCCCCAGTCGCTGCACTCCAAGCACTTTTGGTGGTTCAGCTACCCCTTCGTGTTCCTGGGAAACTTCCTCGCACACTTTTTCCATCACCTGCATGACCCGGTCTAAATCCTCATGGTAAGCCACACCAATCTCCAGGCGAACCCGCATGTTTTCCCGAGCAAAGTTGGTAACTTCCCCGATATGTCCATTGGGAATTATGTACATTTCCCCGGCAAACCCTTTAATTTTTGTAATCCTCAGGCCCAGTTCCTCTACAAATCCTTCGGCATTTCCAACCTTAATATAATCCCCGACTGTAAACTGGTCTTCAAAAAGAAAAAAGAAACCAGAAATAATATCCCGGACAAGGTTCTGGGCCCCAAAACCAATTGCCAGGCCGATAACTCCAGCACCAGCAATCAACGAAGCAATTGGGATCCCAAGCAAAGAAAGAACAATGGTCGCCAGAAAAAAGTACACTAAATAGCGCAGGACATTTTTCAAAAGCTTGTTCAGAGTCCTGATCTGGGCCTCTTCCATTGCCTGTTTTTTGTTTTCTTTTACTCTTAAAACCCTATCAATAAATACCCGTCCCAGCCGTAAAGCAAACTTACCTATAAACAGGATTATAATAATCTGAATAAGAATTAAGGCGGCGTTTCTCAACTGCCCCGAATTTAAAAACTCTGGAAGAATATCATCAAAAAAGGCAAATATTGATTCCATAAAAAACCTCCCTTATTGTAACCAGAATATTAGAAGCAAACCAACAACCACCAGGCCTAAAAAGAGAAGACAGCCGGGATTTAAAAATATCGACTTTTCGGAATGGTCCACGCTTATAGTTCCTGCCTTGCGGGCTTTTTTCAGGGAATTAACCATTTTTCCGTATTCACCCCTTTTTTTATATATAGCCGCAAGGTTGTTGTGGGCGGGGCCATATTCCGGATCATAACGCAGGGCCTCATTGTACATATTTTCAGCCTGATGCTGGTTCCCGTTTTCCAGGTAAATGTTGGCCAGATTTGTCAGGGCCGGGGCATTATTGCGTTCGGCCTGCAGGGATTCCTCAAAATATTCCCGGGCTTTATCTTTTTCTTTTTTATAGGCGTGAATAACACCCATTTTGTTTAAAGCACCAGCGTGCTCCGGGTCAACCTCCAGTATTTCCCGGAGCAGATCTTCCGCCTTTTCAAAGCGGGCCACATCTACTGCAGCGCTTGCTTCCTCATACTTTTCCTGTATTTGTTCCTCATTCATCGAATTCATCCAATTCTTCCCCTCCCTCCAGGTCGTGAATTTTTTCTATCAGTAATTCCATATCTTCTGCACTGAGAAGGGTATCGAGTTCTTCCCGATCCAGAATGGAAATTTTTAAAAGCCAGCCGTCGCCGTAGGGGTCCTGTAAAAGCAGTTCGGATTTTTCAACAACTTCTTTATTCACTTCTTCTATTCTTCCACTAAGGGGGGCAAATAATTCCTTAAAGGAACGTTCACCTTCTATGGTTCCCATTTCAATAGTTTGCTCTATCTCTTCCCCCAGCTGCGGAAGCTCAATTTCCAATAGGCGACCAAGCCGCTCTGCAAAGGGGAGGGAGATTCCTATATAGGCAAAACCATTTTCCAGGCGAACCCATTCTCCTTCTTCTGAATATAAAAGCTCTGGTGGTAGCATCTTCGATCCCTCCTCTCTTTTTTCTATTCAATTCGGCCCTGCTAACTCCTTCCCCTGCAAAAATAAAAATCGAAAAACCTCGGAAACAAATATCCCTTCTCCGCCATTATATTTCCAAAATATTAACCCATTTTTATTTCCCGGGAAATATTTTCTTTGAATTGGAAAAGGAAGTAGCCGGTCAGGACCTGGAACCTACAATGAAATTTAGTGCATGGGGAAGCACTTCAAGTTCTACGGGCGTCTTGGTTAAAATTTCTCCGTCGGCCTGGACTATTACCGGCTTATCAGAGCTGATTTTTACTTTTTTCCCCCTGTAAATTCGAACTTCCTTTTGTTTTAAGTGCCCCCCTCCATACACCTGGGGCAGCAAGAATAAAAGCTTCCCTACCCAGAGGGTATCAATAACACATATATCAAAGAGCCCATCATCCTGTTCAGCGTCAGGAACCACTTTAAGTCCTCCGCCGTAATACCTGCCATTGCCAACAGCTACAAGGAGAGTTTTCTGTTCAATTTTTTCCCCGTCGATCTCGATTACCATTCGGGGGGCTTTGTAAGTAAAAAGAGCCCTTAAAACTCCCCAGAGGTAGGCCGGAGTACCCCCGAATCTTTTTAAAAAGTTGTCGGCCGAAAGGGCAACCTCTCCATCAAAACCAATACCGACAACATTACAGAAAATCCTTCCATTCAATTTTCCTGCGTCAATTCTTTTCATCCTGGGATTTTTTATCATCCGTAAAATATCCTCATTGGACCGGGGAATCCCCAGGCATTTTCCCAGGTCATTTCCGGTTCCAAAGGGAACTATTCCCAGGGGAATATTTTCTCCCCAAAGGCCATTTGCCACTTCAAGCAGGGTGCCATCTCCCCCTACAGCATAAACTACATCACTAACAGGACTGACTCTCTGGGCAATTTCCTCAGCTTCTAGGGGCCGGGATGTAAAATATTCTGTATAATGAAGCCCCTCTTTATGTAGGTATGGAGCAAATCTTTTCCAGCGATGCAGGGCCTTGCCTCCACATGCTTCAGGGTTAATTATAAAAGAAATTGCCAAATTAATTCCTCCCTCGAAAAAAACAAGCCCAGCTGAGTGCTGGGCCAAAAGTTATTTTGGTTTTTCTTCTTTTAGTTTATCATCAGTTGGAGTTTTTTCAGCACCCTTGCGGGCTTCGCTTTTGCCCTTGAAAGTTGCACCATCTTCAATAATCAGTTTGGCAATCTTGATGTCACCAAAGAGTTTTCCCGTCGGGACAATTTCCAGTTTTTCAACAGCGTCAACGTTTCCCTGAACTTCTCCAGCAATCACTACATTCCGGGCCTGAATATTTGCTACAACAAGTCCTTCTTCCCCGATAAAAACGTCGCCTCCTGCTTTAATTTCGCCTTCGACCCTTCCTTCAACTCTTAAAGAACCAGGAATATGCATTTTCCCTTCAATCTTTGTTCCTTTTCCAACCACGCTCTCTACCTTGTCCCTTTTTACTTCTTCTTTTTTCCAGACGTCTTCTTTTTTCTTCACTTCTTCTTTTCTACCCAGCAAAAGGCCCACCTCGCTATTTTTTATTGATAAACTCCAGGGGATTTTTGGGAACTCCGTTTACATGGACTTCGTAATGAAGATGGGGACCGGTGCTCCTTCCGCTATTCCCAGATTTGGCAATAACATCTCCCCTCTTTACTTCTTGACCTGTCGACACCAGCAGCTCTCCATTATGCGCGTAACGAGTTTTGAAGCCAAAACCATGGTCAATATCAACCGTGTAGCCATAGCCGGTTCTCCAGCCGGAATATGTAACCACACCATCGGCCGTTGCCAGAACCGGTGTCCCATACCAAACAGCAATATCAACACCTTCATGAAAAGCCTGGCGGCCGGTAAATGGATCCCGGCGGGAGCCAAACCCTGAAGAAATGTAACTGTTTCCCTTGTCGGCAAGAGGCCAACTGTTTGGTGTTGCTGCCTGAATCGCATTGTATTCGCGGACTGATCCCTCCAGATTTTCCATGTCCTCCTGCTGGGCTGGTATTACTTCCCTCATTTTGCCCAGTTCCTGTTGCATATTCTGGATCAATCCAAAGGCATCGTCTTTCAGGAGCCTGTTATTACGGCCTCCCAGCCCACCAAAATCAAACTCGTAGGGTTGATAGTTCAAAATATTGCCCAGGCTTTCAATATGAGCCATCTGTTCTTCTGCTTGCTGCAAATCTTCCGAAAGCAGTTCCTGAATTTTACGCCCCTGTTGCTGAAGTACGATTAAGTCCTGCTGGAGTTCTTCCGTTTCCCGGAGAAGGTTAACAAGTTCCTGGCGCAATTTTTGATTCTCCACCCGCACACCATCCAGGTGAGCAACAACCTTTTGCGAGTCCTGATAACGATTTAAATAATCCCGGTAGGAAAAGGTTAGAAGCCCCATATAAACAATGATCACCAAAATTAACAGGATTAGTACCGCCCGGGGAATTGTAAAACTTAAAGAAGACCCCTCGGAGTGGGGAATAATTGAAATTGTAAGGCCCTCCCGGAACTGTTTCTTAACTTTTTTAAACAACACTTGTTTTTTCATGGTCTTTCACCCCATCAGGAATCTTAACTTTCTACAAAGGGTAGATTATTCCTGCATGAAACCAAAATTATTTACTTCCCACCGCAGAAACCCTCCATTCTTCCCAGGTTTCTTCGTTGCGAATAATATGGACTGTACTGGCCAGGTTTACAACAAGACCAGCATGGTTTGGAATAATCTCGAGTAAATCTCCTACTTTAATATCACTTTCCGGGGGAAGGGTCAGGATGCCGTGTTCCTCTGCCAGTCTGCTAACAACAATTTCGGGATGTCCCTTAACCTTTCCATATCCAGCAAAAATGCCTTCCCCTTTCACACCCCTATCCAGACTTAAAGTTTTACTCCCTGCATCAACAATGCACCTTTCCTTCGTGGGTCGGGAGACAACCCTTGTTAATACCGTTAATGCACAGTCTTCTTCCATTGCCACACCCAGGGCAACCTCTCCCAGATCATTAAAAACATAATTTCCGGGCCTGATTTCTGTTACTCCCTTGATCATCCCTGCCATCTTCGCAGTCGGAGTAGAGCCAACGCTGACCCGGGAACAGGGCAGTCCGTCTTTTTTTAATTTTTCTGCCAACGCTGCCATCATCCGTCCCTCTCTCTGCCCAATTTCCTGAACTTTTTCGGGATTTTTGGCCTCCCGGCAGTGTCCGGCGTGAGTCATTATTCCCCCAAAATCAAGAGACTTCTTTTCCTGGATCTTTTTAGCCAGTTTTAATGCCTCTTCCCCGGGAAGAACCCCGCATAAGTTATATCCGCTATTAATTTCCAAAAGAACTTTAAATTTCGTATTTTTTTCTTCCGCTTCCCTGGCCAGAACCTCAATCCCCTCAGAACTGTCGGCAACCACAGAGATTTCCGCCTTTTCTGCAAGCCTTAAAAGGCGCTTGATTTTTTTGGGATCAGTAACTGGAGAAGCCACAAAAACATCCCTCAAGCCATTATCAATCATGGCCTCAGCTTCATCCAGCTTTGCAACTGTTATTCCCACGGCTCCCTGGTTAACCTGAATTCTTGCCAGGCGGGGAATTTTATGGGTTTTAATGTGGGGTCTTAAGTCTACCCCTGCCTCACGGGCAAAACCTGCCATATCGGTGATGTTTCGGACCAGTATTGCTTCTCTCAGTAAGGGTGTGGGTGTATCAATTGCGGCAAATTTATTTTCATTCAACGAAGGGCACCTCCGTTTAACTGGTGAACAAGTTCTTCCTGGGCACTGGAATCAGCAAGAGCCAGAACCCTATCTCCGTCCCGGAGTACAGTATTTCCCCTGGGTACCAGGGCAGTGTCACCCCGCAAAATCGTAACCAGAATGGCTTCCATGGGCAGGTCGATATCTTTAATTTTCTGTCCCGCCACAGGAGCACCAGTACAAACCTTTATTTCAACCATATTCAGATCGCCAACTTTTTGGTTGAGAAGGGAAGTTATTTCCTCAAGGGTTATTTCCTTGGTTACCAGGGCTGCCAGGATCGAAGAACTGCTCACAGCAACGTTTACCCCCAGCCATTCAAAAAGCTTTTCATTCCCGGGTGTATTTACCGCAGTAAAAGTCCGGGGAACATGGAACTGGCGTTCTGCCATCTGGCAGATTGCCAGGTTGTCGTGATCATCGTTTGTAACTGCCAGAACCACGTCCGTTTCCTCTATCCCTGCTTTTTTCAAAACCTCTGGTTCCGAACCGTCCCCATGCACGACCAGAATTCGAGGGTCTTGTTTTATGTTTCGGGCTTTTTCCTCATCCTGTTCAATTAAAGTTACATTTATTTGTTTCTCGGTTAAATCTTTAGCCAGATAGCGGCCCATTTTCCCGCCGCCAACAATAAGCACCTGCATTTTCCAACCTCCTAACAATTTGCCCACTAGTGTTCCCTGCCCAGAATGCTGTAAATCCTCTCCAGTTCCTGCAGGGAACGATATTCAATATTGATTGTCCCTTTTTCCGGGCCCCGGGGTTTAATTGCAACTTTTGTGCCCAGGGAATTTAAAATCTCTTCTTCAAACTTCTTAATCCGTTCATTCCGGTAGGAAGGCCGATGGATTTTTTTCCTCTGCTTTCTTTCTCTCCAGGAGGAAACAAGTTTTTCTGTCTGCCGGACATTAAAACCTTCCTTCACTATTACCCTGGCAGCCTCTTTTTGCTCGTCCTGGGAGGCCAAAGCAAGCAGGGCCCGGGCGTGCCCCATGCTGATTGTTCCACGTGAAACATTTTCTTGAACCTCTGGATCCAACTTCAAAAGGCGCAGTGAATTGGCAATTCCCGACCTGCTTTTTCCCAGGGTCCGGGCTACCTCTTCCTGGGTAAGTTCAAAATCTCCGATCAGCCTCTCCAGTGCGTGGGCTTCTTCAATCGGATTCAGGTCTTCCCGCTGCAGATTCTCAATGAGAGCAATTTCCATCATTTCCCGTTCGGCGAAATCTTTGGTTACAACGGGAACTTTCTTCAACCCCGCTTTAATCGCTGCCCGCCACCGTCTTTCTCCGGCGACAATCTGGAAACGCTTTTTTTCAATTTTCCGGACAATAAGGGGTTGAATTATTCCGTGTTGTTTTATTGATTCGGTTAATTCAGCAAGAGATTCGTCAGAAAAATCTTCTCTGGGCTGGTACGGGTTGGATTCAATATATTCGAGGGGAATTTGGTTGGCTTCTTCATCAAGCTGCCCGGGAGGAATCAGCGCTTCCAGGCCTTTTCCAAGGCGCTTTTTACTCATTCCTCACTCCTCCTTTCAGCCGGGATAAAAACTCCTCGGCCAGCTCCTGATAAGATCGGGCCCCTTTTGATCGCGGATCGTAAAGGATAATGGGGAGCCCAAAAGAAGGAGCTTCGCTCAACCTGACATTCCGGGGTATTACAGTGCTATACACTTTCTCCTGAAAATATTTTTTTACTTCCTCAATAACCTGCTGGGAAAGATTGGTTCTTGAGTCATACATAGTCATAATAACGCCGGCAATTTCCATCTCAGGATTCAGGTGATTTTGCACAAGTTTGATCGTCCGCATTAGCTGGCCCAGGCCTTCTAAGGCATAGTATTCGCATTGAATGGGCACCAGGATCTTCTCAGCCGCAGCAAGGGCGTTTAGTGTTAACAGTCCCAGTGAGGGGGGGCAGTCAATTATTATAAAATCGTAGTTGTCCTTAACCTTTTCCAGGGCCCGGCGGAGTTTAACCTCTCGGGAAAAGGAAGAAACCAGTTCAATTTCGGCCCCGGCCAGGTCAATCGTTGCAGGAACCAGATCCAGGTTCTCAACACTGGTTTTAACAATAATTTCCGTTATTGGAACGTCTTCAACGAGCAGGCTGTAAACACACTGCTCCAGTTCACTTTTATCAACCCCAACTCCACTGGTTGCATTGCCCTGGGGATCGATATCAATTAGAAGAAGCTTATTGCCCCTTTCTGCCAGGGTCGCACCAAGGTTAACTGCAGTCGTGCTTTTCCCCACGCCGCCTTTCTGGTTGACTACGGCCAGCACTGTGCCCATTATTTCACCCCTCTATTCTTTTCTTCTTGGGCATCTTGATGTGGAAGGAGATCGAATCCTCGCCTTCTTCCTCTTCAAATTGAATATCAAGTCCCCATTCCTTCATTTCTTTAACCGTTTTCCGGATAGTGTTGACATAAAGCCGGGTGTCCTCAAATACTTTCAAGACCCGGCCCCTTTCTTTTTCCCTGGGCTTTTTCTGTTCCCGCTGGTTCAGTCTGTCCACCAGTTTTTCGGTCTGGCCAACAGAGTAAGCGTTCCGGATTACTTCCTGCAGAGCTTTTTTCTGAAGTTCCGGGGTTCCGAGTTTAAGTAAAGTCCGGGCGTGTCTTTCGGTTAAGCCAGCCTCAATAATTTTGTCCCGGAGCGGCCCGGGAAGTCGAAGTAAGCGGATTTTATTGGCTATTGCAGATTGGCTTCGGCCAACTTTTTCGGCAAGTTCATCCTGGGTCATATCAAAAGTAAAAAGCATCCTCTGGTAACCTGTGGCTTCTTCAAAAAAATTCAAATCTTCTCGCTGAAGGTTTTCTACAAGGGCGAGTTGGGCCATTTCTTTTTCCCCGATTTTTTTCACAAGGCAGGGCGCTTCTTCCCGGCCAATCATTTTCAGGGCCTTCATTCTTCTTTCTCCGGCAATTATCTGAAAACCATCGTCGAACGGGCGCAACAAAAGAGGCTGCAAAAGTCCATTTTCCTCAATGGAAGCAGCCAGTTCTTTAATTTCCTTATCGCCGAAGCTGGTCCGGGGTTGATAGGGGTTAGGAGAAATTTTTTCAAGTTTAATAAATTTTATATCTTGGCTATTTTCAGTTCCCGTCCCGAAAAATTTTGCCAGGGGATTTTTCACTTTTACCCCTCCCGCACCTTGGTATTACTCCACCCTTATATTTCTGTACCCGCCCCCGTTTTCCCTTCTTGTAAAAAATATCTCTTAATACCTTGCTATTAAAAGCTTTTCCTCCTTCTATTCCAGGGGTCTTTTTTTTATAGCTGCCGGGCGCCGGGGAAATCGGGACGGAGTTTTTTCTGTTTTTTTTACAAGCTGTAAAAAATGTTCTTTACCGCTTATCGTATGGGAAAAGCGTTTATCAATAATTCCACCCAGCAAATTCAAGGCTTCCCGACTCTTATCCAGTTCTTCATCAAGAGCGGGACCCTTCCAGGCCAGCAGAAATCCGCCAATCCTGATAAAGGGAAGGGTCAATTCTAACAGGGCAGGGAGGAAGGCCAGTCCCCGGGCAGTTAAAAGCCCCATCTTTTCCCGGAATTCTACTTCTTTTGCCAGGTCTTCCGCCCGGGCGTTTATAACAAAAACCTCTTTAAGCTGCAGGTCTCTGACGGAGTTTCTTAAAAATTCAGCTTTTTTCTCCCGGCTTTCCACAAGGAAAAATGGTCTTTTTGGGCTGCAGATAGCCAGAGGTATTCCAGGTAGCCCCCCGCCAGAACCCAGGTCCATCAAGGGCCCATCCAGTTGAGAAAGGAGAGGGAGGGCAACCAGAGAATCCAGAAGGTGGCGTTCCAAAAAATTCTTTTCTTCTCCTCTGCCCAAAAGGTTGAAGTCCTGGTTTGCAGAAAGGAGATCTCTCATGAACAGGTCAAGTTTATCAATTTTCTCCCGGGATATTTTCAGCTCTTTTCTCCCCAGGACTGTTGCGATCTCCTGGGGGCTAGTCATTTCTTTTCTTCCTTTCCAGGAAAATCAGGAGGGAGGTGATGTCTGCAGGGGAAACACCATTTATTCGGCCGGCCTGACCCACAGACCGGGGTCGAACCGCTTTTAATTTTTCCCTGGCTTCTGTCCTCAGGTTGGGAACCTCTTCATAATTGATTTCATCTGGAAGAAGCTTATTTTCCAGTTTCTTAAAATGCTCAATTTCCCTTTTCTGCCTCTCTATATACCCTTCGTACTTTATCGTGGTTTCTAACTGTTCCTGAACACCTTTTCTAATTTTGGGCAGTTCGGGTTCCAGGTCCAAAAGATCAACCCAGGTAATTTCCGGACGGCGGAAAATTTCCTTTAAAGAAACAGGTTTGTTCAAGCCCCCGCTTCCTTTTTCCTGGAGAATTTCATTTACCTCAGGGGTGGGCTTGACCTGGATTTTTTCCAGAAGTCCCAGTACCATTTCAATTTCTTGTTGTTTTTCCTGGAATAATTTCCACTGATTATCTGAAAGAAGCCCAATTTTCCGGCCAAGAGGGGAAAGCCGCTGATCTGCGTTGTCCTGCCTCAGTAAAAGCCGGTATTCAGCCCTTGAGGTTAGCATCCGGTAGGGTTCTTCAGTTCCCTTGGTAACGAGATCATCAATCAGGACACCGATGTAAGCCTGGGCCCGGTCGAGAATAAGGGGGGCTTCACCTTTCAGAGAGAGGGCGGCGTTAATTCCTGCAATCAAACCCTGGCCCCCGGCCTCTTCATAACCAGAAGTTCCGTTGACCTGACCTGCAGTGAAAAGTCCTTCAATATGCATTGTTTCCAGGGTAAGGTTCAATTGTCTGGTATCAATTACATCGTATTCGATGGCATAACCGGGACGAACCATGTCTACTCTCTCCAGGCCGGTTATTGTCCGTAAAAAAGAAAACTGAACATCTTCGGGAAGGCTTGTTGGCAGGCCGGAAAGGTACATTTCCTGGGTGGAAAGACTTTCCGGTTCGATAAAAATCTGGTGGCTATTTTTATTGGGAAAGCTCACAACCTTGTCCTCGATAGAAGGACAGTAACGGGGTCCCGTTCCCTCGATTACGCCGGAGAAGAGAGGAGCCCGGTGTATATTTTCATTGATAATAGCATGAGTCCGGGGATTGGTGTGAGTTAAATGACAGGGGAGCTGTCCCTGGATTCCTTCCCGACCCTCGTGCATGAAAGAGAAGAAGAGAGACCCCGAATGCCCCGGCTGGGGCTCGGTTTTCTCGTAATCAATTGTCCGGCCCAAAACCCGAGGAGGGGTACCGGTCTTAAAGCGCTTCAGGGTAAAACCGTTTTCCTGCAGGGAACGGGAAAGTTCTTTTGCCGACAATTGCTGATTGGGACCCGCTTCAAAAGTCTTTTCTCCAATAATTATTCGGCCGCGCAAAAAGGTTCCCGTGGTAAGGATAACTTTCTGGCCCAGATATTTTATCCCAGTTGCTGTTTCTACTCCCCGAATCTTTCCTTCTTCAACCAGTATTTTTGTTACCAGTCCCTGTTTGAGATCAAGATTGCTTTCTTCTTCAAGGACTTTTTTCATCCGCAGGTGATATTTCTTTTTATCTGCCTGGGCCCTGAGAGCCTGTACTGCCGGACCTTTCCGGGTATTCAGCATGCGGACCTGAATCATCGTTGCATCAATATTATGCCCCATTTCTCCGCCGAGAGCATCAATTTCGCGAACAATATGCCCCTTGGCCGGTCCGCCTAACGATGGATTACAGGGCATAAAAGCAACATGGTCCAGGTCAATGGTCAAAACAAGGGTTTTAAAACCCATTTTTGCGGCGGAAAGAGCGGCCTCACAGCCCGCATGTCCGGCCCCAATTACTATCACCTGATAGGATTGTGGATAAACAAACATTTTTCTTCCCCCTATTTTCCTATACAGAACCGGGAAAATATTTCCCGGGAAATATCCTGGCTAATTGTTTCCCCTGTAATCTGTCCCAGGCAGTGCAGGGCCCCGCGGATATCGACCACAACAAGATCCATGGTAACCCCCTGCTCCCAACCTTCCCGGGCAGCCTGCACACTTTTCAGCGCACCCTTTAAAGCCCTTTCGTGCCGGAGATTGCTGACCCAAATACCTTCTTTTTCTGAGGTTCCAATTATCCGTTTTTTTATCGCTGCCCGGACATTGGCCAGGCCCTGACCCTCTCTGGCGGAAATAAACAGGATTTCGTCCTCGGAAAAATGTCCCTTAATTCGGGAGAGGTCTATTTTTTCCTCCAGGTCAATTTTATTAACAACAACCAGGCTTTTTCCCGGAGGGATGGTTTCCAGCATTTTCTCATCTTCAGCTGTAAAACCTGTTGTGCTGTCTAGAACAGCCAGGATCAAATCGCTCCGTTCCAGAAGTTTTAAGGTTCGGTCCACGCCAAGTTTTTCGACTTCATCCTCGGTCTCCCTTAACCCCGCGGTATCGATTAACCGGAGGGGGATTCCATCTAAGTTAATTATTTCCTCCACTGAATCCCTTGTTGTTCCGGGAACAGAAGTAACCAGGGCCCTTTCCTCTCCCAGGAGAGCATTCAAAAGGGTGGACTTCCCAACATTAGGCCGCCCAATTATCGTTGTCCGGACTCCTTCCCGCAGAGCCTTACCCCGGGAATAAGTGGCCAGGGCATCTTCCAGATCCCCTTCAACCCGTTTAAGGTAGGTTTCAAAATCTTCTAAAGACATTCCATCCAGTTCATCTTCAGGAAAATCGATCGATGCCTCACAGTAAGCCAGAACTTCCCAGAGACGGTCGCTGCTTGCTTTGACAAGCCTGGAAAGGCTTCCCTCCAGCTGATCGAGAGCCAGCTGCAGTCCCTGCCTGGTTTTGGCTTCAATTACATCCACAACGGCTTCTGCTTGAGCCAGGTCCATTTTCCCATTGAAAAAAGCCCGCCGGGTAAATTCTCCCGGTTCTGCCAGGCGGGCACCCCCGTCCAGGAGAAGTTCAAGAATAGCCTGCAGGGGAACGGGACCACCGTGCCCGATAATCTCTACCATATTCTCCCCGGTATAGGAATGGGGTGCGTGCATGACCAGGACTACTACTTCATCAGCCAGCGAACCGCTTTCCGGTTCGCAAATACGCCCATAAGCAGCGGTGTATCCTTTCATTTCCTTTATTTTCTTTTGTTGGGGGTTTTGGAAAATTCGGTCAACCTGCTTATGGCTTTCCGGCCCGCTGACGCGAATTATTCCCAGCGCTCCAATCCCTGGTGGTGTAGCCAGGGCAGCAATGGTATCTTCACGATTCATCCGATCTTCCTCCTAAAAAAACCCAGTAATAAATTACTGGGTTAGTTGGGCTCTATGCAAACTTTGCGGAAGGGTTCTTCTCCCTGGCTGTAGGTTTTCACCCGTCGGTCATCCTTCAGTGTCATATGGATAATCCGCCTTTCCTGGGGAGACATGGGCTCCAGAAGCACCTTTCGTCCATTCCGGGCTGCTTTTTCAGCCATCCTTTTGGCCAGGGCTTCTAGGGTTTTTTCCCTGCGATTTCTATAGTCCTCAGCATCAATTATTACTCTAAGGTAATCTTCTTCTTTTTTCCGGTTGGCAACGAGGGTAGTTAGGTACTGCAGAGCGTCAATTGTCTGTCCTCTTTTCCCGATTAAAAGCCCCAAATTTTCTCCTTCAATTTCCAGAATAACCTGCCTGGGGTTTTCATTTTCCTCAGTAATATTTACCTGAACTTCGGTTCCCATCCGATCGCAGATCCCCGCGACAAAATCACGGGCAATTTCTTTTTTCTCTTTCTTCCTGCGGGCTTTAATCCGGGCGGTTTTTCCGGAAATCAGGCCAAAAATTCCCCTGCTGCCTTCCTCAAGAACTTCAATATCAACTCTTTCCCGAGGTAATCCCAGTTCATTTAGGGCCTTTGCAATAGCTTCCTGAACATTTTTACCTTCCTGGATTATTTCATCCATTTTAACTTGATTCTCCTTTCGCCACTTCCTGGCGACGGTAAATCAGGTACTGCTGCCCGATCATGGCTAAGTTAGATGTAAACCAGTATACCAGCACTCCAGAGGGGAGGCTCATTCCAAAAAATACAATTAAAACGGGCATTACCATCCCCATCGTTTTGGTCTGTGGATTTGCAGGGGCACCGCTCCATTTTTGCTGGAGATGAGTCTGCAAAAACATTGTTACACCTGTAAGAATGGCCAGAGGCAGGTCCGGTTCTCCCAGGCTTGCCATCCAGAGAAAACTCGCTCCCTGCAAATCCTCAAGCCTGATAATCGTCTGAAAAAGAGCTATCAAAATTGGAAGTTGAATTAAAAGGGGTAAACAGGATGATAGGGGATTAATATTATATTTTTTATAAAGTTCCATCATTTTTTGCTGCTGGGTTTGCTTGTCATCCTTGTATTTGTTCTGAATTTCTTTGATTTCTGGTTGAATTCTCTGCATATCCTGCATGGACTTGTTCTGTTTAACAGAGGAGGGGTAGAGGATCAGCTTTAAAACGAGGGTCAATAAAATAATGGCCAGTCCCCAGTCGCCAGTAATGTTATAAAAAAAGCGGAGAAAACTCCCCATTGTTTCCCATAGAAAAGAAAAAATTCCACCATTGGATTCAGCTAGCGTGATAATGTTGGTCAAATTACCCAAAAAACCAAAAACCATTTCCATTGCCAAAAAACCTCCTAACCCGGACCATGTTTTTATTTAACTGGATCATATCCACCTTTACTATATGGGTTGCAGCGTAAAATTCTCCAGAATCCCTTGAGCAGGCCACTACATACTCCGTACTGTTCTACTGCCTGGATCATATACTCTGAACAGGTCGGGTAATATCTGCAGGTTGGACCTTTAAGGGGGGATAGAAAATTACGATAAAAGTTGAGCAAACCAATTAATAGTTTCTTCAAGACTTTCCGTCTCCCTTCAATAAATTGGCCTTTTGTAATAGTTTTTTCTCGCTGGCCTGAATTTCATTAAAGTCCGCCTGCAAAATTCCCCTCCGGCCAATAAAAAGGAGGAGGTAGCCATTTTTAACGTTGGGGAGCAAGTTGCGGTATGCTTCTTTCATCTTCCTGCGGATCCGATTGCGGATTACTGCCTTGCCCAGTTTTTTTCCAACAGAAAAACCCGCCTCTCTGTGTCCCGGTTCCCAGGGGTAAAAGTAAAGAACCAGGTTCCGATCGGCGAGAGATTTTCCTTTTTTAAATAAGAGGGTGAATTTCCCCCTTTCCCGCAATCGTTCTTGCCGGGGCAAAGACATTTTATTTCATCCTTAAAAAAAATAGGATTGACCGCTCAGAATTTTTCTTATAATATGATCCTGTAGCAGAAATTTATTCTATAAAGATTATAGGTTATTTATTTCCCCCCGTCAAGAAACTTCATAGAATATTGAGTAATTTAACCCTCCGGGATAGGAAGGGTTTTTGATTTCTGTAGCGAAAAAATAAAAGACCCTTCAAAAGTTCCATCCATTTTGGAGGATATATTTTTTGTGCTTTTTGGTATGACCTTCCGCCACAGCTTGTTAATAAGGTTGTGAATAATAATTCCTATTTTTACCCTGATGATCCCCAATCAGGCTGTGGAAAAATTGTGGATTTTTACTGGCCTTTTTGCCTGCAACTTTTTTCAATCCTCATAAACCCTTTTAAATAAAGGTTTTTTAGCTTTTGGTTTTTTGTAAAAATAATCCACAGTTTTTCAGGCACCTCTGGGCGTGGGTCATCTGATTTTTTTTCACACCCCTGTTAAAAAGTTGTGGATAACTTCGGGAAAAGGAGAATACATATGTCAACAAATTTACCCATGGAAACCATCTGGGACCAGACCCTTGAAAAAATGAAAGAAAAGCTTAGTCGGCCTTCTTTCGAAACCTGGCTTAAGGCAACCAAGCCCGTAGCCTTCAGGGATGACTTCCTCCTGGTTGAGGTTCCCAATGAGTTTGCCCGGGACTGGCTGGAAAGCAGGTATTCCGACCTTATTGAAGAAATCCTGCAGGCAGTTACCCAGTCCCCGCTGCAGGTCAAATTCACCATTCACAGCTCACCCAACGAGATTAACAACCAGCAGCCCTACCGGGACCTAAAACCTGATGGGCCACAAAGCAATTCCGGGGCTTACTTTTTAAACCCGAAGTATTCCTTTGAAACCTTTGTTGTGGGGGACAGCAACCGCTTTGCTCACGCAGCTTCCCTTGCTGTATCCGAAGCACCCGCCAAAGCGTATAACCCGCTTTTTGTCTACGGGGACGTTGGTCTGGGCAAAACTCACCTGATGCAGGCAATTGGCCATTATACTCTCAGGCAGAACCCCGACCTTAAAGTTGTTTATGTTTCTTCCGAAACCTTTACCAATGAACTTATTAATTCAATTCGTGATGATAAAACCGTTGATTTTAGAAATAAATACCGGACCATAGACATTCTTCTCGTTGACGATATCCAGTTTCTCGCCGGGAAAGAAAGGACCCAGGAAGAGTTTTTCCACACCTTCAACGCCCTGCACGAGGCCAACCGTCAGCTCGTAATTTCCAGCGATCGTCCCCCAAGGGATATCCCGACTCTCGAAGAAAGGCTTCGTTCCCGGTTTGAATGGGGACTGATCACTGATATTCAAAAACCGGACCTGGAAACCAGAATTGCAATTCTCAGGAAAAAAGCCAGTATAGAAAGAGTTAATGTTCCCAACGACGTAATTGTCTTTATTGCCAATCAAATCCAGTCTAATATTCGAGAACTGGAGGGGGCCCTTACCCGGATTAAGGCCTATGCTTCAATGCAAAATGTTCCCATCACTGTTGAAATGGCCAAAGAAGCCCTGCGGGACATCCTGGCCCTTTCTCAGCCAAAACCCCTTTCCATCGAAGACATTCAGGAAAGTGTTGCCCGCTTTTTCTCAATGCGACCCAAAGATATGCTCTCCAAAAAAAGAACTCAGAATATAGCTTTCCCCCGCCAGATCGCCATGTACCTTTGCCGGGAACTAACCGACGCTTCTCTGCCCCGAATCGGGCAGGCCTTCGGAGGGAGGGATCACACTACAGTTATCCACGCCTGTTCCAAAATAATTAACCAGCTCGAAAAAGACGCTACCCTCCGTTCAACGCTGAACAAACTCCAGGAAAACCTTAAAAAGAAATAATAACAATGTGGATAGCCTGTCTTTTTTTCCCCAGAAATACTGACAGGTCATCTCCTTGTTTTCAACCAAATTCTTCTCTTATCCCCAGTGTTAACACCCCCTACTACTCTTACTCCTACTGATTCAAATTAATAAATAATAAAAACTGGCGGCAATTTTTCCGCCCAGTAAAAAAAGGAGGAATTTTCTTGGACTTCACTATCCAACAAAAGGACTTATCTGCGGTTATTCAGGACGTACAGCGCGCGGTATCATCTCATACTACCATGCCGGTTTTAACCGGAATTAAAATCGACGTTTTTGAAGACAGGATTAAACTTTCCGCAACAGATCTGGAAATTGGAATTGAAAGTCAGACAGAAGGAGAAGTAAAGGAAACAGGATCAGTAGTTCTTCCCGCCCAGCACCTGGGAAATATTATTCGAGAACTTCCCAATGAAAAAGTCAAGCTTTCCATGAAACAGGAAAACAGTGTAGAGATCAAATGTGCAGGGTCAACCTATAATGTCAGAGGTTTTCCTCCGGAAGATTTTCCCAACCTCCCTCAAATCGATGAAGGGTTGAGCTTTAAAATGAAGCAAAGAGACCTCAAAAGCCTGATTGAAGAAGTTAAGTTTGCTGCCTCTACTGATGAGAATCAGCCCTTTTTACACGGTGCTCAACTCAGTATAACTGAAAATAAAATGGAACTTGCAGCAACCAATACCTATCGCCTGGCTTACCGGGAAATGGATTTCCCCGGAGATACCCCCGAAGAACAGGTCGAAGTTATTATTCCCTTAAAAATTCTCCAGGAACTTTCCAGGCTTCTTGGAACCGGGCAAGAAGACGAAGTTTCTCTTACCCTGAAAGGTAATCACCTTTTATTCTTCTTTGCACCACTTACTTTAACTTCCCGTTTAAAAGAAGGCCAGTTTCCTAATTACCGGGATGTTATCCCCCGGGACTTTAATACAATCTGTAATTTAGACCGGGATCAACTGCTCCATGCTGTCCGGCGAGCTTCCCTGATCGCCCGGGAAGATTCCAATACGGTTGATTTTGAATTCAAAGAGGGCCAGCTGATAATTACTACAAGGGATTCCCGGATCGGGCAAGCCTACGAGGAAGTTCCAATGGAAAAAGAAGGGACCGAGATCAAGGTTTCTTTTACTGCAGATTACCTGCTCGATGTTTTAAAGGTTTTGCGGAACGAAACCGTTACCATTAATCTCCAGGATGAAAGTTCTGCATGCGTTTTCAGGAGCCTGGAAGACTTCACCTATACTTACGTAATAATGCCGGTTCAGAATTAGGTTGGATAAAATGAAAGAGATTAAAATCCATACCCCTGATATAAAATTAAGCCAGTTTTTAAAATGGGCTGAAATTACCGCTTCCGGGGGCGAAGCAAAGAACCTGATTCGGGAAGGGAAAGTTAAGGTAAATGGAGAAGTTATAATAATTCCCGGGAAAAAACTTCATCCGGGCGATTTAATTGAAGTAGAAGGTGAAATGAGAGTTAAAATAGCCGGGGATGGATAATATTGCAACTAAAAAGGATATATGTAGATAATTTTAGAAATCTCTGCCGGGAAGAAATTCAGCTAAACCCGGGAATTAATATAGTCCTGGGGAAAAATGCCCAGGGAAAAACCAATTTCCTGGAAGCTGTATATATCCTGGCTGCAGCAAATTCTCCCAGAACTAATATTGAACAGGAAATGGTAGCCTGGAAAAATGATTATTATTTTGTAAAAGGAGAAGTAGAAAGCCAGGATGATTCCTTTTCCATTTCAGTTGGGTACACCCAGGGTAAAAAGAGAATCCGGGTCAACGAAAGCCCGCTGGAAAGGGTTAAAGACCTTTTGGGCCGTTTTATTGTGATTTTTTTTGGGCCCGAAGATTTACAGCTGATTAAGGGTTCACCTCAGCTCCGAAGACAATTTCTGGACAGGGAAATTTCCCTTATTTATCCTCTTTATTACGAAAACCTGCAGCGTTACAGAACTGTTCTGGGCCAGCGCAACAATTTACTCAAGGAAATAGGGGAAAAAGGAACTGGAGAAAGCCAACTTGAACCCTGGGACGAGCAGCTCGCCGATTCAGGCGGGGAACTTGTTTCCAGAAGAATCAGGTTTTTAAAGGAATTGAGGGAAAAGATAAACAGCAAATATACAGAAATTTCGGGGGAAAACCTCGAATTTAAGGTTGAATATGAAGCCAGCCTCGCCCTGGATAAAAACAGTTCAAGCCAGGACTGGAAAAGAGCTTTTATTGATGCCTTAAAAAGGAGAAGAAAAGAAGAATTAATCAGGGGAGTTACCATCATAGGACCCCACCGGGATGATATTTCTTTCCAGCTCGGTGACAGAGAACTGAAGAACTATGGTTCCCAGGGACAGCAGAGGACAGCCGTCCTGGCATTGAAAATTGGAGAACTGGAATTCATGGCCCAGGTCAGGGGAGAACAACCGGTCCTGCTTCTGGACGATGTATTTAGCGAACTTGATGGGACCCGGCAGAAAGCTCTCCTCGATTTAATAGGGGGAAACATTCAATCGATAATTACTACTACGGATAATAATTTCCAGGAAATAAATAAACCCTGTCATTATTTCACCGTAGATAAGGGAAAAATAAATAGGTGGGAAGGGAGGATTTAATTTGTATCTTCATTTAGGGAAGGGACATATGGTATCCTGGCAGGAAGTAATTTTAATTGGACAGATAGGGTGCATTGATAATAGTGAGGATACGGGGATTTTTTTAGACAAAAAGAAAGATAAAGGTGAGGTGGTTGACGTCTCGGAAGGGGATCCCCAGAGTTTTGTAATCACTCCGGAGAAAGTTTACTTATCCCTGATTTCTGCAGGGACCCTGGAAAAGAGACTCAATAAGTTAAATATTCCTGTCATTAGAGAAGATTGAGGAGGTAAAGATGGATAAGAACAAGGTAAATGGACCTGGAAAATACGAAGCCGAACAGATTCAGGTCCTGGAAGATCTGGAAGCAGTTCGAAGGCGGCCCGGAATGTATATTGGGAGCACTGGCCCCCGGGGTTTGCATCACCTTGTTTACGAGGTGGTGGACAACAGCATAGATGAGTCGCTCGCAGGTTATTGCGATAATATTGAAATAATTATTCATGCCGACAATTCGGTTACCGTAACTGACAACGGGCGGGGTATTCCCGTCTCTGCTCATCCCAAGGTAAATAAGCCCGCGCTGGAGGTTGTTATGACAATGCTCCATGCCGGTGGAAAATTCGGAGGTGAGGGCTACAAGGTCAGTGGCGGATTACACGGAGTCGGCCTTTCTGTAGTTAATGCCCTTTCCGAGTGGCTGGAAGTTGAAGTCAGCAGGAATAATAAAATATATTTCCAGCGTTATGAAAGAGGTATTCCGGTTACGGAGCTCAAGGAAATTGGCGAAACCGATAAAACCGGGACCAAAACAGTTTTTTATCCAGACCCGGAAATTTTTGAAGAACTGGATTTTAAGTTTAAAACTTTAAGCCAGCGCTTGAGGGAACTTGCCTATCTCAATGCCGGAGTTACAATAACAATATCTGATGAGAGGGAAGAAGAAACCCACACTGAAAAATACCGTTATGACGGCGGAATTCTCTCTTTTGTCCGAGAACTCAATAAAAATAAAGACCCGCTCCACGAGGCCCTGTTTATGGAACAAAAGATGGAAAACTGCGAAGTTGAGATTGCCATGCAGTATAACAACAGTTACGTGGAATCGATCTTCTCTTATGCCAACAATATCAATACCGAAGAAGGCGGGTCCCATCTGGCAGGTTTCAAAACCGGGCTTACCAGGACTCTTAATGATTATGCCCGCAGGTTTAACTTCTTAAAAGAAGGAGAAGACAACTTCTCCGGTGATGACGTCAGGGAAGGTTTAACTGCGATCATAAGCGTTAAGCTGACGGAACCCCAGTTCGAAGGCCAGACCAAGACCAAGCTGGGCAATCCGGAAATGAGGGGTATCGTAGATACCGTTTTAAGCGAGGAGCTGATCTCTTTCCTGGAGGAAAACCCGCCGGTTGCCAAAAAGATCATGGAAAAATGTATCAATGCCGCCCAGGCCCGGCAGGCTGCCAAAAAAGCCCGGGAAATTACCAGGAGAAAAAATGCCCTGGTCCATACAGCGCTCCCGGGCAAACTGGCTGACTGTACCAGCAGGTCAGTTGACGAAGCGGAGGTATATATTGTTGAGGGAGATTCCGCGGGAGGTTCAGCCAAGCAGGGGAGAGACCGTTATTTCCAGGCAATACTTCCTCTCCGAGGTAAGATTTTGAACGTGGAAAAAGCCAGACTCCATAAAATTTTGAATAACGAAGAAATCAGGGCCTTAATTACCGCCCTGGGGACCGGGGTAGGAGAGGAGTTTAAATTAGAAAAAGCTCGGTACGGCAAAGTTATTATCATGACTGATGCCGATGTTGACGGGGCGCATATTCGAACTCTGCTGTTAACCTTCTTCTACCGGTACATGAGCCCCCTGATCAAAAAGGGTATGGTTTATATAGCTCTGCCGCCCCTTTACAAGGTTACAAAGGGCCGGAAAGAATTCTATTTTTATGGTGATCGGGAACTGGAAAAGGGCCTGGAAGAAATCGGCCGCAACGGGATTTCTCTGCAGAGATATAAGGGTCTTGGGGAAATGGATCCCCATCAGCTTTGGGAAACCACCATGAATCCCGAAACCCGAAATATCAAGCAGTTAAATATTGAGGACGCCATGGAGGCTGACCGGATTTTCAATATGCTAATGGGGGACAAAGTAGCTCCCCGGCGCGAGTTTATTGAAGCCAATGCCCATCAGGTGGCCAACCTGGATATATAGAGGTGATTAAGAGCTATGGATGATAAAATTGAAGCCGGACGCGTGATTCCGGCAGATATTGAAGACGAAATGAAAGTGGCCTACCTGGATTATGCCATGACCGTAATCGTGGGCCGGGCCCTTCCTGATGTTCGGGACGGCTTAAAACCCGTCCACAGAAGGGTTCTTTATGCCATGCATGACCTGGGCCTTTCTCCCAACAAATCTCACAAAAAATCGGCCCGGGTGGTTGGGGAAGTTCTCGGTAAGTACCACCCGCATGGTGAAACGGCGGTATATGATACCCTGGTCCGAATGGCCCAGTATTTTTCCATGCGCTATCCCCTGGTTGATGGCCACGGAAACTTTGGTTCTGTGGATGGTGATAGTGCTGCGGCCATGCGTTACACTGAAGCCAGGATGGCCCAGATGTCAACAGAACTTCTGGCCGATATTGACAAAGATACAGTTGATTACAGGGATAATTTCGATGATTCCCTGCAGGAGCCGGAAGTTTTACCGGCCCGCCTGCCCAATCTTTTGTTAAACGGTTCTTCGGGTATTGCCGTGGGGATGGCAACCAATATTCCCCCGCATAATATCCGGGAAATTGTAAAGGCGATCAACTTTTTGATTGACAACCCTGAAGCAACTATTGACGAGCTTTGTGATATAGTTACGGGCCCCGATTTCCCCACCGGGGGCTTGATTATGGGGTACTCCGATGCCCGCAGGGCTTATAAAACCGGGCGGGGCAGTGTCACCATCAGGGGTGTTGCGGAGATCGAAGAAATGTCCGGTGGCAAAGCACGAATAATTGTTTCCGAACTTCCCTACCAGGTAAACAAGGCTGCCCTAATTGAAAAAATTGCCGATATGGTCAGGGATAATAAGATGGAAGGTATCCAGGATTTAAGGGATGAATCGGACCGGGACGGGATGCGCATTGTAATCGAATTAAAAAGAAAGTCCCGGCCCCAGGTTGTCCTCAACCAGCTCTACAAGCACACCAGGCTCCAGTTGAATTTTGGGATCAATATGCTGGCCCTGGTTAACAATCAGCCCCGGGTTTTGAACCTGAAGCAAGTCCTGGAAGAATATATTAAACACCAGCGGGAAGTAATTACAAGGAGAACCCGCTTTCTATTAAATAAAGCAGAAGAAAGGGCCCATGTCCTGGAAGGACTTCGGATAGCCTTAAATTACCTTGATGAGGTAATAGCCCTGATCCGCAAATCTCCTGACGCGGAGACAGCCAGAAAAGGCTTAATGGAAAAATTTGGTCTAACCCAGGTCCAGGCCCAGGCAATTCTGGATATGCGCCTGCAGCGACTCACTGCCCTGGAAAGAGATAAGATTGAAGAAGAATACCAGGAACTGCAGGAAAGGATTTCCTACTACAGGTCCCTTCTCGGGGACCAGAATCTGGTTGATGGAGTTATAAAAGCCGAACTCAAAGAAAGAGCAGATAAATATGATGATGAACGTCGGACCAGGATTGTAGCCCAGGAAGCGGAATTAGATTTAGAAGACCTGATCCCCAGTGAAAACATCCTGATTACCCTTTCTCACAAGGGCTACATCAACAGGATGACCCTGAGTTCCTACCGGGCCCAGCACAGAGGAGGCCGGGGAATGAGGGGAATGAATACCAAGGAAGGGGACTTCGTATCAGAAATTTTCATGGCCAACACCCATGATTTCCTGCTATTCTTTACCAACCGGGGTTATTTATACCGGATAAAGGTTTATGAAATTCCGGAATCCGGGCGGCAGGGTCGGGGAATGGCACTGATAAACCTGCTGCCTCTGAGGAGTGAGGAATATATAACGGCTGTAATTCCCATTCGCTCTTACAAAGAAGAAGGTGCCCACTTGCTGATGGCCACGAAAAAAGGTTTAATTAAAAAGACATCTCTGCAGGAGTATGAATCCAAATATACTTCCCTGCGGGCCCTTAACCTGAGGGAAAACGACGAGTTAATTGCTGTCCGCTACAACGCTTCCCCTGAACAGGAAATAATGATTGTCAGCAAGAAAGGGAAAGCGATTCGTTTCCCGTCAGGATCTCTGAGGCCAATCGGCCGCTCTTCTCAGGGAGTTAAGGGTATCAGCCTTTCTCCAGGAGATGAAGCAGTGGGAATGGAAATAATCAATTCCGATGAAGATGTCCTGACTGTTTCCTGGGAAGGTTACAGCAAAAGAACTCGGGTAGGCGATTATCGGATCCAGCAGAGGGGAGGCAAGGGCCTGATTGCAGCGAAACTCAGGGACAGAGAAAAAGACGGGCTCGTTGGTTTCAAGATGGTTCGGGAAGAGGATGAGGTAATGGTTGTAACCCGAAAGGGGAGGTTGATCAGGCTCCAGATAAAAGAAGAGCTGCCCCGCTTGAGTAGAAATACCATAGGGGTCAGGCTCATGCGTTTGAGCAAAGGAGATCGGGTTGTTTCCCTGGTAAGAATAGATAAAGATTAAAAATAAGAGCAGTCCAGATGGACTGCTCTTATTCTGGGTCTTCCCTGAAGATAATAAAAGGCTGGTAACCTCGATCCGGAAAAGAAAGCAAACCTTTTTCCCAGAGCCTTTCCAGGCAATTATCGACAATAAGATGGTAAAACCAATCATAAAATTCGGAAAAAGAAGCATATTCGGAGGCAGGTAAACTGTAAAAGGTGTTTAATAAAGAAGAGGAGTACCCGGAAAAATAAAGGGAAATTTTTTTCCCGAGTTCCTGGCCCAGGTTATCAAGAAATTCTTCATCGGTTTTTGTTAGAAATGGAACCCGGGGATTTTTATCAGAATCCAGCAGGAGAAGGTTCTCCAGAAAAGGAATAATGTCTCCCGGGGGTTTTGCACCGCAGGAACAAAAATCCCGGTAAGCTGCAAGAACTTCTCTGGCAAGCTTTTTCCCCCGGGCAACTCCTAGTTGTTTATAAAGAGGAAAGAACCCGAGGGGAGGGAGAGCTCTTTGCTCAGGGCCTCCCTGTATTCCAAACAGGCCGGAATAATACTTTCCTACCTGTTCTCCACGTTCTCGAAACCTGCCCAGAAATTCAGAATAATCGGTTTGGATAACCTGGAAGAAATATTGGCCCCCGGTTCTTTCAGGCGGGGAAGTCGTTATAATATCACCCAGACTTTTGTCAATTACAGGCCGGTTGCGGGTCATAACGTAATAGCCGATAACTATTAAATCCAGGGCTTCTCCTTGCTGGTTTTTTTCCCGAGAAAAATGGTTCAAGCGATTTCTGATTTCGCTGAACCAGTCCTGGATAGGAGAAAAGAACCCCTGGGCGATTTCCCGGGCAATGCCCGGGATGAACTGAGTTTCTTCGGCAAGGACCATAAAAAAAGAGGGATAAAAGGTCTGGCCTTTTTTCTTGACTAAATCTGCCTTCATAAGAAGCTCCAGGTCTTTAGAGACCTGGGAACGGTCACACTCTAACCGGTCCGGGTTTTTGCCCCTGTGTAAGGCCTCAAGCAGTTCCAGGCGGCGGTTGCGATGATTTTCACAGAAAATATTAAAGGGACTAAAAGGGCTGTCGATTTTGGTTTTTCCCGCAAGAAGTAAATGGGAATTCAAGAAATCGCCTCCTTTTCCAACATAGGTTTTTTTGTGTATTAATACCCTTTGATTTTAGAAGGGAATTTTAATAAAGAAAGGTGGTAGTAAATGTCATTTCCGCGGATAGTAATTCATACCGGTCGAATCAAAGAAAATGCTCAAAACATATCTGAACTCGCCCGCAAGGATGGGATTAGCATATCCGGTGTAACCAAAGCAACCTGTGGAAATGTCCATGTTGCCAAAGCAATGTTAGAGGGAGGAGTAAATAGTTTCGCGGATTCCAGGCTAAGCAATCTGCGCAATCTCCGGAATTATTTTGGAAAAGATGTCACCCTTCTTCTTTTACGTCTTCCCATGCTCAGCAAAGTTGATGAAGTTGTCGAGACTGCTGACGCAAGCCTGAACTCGGAAATCAGGGTAATTGAAGCGCTGAGCAGGGCAGCAAAAAAACAGGGTAAAAAACACGGAATAATGCTTATGGTTGACCTGGGCGATTTAAGAGAAGGTCTCTGGACCGATGATGTAATGGAAGCAGCCCGGTTCGTGGAAAAACTTCCAGGAGTTTACCTGCAGGGACTGGGTACCAACCTTACCTGTTATGGGGGTATTTTGCCGACAGAGGAAAACCTGGGGAAACTGGTGGAGATCGGGCAAAATATCCAGGAAGATCTTGGAAAAGAAATCTGCTACATATCTGGTGGGAATAGCAGTTCACTGCACCTTTTAGGTACCGGAATTCCCCGGGGTATAAATCATCTCCGGGTAGGGGAAACAATATTAATAGGCAATGATACTGCGCTTTCCGAACCATTCCCGGGAACCAGGGCAGATACCTTTGTTATTCAGGCCGAACTAATTGAAGCCAAGGTAAAACCGTCAGTTCCAATTGGGAAAGTAGGGGTAGACGCTTTCGGCCGGATCCCCAAAAAACCTGAAGATCGAGGACTGAGGAGGAGAGGTATCCTGGCCATTGGCGAACAGGATATTCAGCCAGAGGGCCTGACACCAATGGACCCAGGTGTTGATATTCTCGGTGCAAGCAGCGATCACCTGCTTGTTGATATAAATGATAATCCGGATGAATTAAGAATCGGTGATTACCTCAGTTTTACCGTCGATTATGGAAATCTGTTACGGGCAATGACATCTTCCTATGTCGAAAAAGTTGTCCTTTGAAAAAAAATTAAATTTAAGTATAATAAGGTGGGACAGTAAAACACTTTAATTTAAAAAAGGAGGCGTTGTTAATGGCAGTAAGTTTAAAAGGAAAAAGTATCCTTACCCTGAGAGATCTTACTTCTGAAGAAATCTGGCAGCTGGTTAAAACTGCAGAAACTCTCAAAATGGAAAAGCTCCGGGGACAGCAGAACAAGGTCCTGGAAGGAAAATCTCTGGGAATGATTTTCCAGAAACCCTCCCTGCGGACCAGGGTTGCTTTTGAAGTTGGAATGTCAAACCTGGGCGGGCACGCCGTTTATCTGGGTCCCGATGATATCAAGCTTGGAAAGAGAGAAACTACCGAAGATATTGCCCGGGTTCTTTCCCGCTACGTTGACGGAATTATGGCCAGGGTTTTCTCCCATGAAGATGTAGTTGAACTTGCAGAGAAATCCCGGGTGCCGGTACTTAACGGTCTTTCCGAGTTTACCCACCCCTCCCAGGGCCTGGCTGACCTTTTGACCATTTACGAGAAAAAAGGTTGCCTCAAGGGAATTAAAATGGCTTTCGTTGGGGACGGCAACAACATGGCCCATACCCTGATGTTCGCCGCGTCCAAAATGGGAATGCACATCAACATGGCCATTCCCGAAGTTTACAATCCCCGGAAAGATGCAGTAGAAGATGCCAAGCGTTTTGCAGCGGAGTCCGGAGGAAGTGTAAATCTGATGGATGATCCCCAGGAAGCCGTCAAGGATGTGGATGTAATCTATACTGATGTCTGGTTAAGTATGGGTCCTGGAAACAAAGAACAGCAGGAAAAAGAAAAACAAGAACGGCGCCGTATATTCCTGCCCTACCAGGTCAATATGGATCTCCTGCGCCTGGCCAAGGACGACTGCATAGTAATGCACTGTCTCCCGGCAATTTACGGGGAAGAAATTACCAAAGATATTGTTGAAGATCCCCGGGGTCGCGTGGTCTATGACGAGGCCGAAAACCGCATGCACACTGCAATGGCTATGATGGCTTTAACCATGGGTAGCCAGACATAAACAGATTAGAACTGTAGGACTTAGAATAGCTCCTTTTATTATGAAAGGGTTTTGAGGATTAACCCAAACATAAAAGGAGCTTTTCTTATGAAGGCCAGGATTCAAAATGAAAAAGCAGGTTAAATGGACAGAAAATAAGATTATTACTATAATTATCGCTTTAATATTCCTTGCAGGCTGGTTTTGTTTTATTCAATGGACAATAAATCCCACCCCTAGAGGAAACCGGAGTTCTCATATAGGAGAGTTTTAAAATAGGTAATGAGAACCTCTAGACAGGAGAGGGTGATGTGTGCTCCTGAAAAATTTTTAAGAAAGGGTAGAAGAAAAAAACCTTAATTCATTCCCGAAAAAAGAAAAACTAACTATTCCAGTGCCAATTCTCGTCTGTTGAGAGTTTTTATTGAGAATATTACCCCCAAGAATATATTCCACACCTTCCAGGATTTTATCTTCGATGAATTGAACTTATCTAAAACATAGTGCCGATGTTTTATTTTCCAACCATGTTGGAAAGGAGTTTTGATTTGTTTGGTTATCTTGCTGGGCTTTTGGCCTTTTTAATCCAGGTAAAGGCCAATACTTTTCAGGAACAGTAAATCAATCAAGCGACTGGGAAATGGTACTGTCTTTAAGGCAACACTGAAAATACTTTTAGTCTCAAAACTTTAAGTTTTTCTTGACAGTCCCCAGTATTTATAATATAATATGTTAACTTAATGAAGAGCAAAAGCAAAGAAGGGAAGAGTAAGTTCAGAGAAGGACTTTAGAGAGCCGTGTTAGCTGGGAGACGGTGTCTGGAAATGAGCTGAAGATGGTCCTGGAGCTCTATTGATGAGCAACTGGTTAGTCAATAGCGGGAGGTCGCCGTTATCTGGACCGGGGTTTGAGTAGGTTTTGGCTGAAAGTACCTGACGAGGCTTTGATTGTGAAATCAAAGTGAAAAAGGGTGGTACCGCGTGCCTTCGCCCCTTTTGGGGGGGAGGTTTTTTGTTTTCGCCCAAATTTAGATAAGCAGAAAGGGTGAGAAAATGGAATGGCAGGTAGCTAAAATAGGGGGATCTATATTAAAAGGCACCTTCGATTTTCAGCAAGCTGTTGAAATTATTATCAAGAGGTATTCTGCCCCATCGGCGGTGATTGTCTCTGCTTTTTATGGGGTAACCGATTACCTGGAAGAATATTGTGCGGCTGGGGAAGAAAACCCAATTCGAGTAGAAAAATGCATGCAAAAATTATCCCTTCTCCATCAACAAGCTCTGCATAACTATCTCCCTACCAGTGGGGTGTCTGGGTTAAATTTATTACAAAAGGAGCTGGAATCTTTAACAAACCTTCTCCAAAAAAAGAATTCTTTTTTGTGGCGGGATAAAATTATTAGTTTTGGCGAACGGCTTGCCGTAGTAACTTTTTTCCTGGCCTTATCTGCTAGAGGGTACCCATGCAAAATTTTATGGCCCGAAGATATAGGGCTAAAAGTTGAAGGAAAAGGAGATAAGGTTTACTTTTGCCTTCGGGAAAAGGAAATTGGCGCCCATCAATGCTGGCAGGAGAAAAAAATTTATCTGATTCCCGGGTTCTATGGAATCGATGAAAGCGGGGAAATAAAAATAGTAGGACGGGGAGGCAGTGATTATACTGCTGCTGTTATTGCCTACTATCTGGGAGCCAAAAAGTTAGATCTTTGGAAGGATGTGCCCGGAGTATTATCAGGAGATCCCCGCTATTTAAAGGATGCCCGCCGGGTAGATTATCTTAGTTATGAAGAAACCGAAGTGCTGAGTTCTTTTGGTGCAGGAATTCTCCATTCCGAAACCATTTCACCACTTCGGGAAAAAGGGATAAAACTGCAGCTTTTCCACTATTCTGGGGGTTTTAAACCGGTAACCATTATCAGCAAAGAGGGTGCATCAGAAGGGAAAAAAGTCAAAAGCTTGGCCTTTACCACAAAACTAGGAGTATTAAAAATAAAAGGGTGCTGGCGAGAAAAAAATAGAAATCCCCTACCAGGCCTTCTCTCTCCCTTAATAAGGGCAGGCATTGAAATCCAGGGGATATACAGTTGTTTGCATTGGATAACCATCTTAATGGAGCATTGCAACCTTAATCAAGCACGGGAAATTCTGCAACAGCATAATCCCCCGGGGCTGGAAAGTATAGTCCAGAACAGTGAGTTAGGCTTGCTGGCCCTTGTAGGTGAAAATCTCAAGGATGATTCTCTTCTGGCAGTCCAGGTTTTAACAGCCCTGGCCCGTAATAAAATTCCCGTTCTTCAAGTATTTGGTGGTATCTCAACGATAGCATTAATAATTATTGTCGAAAAACACTTCTTAAAGCAAGCTCTTACTGCGGTTCACGAAGAAATATTTTCCCGGGGAGTTGAAATCCATGATAAAATCTTGGGATGAAATCAACTATAAGATCAATAGAGGAAAGGCTGTAGTCCTTACAGCTGCAGAAATAAAAACAATGGCTGAATCAAAAAGCTGCCGCAGAATTGCAGAGGAAGTCGATGTTGTTACCACAGGAACCTTTGGTGCCATGTGCTCCAGTGGAGCTTTTTTTAACTTTGGTCATCCTAGTCCAGCAATCAAAATGGAGGAAATATTTCTCAACGATGTGCCAGCCTATGGTGGTCTGGCAGCTGTTGATACCTATCTGGGTGCAACTGCTGTTTCTCGAAAAAAAGAAGATTATGGTGGAGGGCATGTGCTTGTGGAACTAATTCAGGGTAAAGATGTCAGGTTGAAAGCCAGGGGCAGAGGGACAGACTGTTATCCCCGCAAGGCAATCTCCACCTATATTAACCTGCAAAATATCAATGAGGCTATTCTCTTCAACCCCCGCAACAGCTATCAGAACTATGCTGCAGCGGTAAATTCCAGCCCTCAAACCCTCTATACTTACATGGGGACCCTGCTTGGTAGCATGGGGAATATAACCTACAGCTCCGCCGGGGAAATCAGCCCCCTCATCAACTGTCCGGATTTTTCTGTTATTGGTCTGGGCAGTAGGATATTTTTAGCCGGTGCCCAGGGCTTTATTACCGGCGCGGGAACACAGTTTAACAGCGAACAGAACAAAAATAGCCATAATATTCCAGTTGGGCCAGGGGGTACCCTTGCAGTAATGGGCAATTTGAAGGAAATGTCTGCTGAATTTATAAAACCTGCCTATTATCAGAACTACGGAATCAGCCTGATGGTGGGAATAGGTATTCCAATTCCCATCTTAAATGAAGATATTGCCAGAGCTGTCCTGGTAAGGAACCAGGATATTCAAACCAAAATAATCGATTTTGGCAATAATAAAAAGAATTTGGGCATAGTAAGCTATGATGAGCTGCGATCAGGGAAAGTGAGGTTGGGAAATAAAATAATTAAAACAGCTCCCCTTTCCAGCCTATCTAAAGCTATGAGTGTTGCCAAACACCTCCAGCGGTGGATTCAAAAGGGTGAATTCCTTCTCCAAAAACCCCTGGCTCCAATGCCCCGGCAGTCTGTCAAAGCACTGGAAATAAGGAATCCTAACAAAACTGCTGGGAAAGATGTAATGAAAAAACTTCCTGTGGATAATTTGCCCCATATTGAGTGGCGGGAATGTGTGCATTGCGGTGCTTGCACCGCTCCCTGCTCGGCCGGGGCCCTGACGGTTCTGCCGCCGTTGTATCATTTAGCATTTGCTGCGGAAAAATGCAAAGGCTGTCGTCTTTGTCAAAAAGCCTGTCCCCTGCGGCTAATCTCTTTTAGAGAAAATAACCACCAATGAGCTGGATAATTGATCATCAAGGACGATTTATTACCATCCTTTTACGGGAGGAAGAAACCGTAATGACCGTTTCTGTGGATAGAGCTTCTTTTTGTGATCATCTTCCTCTCCGTAGCCAACAATATATTCGCCAAATTCGCCAGGAACTTAAGGATTACTTCAAGGAAGATCCTGCCTTTCAATCTGCTTTGTTTCCCCATCCCTGTGCCTCCGGGGCCCCCCGACTAGTCGGCAGAATGACAGAAACTGCATTCAAGGCTGGAGTCGGGCCAATGGCAGCCGTAGCCGGAGCAATAGCTGAAAGTTTGGCCCATTTTTTGTTAGATGCTTTCTGCCCCCGGGAAATGATTATAGAAAATGGTGGCGACATCTTTGTAAAAACTGAAGCACCCCTTACCGTGGGAATTTTTGCAGGTGCATCCAGCCTGTCATGCCAGTTGGGGATTGAAGTCCCGGCATTTGAAGACCTAGCCATTTGCACCTCTTCGGGAACTGTTGGGCACGCTTTGAGCTTTGGTTGTTCAGATGCCATGGTAATTGTCAGTAGAGACGCACCTTTGGCTGATGCTGTAGCTACAGCCTGCGGTAACCTCATTCACAGGCAGGAAGATCTTTCCGAAGTTGTAGTGAAGGGAATGGCCATAAAGGGGGTCCGCGGAGCGGTAGCTATAATGGGAGAGAGAATGGCGGCCTTGGGAGATATAAAGTTAAAAGGACTTAGATAGGGAGAGAAGGAGGTAGAAGAATGATAAAAACAGCAGTTATCGGCGCAACGGGTTTGGTCGGACAAAAAATAATCAGAGAGCTTGTAGATCATCCCTGGTTTAAGATAACAAACCTTGTAGCTTCGGAAAAATCAAAGGGACTTGTACTGGGAGAATTTATGCCTGATCTCGCCTCCGGAGAAAACGGCAGCCTGGAAGTAATCAGTACCGAAGATTTTGCTCCCCACAAGGCAGATCTAATTTTTTCTGCTCTCGATTCTTCCCGGGCTGGAGAGATTGAGCTTGCTTATGCCCGGACTACACCTGTAATAAGTACAACATCGGCTTGGAGGCGGGATCCCTTTACTCCCTTGTTACTGTGCGGGGTTAACTATAATCATATTCCCCTCCTCAGGGTGCAGCAAAAAAAATACAATCTGAGGGGCTTTATTGCTCCCAAACCTAATTGTACTTCCTGCGGCCTGGTCCTTTCCCTGAAGCCAATTTATGAAAAATTCGGCTTAAAAAAAGTGGAGATGACTTCCCTTCAAGCCCTTTCTGGAGCAGGAACAAGGCCTGGAATAAGCGGATTGGAGATAATTGATAATATCCTGCCATATATACCAGGGGAGGAAGAAAAGGTTGTAAAAGAACCAATAAAGATTCTCGGCGAATTAACCAAAGAAGGAATCCAGGAAGCTGCTTTTAATATTAGTGCTACCTGCCTGAGGGTACCGGTTATCGACGGCCATCTTTTGAGCATTGCAATAGAAACCAAAGAGCCAACCACAACAAAAGAAATAAAAGAAGCAATTAAAAAATTTAACAGCACAAACGACCTGAAAAACTTGCCCGAAGCACCAGAAGAACTGCTTTTTGTAACTGAAGATTTAAACAGACCCCAGCCTCGCCAAGATCGCAACCGCGGCCGGGCAATGACAGTCACTATTGGTAGGCTGAGAGCGCAAAGGGAGCCTTCCGTCCACTTTAAATACCTGGCTTTAACTCCAAATACGGGAATTGGGGCAGGGGGAGGGGCTGTTTTAAATGCCTCCTACCTGGTGAAACATTTTTTAAAATGGAATTTATAATTAGTATTGTATAGTTTGAAAGGGATGAAATGGATGAGAAAAAAATTGACCAATTTCTTATCAGAGAGGATTATTCTTTTTGATGGGGCAATGGGAACAATGTTGCAGGAGGCTATTGATAGAAACAGTCAACCCCTGGAACTGGTAAATTTAAACCAGCCAGGGATTGTCAGGGATATTCACTGCAGCTTTCTAGAAGCCGGGGCAGATATAATCACCACAAACACCTTTTCAGCCAATAAAATTTCCCTGGCAGAATATGGGCTGGAAAGCAAGGTTGAAATAATTAACAAACAGGCAGTAACCCAGGCTGAAAAGGCCTGTAACCTTTTTTCTGCGGCAAAAAGGCCTTTGTTTATTGCAGGATCCCTCGGACCAGGAAATAAGCTGCCTACCCTGGGTCAAATAGAGCTTAAACAAATCAAAGAAGCTTATTACCAGCAGGGAAGAGCTTTACTGGAGGCAGGCGTAGATATCCTGCTTTTAGAAACCTGTCAGGACATATTGCAGGTTAAAGGGGCACTGTTGGGAATCAAAGAAGCCTTACGGGATTTAAATTCCGATGCACCTATCATTGTCTCTCTTAATGTGGCAAGAGAGGATAAAATGCTCTTGGGAACATCGATCCGGGCGGCAGCCACGGTTATTGAACCCTTTAAACCTCTGGCTTTTGGCCTCAACTGCAGTGACGGACCTCATTCGCTGGAGAAAGCCCTGGGGGAGGCCCATGGTTGTTCCCCTTTCTTTCTGCTTTTCCAGCCCAATGCAGGCCGGCCAGTTCTAGAAGGAGGGCGGCAAGTTTACCCGCAGTCACCAGAAGAATATGCAGGTGAGATGAAAGAAATTATTGCCAGATATCCCCTCAATTTTGTGGGGGGATGTTGTGGTAGTCGTCCTGAACACATTGGGCTTTTGCACGATGTTATAAAGTCATACCCGCCTCACAAGCCCAGGGGATTCTCCCGGGCTGTTTTATCCTCCCTATATCGAGAGCAAACCGTGAAAAGAGATAAACATCCCTTAATTATTGGAGAAGGGCTCAATAGTAATGTAAGCCAGAATTTTCGTCGAGCTCTTGCAGAGGGCGATATGGGTAAGATTATTGACCTGGGGCGGAAGCAGGTTCTCCAGGGAGCGCAGTGTCTGGATATCAATACCGCTTATTCCGGCGCTCAAGAAAAAAAGGATTTAAGCTCGATTATTAAAATCTTCAATTCCGTTCTTGATGCCCCCCTGGTCCTTGATTCTCAGGACCCGACAACCCTGGCGGCGGCCCTAGAGCTAGTCTGTGGAAAACCCTTGATCAACTTTACAAGTCTGGAAAATAAAACCCGAGCCCGGGAAGTGATGATGCTGGCTAGAGATTATGGAACAGCCCTTGTATGTAGGACCATTGGCCCTCAAGGGATGGCCTTAAGCCGAGAAGCAAAAATAGCCCTGGCCCGTGAGCTTTACCATCTTGCCTGTGTAGAAAGTGGTCTTCTCCCGGAGAATCTGTTTTTTGATCCCCTTACCTTTTCTCTGGCAACTGGCAAAGAGGAATATAAAAAAACGGGTCTAGAAACTCTGATGGCTATAAAAGAAATAAAAAATGCCTGTCCCGGTTCTTTTTCCCTTTTAGCTATCAGCAATATTTCCTATGGTCTCGAAGAAACGTCCCGGATCCTCCTTAACTCAATTTATTTCCATTTGGCCATCCAATCAGGAATGGATGCGGCCATAATTAACCCCGGGGAAATTTTAAAGAAAGAAGAAATTCCTCCCGAAGCCTGGGCTGCTGGAGAAAAATTAATCCTTCATCCCACTGCACATGGGTCAAATCCCCTGGGTTATTTCATCCAAAACCAAGAGGTTCTCCAAAGACCAGGGAAAATAAGGGAAAGCTAGCCCCGGAAAAGGGGTCTTTTTTGCTGGATCTTCGGGGTCTATTTTTTTTGGGAAAGAGGATAGCCAAGATTCCCCTTGCAGAAGTAATATCCCTGCACAATAAAAAATTCTTTATCTATCAACAATTGAAGAACAAGCCCGGACTTTTTATAAAAGAAAAACTCTAGAAACATTTGACAATCTTAATATTGGAGATGGAAAGAAAGAAGCCCATGGTGCTCAAAGGTAAATTGATAAAGGAAGACTTCCTTTTTTATTTGCAGAAGAATGTTCAAGTTCCTGTGACAAGCCATAAACAGGTTCAAAAGAAAGTTATTGTAAAAAAGGAAGGATTTTGATGGCTTTTGCAAAATATAAAGAAATAATCGCAATAAATTAGTTTTCAGGGCAATGTTTAAGCCTTTAGACCTAATGGAAAAGCGAGCTTTGAACTGTTAGAGTTTTCATTGGTTTTGACGATTGATTATCTCTACAGAAGAGTTTTTTTCCAGTAAATAAAAGGTCCCCAGAGAAAAAGTCTTGTTTGATTTAAAGCAGAAACATACCTTGTTATTTTTGATGGCCTGTATTAGTAATAGGCAGGAATTAACTGCAAAATTTATCAGAGAAGAATGGCAAATTTTGAAAAAAGGAAAGAAAAAAAAAGAGGTTGAGGGATTTTCCCTCAACCTGTCCTTCTTTTTCTACAACCTCAAGTAGCAAAAGGGCTGTTCTTTTTTATCCAATAAAACTGGCCAGGTCTTCGTCGATTTGATTTATACCGCTAATTTGGAATTTATCTACCAGAACCTTCAGGATATTTTGAGAAAGAAAGGCGGGAAGGGAAGGACCAAGCTTGATATTTTTAACACCAAGGGAGAGCAGGGCCAGCAGGACTATTACGGCTTTTTGTTCGTACCAGGCAATATTGTAGGAAATGGGGAGTTCGTTTATATCATTCAGTTCAAAGACCTCTTTCAACTTCTGGGCGATTACCACCAGGGAGTAGGAATCATTACACTGGCCGGCATCCAGGACCCTGGGGATACCCCCTATATCTCCCAGAGGAAGCTTATTATAACGGTACTTGGCACAACCGGCAGTAAGTATTACGGTATCCTCCGGCAATTTTCTGGCAAACTCGGTGTAGTAATCCCTTGTTTTCATTCTTCCGTCACAACCTGCCATAACAAAGAAGCGCTTTATGGCCCCGGATTTAACTGCCTCAACAACTTTATCCGCTAAAGCCAGAACCTGCCCATGGGCAAAACCACCTACTATTTCTCCTGTTTCAATTTCTTCTGGAGCCTGGCATTCAAGGGCTTTTTTGATCAGGGGAGAAAAATCCTTTTTGCCGTCGGGCCCTGCTGGAATGTGTTCACACCCGGGATATCCGGCTACACCAGTTGTAAAGAGACGGTCTTTGTAAGCTTCTTTAACAGGGGTAATACAGTTGGTGGTCATGAGAATGGGGCCGTTGAAGCTCTTGAATTCTTTATTCTGCTGCCACCAGGCATTACCGTAATTCCCCACGAAATGATCGTACTTTTTGAAGGCAGGGTAATAATTGGCAGGCAGCATTTCACTGTGTGTATAAACGTCAACACCGGTACCACGGGTTTGTTCCAGCAGTTCTTCCATGTCTTTTAAGTCGTGGCCGCTGATTAAAATCCCCGGGTTTTTCTCCACCCCAATATTCACACTGGTAATTTCGGGATTGCCGTAGGATTCAGTATTAGCCTTATCCAAAAGTGCCATGGTTTTAACACCATACTCGCCGCATTCCAGGACCAGAGCAGTAAGCTTTTCAGCAGAGAGGCTCCGGTCTATTGTGGCTACAAGGGCTTTTTCAATAAAACGAGCTATGTCAGGATCGTCCTGACCGAGGACCTGGGCGTGGGTAAGATAAGCGCTTATCCCTTTTAGACCATATGTTAAAAGCTCCCGCAGGGAACGTATATCTTCATCGGGAGTACTTAGAATTCCAACACTAGAAGCTTTAGCCTGGTAACTATTTATTCCCGAACCCTTCCAATGTAGGACATCGTGGTCAGGGAGAGAAGTATTTTTCCCAGAATTTTCAATTTTGGTTTTTAATTCTTCTCTTAACTCCAGGGCCCGGTCAATCCTTTTTACAAAATCATCCTCGGAGAAATTAGCATTGGTAATTGTGGAGAAAAGGCTGGAAGTAATAAATTCGGGAACCTCACCAGGGTCTACTTCTACAGTCCGGGCTTTCTGGCTTAAAAGGGCCAGACCTTTTACCAGGTAAACCAGTAAATCCTGAAGGCTGGCAACCTCTGGAGACTTACCACATACTCCTTTGACTTCACATCCTTTTCCTTTCAATGCTTCTTCGCACTGGTAACAAAACATTTTACTCATTATTATGCTCCTTTCTTTTCCTGGATTATTCCGTCTGTTCCCAGGATAATTATTTCCCGGGGTACATCTTTACCTGCCCTTTCCAGGGCTTTTTCCACAAGATTAACCATTCCCCCACAGCAGGGGACGGTCATCCGGATTAACCGGATATGGTTGATTGGGTTGTCTCGAAAAATTGTCGTTAATTTATCCAGGTAGGCCGCGACGTTATCCAGTTTGGGACAGCCGATTAAAGTAACCCGGTTTTCCATTAAACCCTTCAGCAGCCCGGGACCGGCGAAGGCGGTGCAATCAGCTGCAATTAAAAGGCTGGCATTGTTGAAATATTCAGCCCTGGGAGGGACAAGGTGGATTTGAATAGGCCACTGGCTTAAACTTGAGGAAGAGGGGCCTGTATCCGTAGCCAGGCTGCAGGGGGCCCCGGAAGCACAGCTTCCCCCGATTCGGGCCTGGACGGCCTCTTTGTCAAATGGTTCTGCTTCCCGGGTAACAATTTTTATGGCATCCTGGGGACAGGCCGGCAGGCAGTCTCCGAGTCCATCACAATAGGATTCGCTTATCAATTGAGCTTTGCCATCAATAATTTCTATTGCTCTTTCATGACAGGCTTCGGCACAGAGGCCGCACCCGTCGCATTTTTCCTGGTCAATTTCAATAATCTTGCGCAGGTTTTTAATTTTGAACACCTCCCGGATCATTTAAAACAAAGTATAGTATATCGATAGGAATAATGCGGTAACAAATGTTACGGAGGGAGAAAATGGATTTAAAAAATTTCCTGATAGAAAAATGCTATATTTTTCAGGACAAGTCCCCCGAAGAACTGGAAATACTCCTGGAGAGAACCCGCCCGGTAATAAAAGAGCTCCAGAAAGGGGAAAAAATCTCCTCTCAGGGAGATAAAGCAGGTTATTTGGGAATTGTCATCCGGGGCAGCGTTGCTGTGAAAAAATCTTTTTCAACCGGAAAAGTTGTTACCCTGGCGACCTTTGGCAAAGGACAGGCCTTCGGTGAAAGCGTGCTTTTTTCCGCCGATCCCTGCTATCCAGCGGATATCATTGCCCAGGAAGAAACAAAGGTATTTCGGCTTTCCCGGGAGGATCTGCTTTTTCTGTTAAAAAGTGACCGGGAGATACTGCTCAGGTTCATGGAGACAATATCCAACAGGGTTCTGATGTTATCCAATAAAATTGAACTTCTTTCCCTGGGAACGATTAAACAAAAAATCGCCTATTACCTGCTCCGGCAGGCGGCAAGAGAAGGGAAAGATAGGTTTAGCTGGGAATTTTCCCGGAATGAACTTGCTGATTACTTCAATATTCCTCGCCCGTCTCTTTCTCGGGAACTGGCCCGCATGAAAAAGGAAGGCCTTATCGGTTTTAACCGGAGAGAGGTGGAAATTAAAAAACCAGAGGAACTTGAAGAGATATTGCTGGATTAGGGGAGGGGAGGAGTTTAAAGGAAAACAGGTTAAATAAGCGAAGTATGAAATAATCCGCCTGGAGGGGGAAGGGCAATGGGACTGAAAAAAATCAGGGATAGCTGTAGTAGTATTCTTAATACTTTTGCCGCTTTTTTTAGTTTTGATGCGCTCCTTTTTACCGAGGAATATGAACTGGTTGCTTCCTCGGGAAATAGTGTCACCAGGCCGGAGAGCATTTGTTTTTCTCTACTGGAAAAAACAAAGGAAACAAGGGGTCCTGTGTTTTTTGACAGCGAACAAAGACAGGATTTTTGCCGGGAGTGTGGTCAAGAAAACTGCCCTACCGAACCAATTTTAGTTTTCCCTCTCCTTGTCGAGGAAAAAGTTATGGGATATTTAATTCTGGCCGGAGGCGGCCAGGAATTTTTGGCTAACAGGGAAAAACTTGCCCGCCTGGCTGGATTTATCGGAGAACTGATTACGGGCAAACTCATTGA